>JBDRLZ010000020.1:0-33121 GCA_043812555.1 bacterium
TTTTTCTTTTGGCTTTTCAAAATTCAAATAAAGGCCTTTTTGGTCAGCCAAGACCTTAAACATTGTCATTGATTCGCTGATTATATCTTCTATTTGAACTGATGATTTAGAAAGCTTTAAGCCCCTGCCGGCAATTGACTGGGCGTCTAAAATATCTTTGATAATAATAACAAGCCGATTGACATTAACATAGCAGTCTTGAATAAATTCTTTGGTTTGCGCCGGGGTTGTACTGCCCTCGGTTATCATTGACAAAGCTGCCCTGATTCCTGAAGTCGGGGTTCTTAATTGATGCGAAGCTAGATTTAAGAATTCTGATTTGACATTCATTAATTCCTGAATATCTTTGACTTGGTCTTGGACTTTTTCTTCCATGCTGTTGTAGAATTGAGCATTTTCTATAGCAATAGACCCTTGGCTAGCTAAAGTCTCAAGCAAGTCAATATCTTGCTTAGTATAGGCATCGCCTGAGATCTTTGGGCCCAGAACAATAATACCTAAAAGTTTGTTTCTTAAGGCCAGAGGCAGGCATAATTGAGCCCTCATTTCTTTCATATTGTTTTTAAGATGATCTAAGCCAACCAAAGACAATTCTTCATAAACCACTAGTTTGCCTGTTTTTTCTAAATACTCAGTCAATTGATTGTCTCGCACCAAAGACAAGCCATTCTCTTGCTTAAAACCCATTAGCTTCTGGGCAAGATACTTATTTTTATCTCGCAAAAGCAAAGCCGCTTTGTCAATCTGCATTGTTTTGGCTATTGTTTCAATAATTAAATTAGAGAGTTTCTCTAAATCAATAATACTTGTTAGTTTTCTGGCTACTTCTCTTAATGTCTTTTGATAATCATACCAAGAGAGAAAAAAGAATTTGTTAGCCAGAATCTCCATGCCATACTTGATCAAAGCAAACAAAATCATACTCAAAAGCAGGGACAGAATAGTCAAACTAGGATCTAAGTATAAAACAGCAAACCCAGCTCCGCCAGCCAAAGCCAAAGACACCAGCCAGACTGTTGATTGACGCATAACCAATCTGATGTCCATTAAGCGATAACGGATAATGGCGTAGGTGGAAGCGGCAACAATCATTAAAGTAGCCTCCGGTCCTATCCAAACATAATTAAAGATTCCGAACCAAAGTAAAATAACATTCGTTGTTGCGGCTATGGCTAATGCGATTAAAACACTAAGCACCACATAACGCAATTGGAATCTAGTCGTGCCAGTTGATTTCTTATATTTGACAAAAAGATTAATAAAAGCCCAAAGAAAATAAATCATAAAGGGGATATCAAATGCCCAGCGGAAAGAACCATAGATAAAACCTTTAACACCCTGATCAATAAAGCTATTGGCTATAATAATATCTGTAAAATAATAAAGATAGAAATGTATAGCAATTGGCAAAAAAACAAGACTTTTCTGCCACCGTGCTAAAGATTTTTCTTGTTGAGGAAAAGCAAATGAAAAATAAAGAAAAAAAACAGCGATAATGTTGCCGGCAAAATATAAACTTTTAGCCCAGAATAAAGAAGAGATCGGATCTAAAGAGCGATAAAACATAAATAAACCAAAAGTCCAAGCTGCCAAACCAATAGCAAAAAACCCAAAAGCCCGAGCCTCTCTTTTTTTGCTTTTCAGCAAAACTGTGATAGCGAACAAAAGATCAACAACAGCGACTATTCCTAAAATAATGATTCTAAAATCAGCCATTAATAAAATAATAACACAATGTTAAATTGAAAGCAATCAACAGACTGATCCGCCTATGGATAAGCACAATAAACAATAAATTAAAAAAGAGCGCACCCTAACTGTGATGCACCCTATGTTTTGAAAAATCTTATTTAAGATTTTTCAGTTTCATTTAAGGTGCTACTTTTTGGAACTGTGCCCTTTATCGAACCCTCGATCATAATCCCGAGAAGCATTTAATTCGCGACCTGACCATGGCGGCAAAACTGAGCCAATGACTTGAGCTATTGCTCCTGTGTTACTTTCGTATTCTTTCTGACTCTTGCCGTCTTGGTATCCTTTGTGATAACTTGCATCGGCTTTACTGTTCTTAGACATCCAGCATTCCTCCTCTTTCTATTTGCATATATTAAACAATGGCTCAAATAAAAAGTCAAGAGGTAAGCTGTGGATAACTTTTTTAACCAAACGGCTAATCAAAAAAAAGGCTTCTGGGAAATTTTTCACCAAAAGCCTAAATAAGTTTGTGCCTTGGATTAATAACGCTTGATGCGTCATTTTTATATTTTATGTTATTTTCTTCAAAAAATTTATCCTCTGGCACAAGAGCATAAACTATTTTGTCCATTCTCGCTACTTCTACATTGTCTATCCAAGCAGAAGCGCTATCAGCCCAAAACAACTGTTTTCCTCTTTTAATCATACGAGGGTCATAAAGGTTCTTAGCTGATATGCTTGCCTCGGCAATTACAACCACTGGCGGCGAAAACAGAAGTAAATTAGGAGTATCCACTTTATCCACTTTCACCGCGATTGGCACCACTAAGAAATCATCAAACCGCTCGCGAGTCACTATGCTTGCTAGAAGTTCAGCAGTTAGTGCCATCAGCCGAGAGTAGTCCACTAGAGACAAGCTAGACTGCCCATCGATTACCAACTGACCAGAGCAATCTGCTTTGGTGATTTTGGAAATTGTGACAAGCTTCAGATCACCCTTGGGCGACTGCAGTAAAATAGCTCTGTCTAGTCTGTGGAAAGGCTCTCTCTCCAAAATCAACTCTTCAATATCTGAACGATACATTTCTCTTTTAATCTTACACCCTCTTAGCAATTCGTCTGGGATCTCACTGACAATATCACCTGTCCTTGTGAAATTATCCAGAGTGATAAGCTTAAAAGACAGTTCTTCGATTTCTGCGTATGGTTCACCATTAGCTCTACCCAAGGTTCTTGCACTAAAATTAGTGCCATTCGCCTTGAAGTTGCTAGCCCTAGCAGTTACCGTGGCTGGCGGTGATATCAAATTTTGGTTATTAGCTCTTATATTTTTGCCACCAACTAATACCGGTATTTTTTCGGGATAAATTAATCTAGCTGCTATTTGACTGGTTATCGTCATGATTCTTGAAAGATGCAACAACGGAATTTTTAAGTTTTCTGGGCCTGAAGGAAACTTGGGACCAAAATGGCCGGCACAGTCTTCTCCAGATACTATTGAAAAACTTATAATCTCGTCGAATGCATCTAGTTCCAACTTCGGACCACTAACCCAAGCTTCTCCAATAAGAAGAAAGGGTGTCTGGTTAAAAGTAAGTTCTGCGATTCCGGAACGACTATATCTTCCAATTAGATAGCCCTCCTCTGTTATCATCATTGGCTCTCGAGGTAACGCAGCCATTTCTAGTCCCTCCCTCTTTTTCATTATATGTTTTTAATGTGCTTCTTTAACTTAAACAGATAACATAATTTGACAAAAATGTCAAGCATTTTTGCCAATTATCTAAAAAAACAGACTCTGCTTCTGGAAGATATCTCCACAGAATTTTAGAGTTGTTCTTATTGTCTATATTATAATGCGGACTAGCGGGAGATGTCAAGACAAAAAATCAAAAATATAAAAATTACTTCCGTTCAATCCTCTTTATTATCTGGTTTGGCATAATTTCAAGTTTGGTAATATAGTCTTGAGCACCAAGACTTAAGACTTGTTCTCGATCTTCTAATGAAAGATGCGTTAAGACAATAATAGGAATATTTTTTGTTTCTTTGCCAGCCTTTAGGGAAGCTATGGCATTAATTCCCTGCTCTTTGGATATTTTATTGTTTTTTTCATCACAAAAAGCAATCTCCATAATAATTAAGTCCGGCTTTTCTTGTTGAGCGGTTTTCAGGGCCAACCCTAATTTTTCAATAATCTTAACCTCATAGCCAGCTTGCTCAAAAGCCAATCGGTAAGTCTTAATTAAAATCGGCTCATCTTCAACGAAAAGTATCTTCTTCATTGATTTATTTTAATGCAAAAAAAAGCTAACTGTCTATTTATGAAAATTTTTTGCTTCATCTTTCAAATCTTAACACATTCTGCGAACGACAGGAAGGGCAAAACACATTTTTGCCAAAAACAATACGGCGCAAATATTTCTTAATTTGAGATTCTGAAGGTATTTGTTTTCAGTAACAAATCACTATAAGAACCTGAAATTAAATCTTTTTTTGAAATCTGAAACAAATCTAAATAATATTCACATTGTTTTAATAATTTATCTTTACTTGTCTTGCGATTGTCAATTACTTCAATCTCAACAAATTTGCCAAGATTTTTAACAATATCCAAGTGAAATTTAATATTATCAATAAAATAAATTTCTCTTTGCTTATCAACAATAGCCAAAATTCCCAATGACTTAATTAACATATCTTTTAAGCAGGATCTTGGATCATGCTTAAAAAGTAAATAATCAGATTGCTTTGGCCCTTTTTTATCTTCTCTGGCATAAAAAATTAAACAATTCTCAATATTGCCTTCGCGCAATTTTAATCTACCAAATTTAACTTTAAAATAAGTGTCTATTTGATGATCCTTGCCTTTGAAAACTGCTTTTTTGGATTTTAAAATTTTCCTAATCTGCGCATGATTCGCGCATCTGGCTTTGATTTCTATATTGGGTTGTTCTTGTTTGTTTTTATCCATATCTATAAGCCCTAATAAACAAGCACTGCAAAGTTTCATAATTTTATTTTATCTTAGCAATATTCTCAAGATAAATCCAGCTCGCAAAGGTTTTTGCAATTTTTTAAGGGCAGAGTTCTTGACAAAAAGCATTGATCTGTTTTATCCTAGGCATAGATATAAAAACAAATAGGAGGATCTTGAAATGATAATACAGATGCAGGTTGGGATAGGAGTTGAAGATGCACGAACTCAAGCAATAAAGAGCATTGCTGAAAAACAAGGACTCAAAACAGAGATTAGGGCTACTAGGGGAAGAGAAGCTTCGGTAACCGAAGTTTATCTAATTGACGGAGAGCAAGTTGAAGCTTGCACTATTCCTGAACATGTTTTTCGCCAAATGCTTGGCGTGGAACGGGTAAACCGCGTAACTCCAAGCCGCATTAGTTTGGTTGTTAATCGTGGAACCGATGCTTATAGAATCCAATTAGGATCTGTGCAAATCGGCAAAGGATTGCCGTGCCAGCTTATTGCTGGACCTTGCGCAGTTGATGTGCATATTGATGAATTAGTTGGAAGATTGGTTGTTGAGCACAATATTACTAAAATTCGAGGTGGATGCTGGAAGCCTCGCTCTTCTCCCTATTCTTTTCCTGGTTTCGGCAAAAAGGCAGTAAGTTGGTTTTTAAAAGCAGCAAAGCAGTATGCAGTTGAAGTTGTTTTTATTGAGGTTATGGACGAAACGCACATTGGAGATATTCAGGAAATTCGCAATGTAGTTGGTTATGACGGCCAGATTGTGCTTTGGATTGGCGCTCGCTCCTATAATCCTGTGCTCCTCCAAAAACTAGGACGACAATGGGAATTTGCAGTTATGATTAAAAATCCTATTCGCGCTCGTTCTGTAGGCGAATGGATAAAACTGGCGGAATTTGTACTAGCAGGGGAACGTCACTATGACAACCAAGGGAAACTTATTCCTGAACAAAGCTTGGAACAAGGCAATGATCAGATCATGCTTTGCAGTCGAGGCGTAGAACAAGATGATGTTGAAAGTGCTTACCGTTTTGATCCGCGTCATCACTGGATTCGCACAGTACACGATCGTTATTGGGTGCCGTGCGGGCTTGACCCTAGCCATTCAGCTGGAACAATGCAAAACGATTTAGTTCTTGTTAATCTTAAAGCTGGATTATTGGAAATGCCTGATTTCGTTTTTTTGGAGACATACTTTGATAATGCTGATAATCGTCAGGCTTTATGCGACAGCCAGCAAGCAGTGCCCCTTGCGAGATTAAGTGAAGTTCAGACAATAATTGCTGAACATAATGCTATTTATTATTCTTAAAATTAAGAGCAAATTAAGAGCCTTATCAAATAAATTCTTGATAAGGCTCAGTTTTTATTTCAATCCCAACTAGCGCTATGAAGACTTTGATAGATTTGCATAGCGATTTCTAACCAAGCAAAATATTCCGCAAAATCTTTATTGTATATAGCAGCTACTTGTTCTGTTGATGCAATCACATAAAGAGCATTGCGGTATTCTTGGTTGAAATTATCCAAATAGCAAATCATTCCTTCTATTGTTGCAAGGAGAGCCTTTTTATCTAAAGCACTAAGCTTGTCAATAGAAGACTGCCCTTGCTGTTGAATACTTTTCATGATTTATTCTTCCTCCTTTTCAGCAGATGGGTATGATCCTAGCACAAGCGGACCGCCAGGGCAAAGACCGCTTTTATTCAGCTCCTCATAAGCTTTTTCCATTCCTTTGTCAAAAATATGACCGGCAAATTCAAGTAGAAAGGTGTATTCCCATTTTCTGCCCTTTATTGGATTTGGGAAAATAATCAAGAGATTAATATTGTTGTTTGAAAAACATTGAAGCGCCTTGCAAAGAACGCCAGATACAGCCTGATCTAAATTAATAAGAATGCATGTCTTATCTTGGCCAGTCTTGTTGGCAAGATGCTTCCCGAGCACCCAAAATCTTGTAAAGTTACAATCATTGTCCGTGACAGATTTGTCAATTAAACGCTCTAAACCATAAACACTTTCTGCTTTAGAAGAAGCGATCACAGCATACTCCGGATTGACACTTGCTTCTTTAGCGGCTTCTCCAGTTGAGTTCCTTATTTCAACAACAATGCCTTGATTCTGAAGCGATGCAACAAACTCTCGACATTGTCTAAGCGCAACAGCGTGCGACAATACTTTTACAGGACAGCTGTCCTCGCTAACCTTTCTTAAATAGAAAAGCTCAATAGGAAGCTCTATCTCTGCAAAGATGTGAATTCCATATTTTCTAAATATGTGCTCTACTGCGTGTATTGTTTCGGTTACTGGTCCATCTAATACATTTTCAATAGCAACAATTCCGCATTCAACTTGTCCTTTTCCAACGGCCTCGCAAATTTGATAATGGCTATCATAAGGAACAAATTCAATAGTTTGTCCTTTGAAGTACTTTTCTGCTGCTATGTATCCAAATGTGACATTATCTGGGCCCAAATAACCAGCTTTTTCAGACATTGAAATCATCCTCCTGTATTTCTATCCAACTAAGATACGGTGGTAATTTTTTTTACCGCGTCGCAGAAGAATTTCGTTATTTTCTAAAAATTCTTCTTTTATTAGAATTTCAGACGAGCTTATTTTGTCTCTGTTGAGATAAGCTCCGCCTTGTTTAATCAAACGGCGTGCATCTGATTTGGAAGAAGCAAGGCCAACCTCGCAAAATAACTCCACTACTGGAATCCCTGGAACAAAACGGTCTCGTTCCATTATGGTTGTTGGAAGAGCTGATAGTTCTTCGCCATTTTTAGCAAATGCTGTTCGTGATGCTGCTTGCGCCTTTTCTGCCTCTTCAGCGCCATGAGCTAGTTTTGTGGCTTCAAAAGCAAGAATCTCTTTTGCTATACGAAGCTTGGCATATTTAAAAGTAGCCAACTCATGGATTTTTGCCATTGGCAAGAAGGTAAAATATGCCAGGAAACATATTACATCACGATCATCAGTGTTAATCCAGTATTGATAAAACTCGTAAGGAGAAACCTTGCCCGCATCAAGCCAGACAGCCCCGGATTCTGTTTTACCCATTTTTTGTCCACGCGCAGTGGTGATCAAAGGAAAAGTCAATGCATATACTTTTTCACTCTTAATACGACGAATTAAATCAAGACCAGCTAAAATATTACCCCACTGATCATCTCCACCCATTTGCAGGATGCATCCGTGCCGTTCAAATAACATGAGGAAATCATACGCTTGCAGTAGTTGATAATTAAACTCAATAAACGAAAGGCCTTCCTCCCGTTCAAGGCGTTGACGATATCCCTCGGCTTTGATCATTTCATTAACCTTAAAGTATTGTCCAATGTCTCTCAAAAATTTAATATAATTGAGATCAAGCAGCCATTCTGCATTATTAATAAACATTCCCTGCTTATTATCTAATATAAGATAACGTTGAAGCTGTTCACGAATTTTTATTCCGTTTGTTTCAATTTCTTCTACAGACAGCAACTGCCGCATTTTTGTTCTTCCGCTTGGATCTCCTATCATTGCTGTCCCACCGCCAATAATTGCAATAGGAATATTTCCCGCTTTTTGCAGGTGCGCCATGGCCATAATTGGCATAAGACTGCCCACATGCAGACTGTCTGCCGTTGGATCAAATCCTATATAATAAACAATGCCTGAAGAAGAAAGAATTTTTTGGAGAGCTGACTCGTCAGAGCATTGCTGAACAAAACCTCGTTCTTTTAAAACATCAAAAGCATTCATTTTATCCTCCTATAATCTATAAATTATTAAGGTTCATATTGCTCTAACCATGTAAAATCTTATAACAATAAAGGGTTCTGTGTCAAGCTCTTGACAAGAATTTCACAAAAGATTAGTATAATAAAGATGAAAATTTCGCAGTTAGATAAAGTTAATCAAACAATGATTTATTATTACTATTATACACTCGTCCCGCAGAGGCTAGTTTTAAGGTGCCGAAGTAATAATATAAAATTATAATCAATTAATTCACTTCGACTTCTACAACTGGTCTTTGCAAAGGCCAGTTTTTAGTTCTTTTAAAATCGAAAAATGAATAAGGAGAAATGAGAAATGAATGATTTTATGTATCAGAAAAGTCAATGGATTTCTCGATTTAACTGCCCCGCTGAACAACAGATGAGGGAAGGATTTATTGCGATTGCCCAAGAGGTGGTTTCCGAAAAACAATTATATTGCAAAGACAACAAAACAATTTATGCTGGAATAGAGCTTGAGCTTCCATTGGTCGCTGATAATTTTTATCTTGCACCACAGGCAATACGAGATGAGATTGTTGCTTGTTTCCCAAATTACACTTCAGTAGAATTAGGAGCGCATCAGCTAGAAATAATCCACGAGCCTCCTGTTGATATTTATTTAGCAGGTATTCGTTCCCTTGAGGAAAGCTTGCAGTCTCATTTTGCTCCTATATTTAAGCATATTCAAAAAGGAGCAATAAAAATCATATGTCTTGGATGCTACCCTCTAGGAATGGATGAATTTGATTATACTAAAGGCGATCCAAAATACATTAAATATGAACAAAGCCCAGTCTGGCACATGGATAATCAAAGAAACGATGCGATAAAAATTCTCGAGGTGGCTGAAAAAGTTGATGTCTCGAATGCTTACATTGTTGGACTGATGAATTCGGTTCAGATTACTGTTGATGCCCAAAACTTTACTGATGCTATTGACAAACTAAACCGATCACTTATGATTAGCCCCTTAGCAGTGGCTTTAGGAGCTAATGCTCCCTACTTGAACTTGCTTGATACAGGCTATGCAGATGTTCGTTTTCTCGCGTGGGAGATTAGTCATGATTCTCGCTCTCATGAGGAAGTGGCCAATGGACGGCAAACTCGAGTGGGATTACCACGACGGTATTATGGGGGACTGAATGATTATTTCAACCGCATCCTCAGCTATCCTTTTGTAATGGATGATCCAATATCTCTGAAGCATCCATTTGAGGTTGGCAATGGACTCTATTGGCGTGATGCTCGACTAAAATTTTTTCGTGACAAAAAAACAATCGCGGTTGAGTTTCGTCCAGTGTCTTTGCAGCCAACACTGCACGAGGATATAGCCATGATGATATTTTATCTTGGACGTCTTTTCTGGAGTCAACATAAAAACGAAACACTTCTGCCCATGAAATATGTTAGAGAAAATAAACTCCGAGCAATGAAATACGGCCTAAATACAAAACTTTATATTCTTAGTGATTTTGTTATTTCGTCAGATTCAGCAACGACCATCCTTGCGCGAGAAATCAATCGAGCAGAGGAGGGATTATTACTGCTCGGAGCTAAAAATCAAGATATAAAGTATTTTTTTGATCCTTTGCGAAAACGTCTATTGACTGGAAGTCCAGCAGAATGCTTTGTGAAAAAAGTAAAGCATTACGAAAAAAAAATGGGTAGGAGGGAAGCATTGATTGCGGCAATAAAACAAACAGAGGAGGCAGTTTATGGACAGCATGATTGTTAAACAGGAAGTTTTTATGGTTGGCATTGAATTGCCAGCTCCTTTTTCTTTAGCGTTTGGAACGCTGCAAGTATTGCCAAGAGTATTTGTGAAATTAACTGCTCGAGGCCGACAAGGGAAATTTGACGCTATTGGTGAAGCAAGCATAGATTTTCCTTTTAGTCACTATGATGCCTGGGATATCTTTGCTACTCTTAAAGATATTGACTTAGCAGGAGCATGTGTTTCTGATAGAGAAAAGTTGCTTTTAGACTTAGAGCAACAAGGTCTTATGGAATTCCCAGCGGCATATGCTGCCATGAATATGGCATTAGACGATGCTTTTGGAAAATTTTTCGAGGTTAATACTGTTGAGATTTATGGCGGTTCAGTGCGAAAGCAAGGTCGTGTGCTTGAAAGTTTACCATTTTTCCCATCCAAAAAATTACTGCTTAAACGAATAGATGATGTTGTCGCTGTTGGTAGATTGCCTAAAATTAAGGCTGGTGTGAATCCTTCAGACGACGCATCTTATTTATTGGCGGTCGGCAGACTCTCTCAACAAAAAGGATTCAACTTTGCAGTGGACTTTAATGCCGCATATTCTGCAGAAAACTTTACTCTGCTAGCTGACCAATTGGCTGACTTTCAGCAGTGTTTTCAAAACGCACTCTTTTTGGAGCAGCCCACAGAATATGGGCTAGGTGTCGCAGGACTAAAGCAGGCCAAGATCATTCTACAACAAAGAGACTTGATGGTTCCAATTATGGCTGACGAGGTCTTTGTGTCCGCTCAAGATGGTATAGAATGCAATTCACAAAAAATTTTACTTAACTACAAGATTCAAAAACTAGGTGGAATTCTTAAAGCGATTGAGATCGAAAATATACTTGAAAATTCTATTATGCCATCAATGGTTGGCGGGACTTTTCCAACAGCAATAGGCAGAGTTTGGGATCAACAAGCTCTTTGTGTGCTAAAAAGTTCATCATTGCCATCAGATGGTTGGCAACCAGCTTCAGACTGGTTTGCTGGAGACAAGCATTTTATCCATGAAGCTTTTAAGATAGCGGGTGGATTCTCGTACGCCTTAAGCGGTCATGGTTTGGGTTGTTCGGTTGTTTGGGATCGATTAGAGAAGTATATTATTCCTGATCCGCACTTTGAATATGCAGCCATTAGACATAATCTTCCAGGAAATATCTTAAAAGCGCGTTTGAATCCAAATACTTCTTATCCAGCGCTTTATACTAGATTATCAGGAAGAGCGCCTGATTGGAATTTATAACCCAATACAACCTAAAGAAAGGATAAAGGAACATGAAAGTGCTAATAATTGAACACGCTCCAGGAAGAGCTGACAGCATTAAAGATATTGCTTCCAAGTCATCTGTGATCGCTCAAATTTGGAAACCATACCAGGATGACTTTATTCCTGATATTCAAGTTTATCAAGGTATAATTATAGGTGGCGGCCCTATGAGTGTTAATGAGATTAATAAGATTGATTTTTTCGTACGCGAGCTTTTGTTGATTGAGTCTGCGCTGCATGAGGGCAAGCCGATTTTCGGGATTTGTCTTGGCGCCCAACTTTTAACTTATATGCTTGGCGGGAGAGTTGGCAAAACCTTCTGGAGGAAAGGTTTTATGGATGTCGTTTTAACCGATGAGGCCAATCATGATTTAATTCTCCGGCATATTTCAAAGAGTTTTCCCACTTTCCAACATCATCAAGATGAAATTGTGGCCTTGCCTGCTAATACAGTTGTAACCATAACCTCGAATAATTGCAAAGTTGAGGGATTCAGAATGGTGGATCAGCCTATTTGGGCAGTTCAGTTTCATCCCGAGATTGGAATAGCAAAAGCTAAACAAATACTTGGTTTAGCTGATGATAAGCAACTCTCGCTTCAGGAAAAAGCGATGTTGGACAGGCCTTTTGACAAGACCTTTATGAGTAACGATATGATCTTTAAAAATTTTTTCGATTTATTAATTTAATCTGTACAAATGGCGGTTTGACTATAAACAATCAAACCGCCTATTTTTTTAACACTTATAGTTTCTGTCTTAATAATATCTGGGAACTTCTTTCCACAAGCACATCTGTGCTATCAATTACATTAGCTCTGTTTGGAAAAAATTTAAATAAATCAGTGCATGCAAGAACAATATAATGGCACTGGTATTTTTCTATAATGTTGCCTATAATATCAATGTCTGCTTGTGTGTGTACATTGGCATGCAAAATTTTTAAAATAAGCTTATCTATTCTTTTTTGATCTTTTTTACTGGGTACTGTTGACCTTACTTCCACTTTTTCTAAGGCCTTTTGGTAAAGTTTGTTCTGAATAATATTAGAAGTAGCAAAAATAAGAGCCTCTTCCCAGTGTTTACTTTTTACTTTATGGGCCACTTCATCAATGAGATTAACGATCGGAACATTGGTTAATGCTTGCAATTCATTATAAAATTCATGAACCGTGTTGCAAGCAATAACAATCACATTCGAACCTGCATCTTCTAATGTTTTTATTCCTTTTTTCAGGATCTCTAGATAGTATGGTTTATTTGCGCCGCTTGCAATATAAGCGGCCTCCTTTTTTATATTAAGAGGAGCACTCCAGATACAGATTGCAGGTCTGCGTTTAACAGTGGCTTTGTTGATCACATTAAGATAAAACATCGCCGTGGTTTCTGGCCCAAGACCCCCCAAAACACCCAAAGTAAAAATTTTATTTCTTTTACTCATAATACTATCAATCAATTAAGATAATTATAATTGTTTAAATTATTTTGTCAATTTTGGATTCTCTTGACTTCCGTAAATTTTATGCTACTATATTATTAGTTGATAAATTGATTGGAGGGATAAAAAATGAATAGTCAAGCAGGGTCATGTAAAAAACTCAATCCATTCATACAAGAAAAATTGAAGAAATTTGAGGAGAATTTACCAGCCCATTTAAAGTCAGAATGGAAATTTCTTTCTCAAAAGGAGAAAGAACAAGCTTGGAAAGAAGAGTTTTATGATGTTAGCTAAAGCGGGCTAAAAAATAGGCTAATTCTAATAAACAACTAGAGTTAGCCTATTAATTTTATTTGCCTTTATAGAGCTTTGCAGCGGCAAAACATGATGATTAAAAAAGGGCGCGCCTTGACGAAATTATTTATGTTTGCTATTATACACATATCATGAAAGTTTATCTTATTTCGGCGAAAAAACGCAAAACAAAAATTCACGAAAAAATCATTGGCTTAATCCAAAAGTTTGGGCATGAAGTAATTTTTGAATTAATAGACAGCAAAAACGAAAAGCAAACAAACAAGTTTGATTTGATAATTGCTGATATTGAACAAACTAGCACTTCTTTGGGCTGCGCAATTTTAATGGCTGCTAGTGAACGCAAGCCGGTTTTATGCATCTATGACGAAAAACTTAAAAACAAAGCTGATATGCTTATTCCTGAACAGGAAAAATATTTAAAGTTTATTAGCGCCAAGTCGTTTAATCCAAATAATTTAAAAGAAGTTATTGGGGATTTCATAGAGGAAAAAGACGAACAAATGCGCGATCGATTTAATTTTTTTGTTTCGTCTGATATTAGCAATTATTTAAATTGGATAACTTTCAGCCGCCAGCAATCAAGAGCTGATTTTATCAGAGGCTTGGTTCGCGATCAATTAAAGCAGGATAATCAATACAGGTCTTATTTAGAAAATAAGAATAATAAATAATAAGCAAGTTATCCACAGGCGGAAGCTTGTTTTTTTGATGATAATTTTATAATATGTAATTACGCATATGGAGGACAGGAGCCAAAAAATTTTATTGCTGATAAGAGAAAGATTTTTAATGTTTTTATACGAAAGTCTTTTTAAGACTAATCAATTTTTGGTTTTAAAAACAGAAAGCGGAAAAGATATGCGCCGAATGCTGAAAGCAAACAAATTTAATTTAATTGTTTTGGGCATGATGCTTGATAAAAAAGATTTGGAATTCTTGGTTGACAATGCTTTATCAGAAAAAGTTCCAGTGCTGTTTTTAAACATAGATACAACAAAAGACTTTCTAGAAGCTTATTTAAAATATGATCAATATGTCTATATTGATATTTTAACCGATGACCCAAAAACAATCTTAAAAAAAGCGAAAAATTTAATGATTAAATATAAAGCAGGCTGAATTTTGGCTTGAGTTCGGCGCAAGAATGTGATAGCATATATAAATATGCAAAATTTTCCTGAATTAGAAAAAAAGATTCTAGAATATTGGCAAAAAAACAAGATTTTTGAGAAAAGCATTAAGCAAAGGCCAAAGACAAAGCCCTTTATTTTTTATGAAGGTCCGCCGACAGCTAATGCCAAGCCGGGCATTCACCATGTTTTGGCCCGTGTTTTCAAAGATTTGTTCTGCCGCTACAAAACAATGGCTGGCTATCGTGTTGAAAGGCGAGCTGGCTGGGATACGCACGGCTTGCCGGTTGAGCTTCAAATAGAAAAAAAACTTGGCTTTAAAACCAAACAAGATATAGAAAATTATGGCATTGCTAAATTTAATAAACTTTGCCAAGAATCAGTCTGGGAATTTAAAAAAGAATGGGAGGAATTAACCAAAAGAATGGGATATTGGCTGGATTTAAATAAGCCCTATATTACTTATGAAAACAAATATATTAAAAGAGTCTGGAAAATATTAAAAAAAATTTGGGACAAAAATTTACTTGTTCAAGACTACAAAGTCGTGCCTTGGTGCCCAAGATGCGGCACAGCATTGTCTAGTCATGAAGTGGCGCAAGGATACAAGACAGTTAAAGAAAAATCTATCTTTGTTGTTTTTTATTTGAAAAACAACAAAAAAAAGTTAATTGTTTGGACTACAACCCCATGGACATTGCCTGCCAATGTTGCCTTAGCTGTTAATCCAAAAGATAAGAGATATAGGCATTTGATTGGCCAAGAATACGAGCCGCCTTATCCAAACAAAGGCGTCCATAAAATTTTTGCGGCTGATTTTGTTGATCCAAAAGAAGGCACAGGCATTGTTCATATTGCTCCGGCTTACGGCGAAGCAGATTTAGAGCTTGCAAAGCAAAAATGTCTGCCAATTGTTTATGTTAAGCGTCAAAAAAATCAAGACATTATAGCTGATTTAGAAAAACGCGGTCTTTTAGAAAAAACAGAAATAATAGAGCATGAATATCCTTTTTGCTGGCGATGCGATTCGCCTTTAATTTATTACGCTCGCAAAGCTTGGTTTATTAAAATGAGCCAGTTAAAAAATAAATTAATTCAAAACAATCAAAAAATTAATTGGATTCCTGCGCATCTTAAAGACGGCCGTTTTGGCGAATGGCTCAAAGACATTAAAGATTGGGCTTTGTCGCGCGAGAGATATTGGGGTACGCCTCTGCCGATTTGGATTTGCACGAAATGCAAAAAACAGCAGCTAAAAACAAACATCAAGCTTGAAAATTTACATCGGCCATATATTGATAAAATAACTTTTAAGTGTTCTTGCTCTGGAATTATGAAAAGAGTTCCTGATGTAATTGATTGCTGGTTTGATTCCGGAGCAATGCCCTTTGCCTCAAAAACACAAGGCTATCCAGCAGATTTTATTTGTGAAGCAATTGACCAAACTCGCGGCTGGTTTTACACGCTTTTAGCGATTGCTGTTTGCCTTGACAAAAATTCGCCTTATTGCAATGTAATATCGCTGGGCCATATTTTAGACAAAAAAGGCAAAAAAATGTCTAAATCAAAGGGCAACACTGTTGCGCCCGAAGAAATTATTAATAAATACGGCGTTGACAGCCTGCGCTGGTATTTTTATTCTGTTAATCAAGCTGGCGAGCCAAAAAGATTTAATCATGAAGATATTCAAGAAAAACAAAACAAAATTATTTCAACTGTCTGGAATAGTTTTGTCTTTTTAAGAGATTATGCTCAAGACAAGAGAAAAACAAAAAATATTTTAGATCGCTGGATTATGTCGCGGCTAAACCAGACAATCAAAAACACTAGCAAGTATCTTGATAATTATGATGTATTTCATGCGGCTAAAGCAATAGAGGAGTTTATTGATGATTTATCAAATTGGTATATTAGGCGCTCAAGAAAAGACTGCAACAAAAAAATTCTTGAACAGGTTTTACTTAAAACTGCTCAAATAATGGCGCCGTTTGCGCCCTTTATCAGCGAAGCAATTTATCCGAATGTCCATCTTTCTGATTGGCCAAAATCAGATCAAATAAATCAAAAATTAAATTCTCAAATGCAGAAAGCTCGTCAAGTTTGCGCTGATGCTTTGGCTTTGCGCGCTAAGTCACAAATAAAAGTCCGCCAGCCTTTAGCGCAACTTGTAATAACAACAAAATTACCGGACAAACTGGTTGATTTAATAAAAGACGAAGTTAATGTCAAAAAAATAGTTTTTGGCAAAAAATTTAGCCTTGACACAAAACTTACTCTTGAGTTAAGGCGCGAAGGCGAAGAACGCGAATTAATTCGCAAAATTCAAGAAATGCGCAAAAAAACTGGCTTAAAAATTACTGATAAGATCATTTTATCATACCCAGAAGATATTAGTGATTTTGTTAAAAAATCTGTTGGCGCAAAGAGATCGCAAAAAGGAGAATTGGGCATCAAAAAAATTTAACGGCTTGCTTTACTTTTTTCTTAAAATTTTGTATAATATCTTTTAATGAGAAAAATTATTTGGCTGATAACAATTATATTTATTGTTTTTGCCGGCTTATTTGCCTTGTATATATTTAATCAAGGCCAGCATTCTTTTATGCTTCGCGATGTTAGTTTAGAAATTATTGTTCCGGAAAATACAGCCAGCGGCCAAGAAACTTCTTGTTTAATAAAATATATTAATAATACCAAAGTCATTTTAGAGCAAGCTGAACTAAGCCTTGACGAAAACAATCATCAAATCTTAGGCAGTTTAAAACCTGGTCAAGAAGGCGAGATTGAATTTAAAAAGAGTTTTTTTGGGCAAGAAGGTGAAAAACAGATTGTTGAAGCTAAATTAAGATACCAGCCAGCGAATTTCAGATCGTTTTTTGAAACAAAGGCTTATGCCGAAGTCAAAATCAAATCAAGCTCAATTATTGCTTCTTTAGAAGGCCCAAAGCAAGCTTCTAATGGACAAATAATCGAATATATCTTAAATTATGTTAATAAGGCAGATATTTCTTTTGAGAATATTACAATAAGTCTTGAGTATCCAGAAGGCTTTGTTTTAGAAGAATCAAAAAGTACTTGGATAATTGAGAAGTTAGAAGCTAATAAAATCGGCAATTTAAAAATTAAAGGAGCTCTTTTCGGCCAAGACGGAGAAGAAAAAATCATTATTGCTAAGATTGGAGAGATTACTCAAGTCAGCATTTCAACCAGAATCATTGGTTCGCCCTTATTGCTTGAACAATTTAAAACAAAGAACGGCTATTTAGTTAAATATGAAAACAAAAGCCAACTTACTCTTGGCCAGGCAGAAGTTATTGTCCAATTAGAGAGCGATGCCTTTGACTTTGAGACCATTGAAATCACAAATGGATCTTTTGATAAATTTGCAAATAAAATTATTTGGAATTCGGCCGGCGTGTCCGAACTTGCAGAACTGGGTCCAGGAAAAACAGGACAACTTGAATTTCAAATTGAATTCAAGTCTCCCCTGCCTCAAGCAAATAATTTTATTTTAAAAAGCACAGCTCAAATTCAAGCTGGAGACATCAAAAATAGCCACGAACTCATTACTAAATTAGACAGCCAATTTGTTTTGCAGTCTAGAGCTTATTATGTTTCGGGCCAGCTGCCGCCTAGGGTTGGCCAGCTGACTTATTATGATGTCCATTGGCAGCTTTTAAACGGAGCTAATAATATAGCTGAAACAGTTGCAACCGCTTCTTTGCCAGCAGGCGTTGAGTGGCACGGCGTGGTTTCAAATGATCGCGGCCGGCTTTATTATGATCAATTATCTAATGAAGCTGTTTGGGACTTAGGCGCTGTGCCGGCCTGGGTTGGCAGAAGCCAGGCTGTTTACGAAGCGGTTTTTAGAATAAGCTTATGGCCAACAGCGAATCAGGCTGATAAAGTTGTGCCTATTTTAAACGAAACTATTTTCACATCCAAAGATACTTTTACTGAAAACACTCTAACCAGCCGGCAGGATTATATTTCTTCTGACTTGCCTGATGATCCAAACATTAGTTATGAGCAGGGAGTTGTCCAAAAATGATCAAGATTTTTACTGACGGCGGAGCGCGCGGCAATCCAGGCCCAGCAGCAATTGGCGTTGTAATTGGCAAAAAAAAATACTCTAAATGTCTTGGAATAACAACTAATAATCAAGCTGAATATCAGGCTGTTATTTTTGCTCTTGAAAAAGCAAAAGAAATAAACTTGCAAGAGCTTGAAATAAACCTTGACAGCGAGTTAGTTTGCAAGCAGTTAAATCACGAATACAGAGTTAAAAACAAAGGACTGCAGCCGCTTTTTATTAAAGCTTGGAACTTATCTTTAGATTTCAAAAAAATAATTTTTAAACATATTCCAAGAGAGCAAAACAAAGAAGCTGATAAATTGGTTAATTTAGAGCTGGATAAACAATGCTTTACTTAATTTACTTAATTTTTATTTGGCAAAGATTAAGGCGCTGGCTGAATTTTTATCAACAACACGAGTATGATTCTAAACGCTTTTTAAGCTGGTGGATTAAAAATAAGCACTTTGATAAAAGAGCAACGATTGCTTTGATAATTTTGTTTTTAATTAATTTAATTAATTCTTGGGTTAGTTTGTTTTTTGGGATTATTCTTTTTGCGATTTTAGCTTTTTTGGAGCCAAGAACCAAAAGCTTTAAAAAGCCCTTGGTTTTTACAGCCCGGGCAAAAAGAATATTTGCTTTGAGTTTAATAATTATTATTGGTGTGAGTATCTGGTTAAAAAGCATATTGTTTTTAATTTTAATAATTCAAGCTTTGCCAATTTTTGCAGTTTTTGCAAATTTGATTTTATGGCCTTTTGAAAAAATAATCCAAGAATACTATAAACGCGATGCGCAAAAAATTTTAAAAAAATATCAACCAATAGTAATTGGCATAACCGGCAGTTACGCTAAAACAACGACAAAATATATTTTAGGACAAATTTTAAATGCTTATCAGCCGACCCTGTGGACGCCGGGAAGCATAAATACTTTGATGGGGATAACAAAAGTCATCAGGCAGGATTTAAGGCCGGAGCATAAATATTTGATTGTTGAAATGGGCGCTTATAAGATTGGCTCGATTAAAAAACTTTGCGAATTTGTTAAGCCAAAACATGGCATTATCACCTCAATCGGCATTGCTCACTATGAAAGATTCAAAAGTATAAAAAATATTAAAAAAGCCAAGCACGAACTTTTTGAAAGCTTGCCTCAAGATGGCATTGCCATTAAAGGCAAAGACTCGGCAATTATTATGGCTAAAAAATTAGGCGTGCCTGATTTAACAATCCAGGCGGCATTAAAGCATGCGCAATTGCCGCCTCATCGCTTAGAAATTAAAAAAATTAATAATATTATTATAATTGACGATTCTTATAATTCTAATCCAATTGGTTTTAAAAAAGTATTGTTGCTTTTAAAAAAGCAGAAAGGCAAAAAGATTTTAATCACTCCTGGCATGGCTGAATTAGGCGCAAAGTCCGAACAAGAGCACCAAAAAATCGCCAAACTAATTGCTAAAGTCTGCGATTATGTTATACTTGTCAACAAGAACAACTCTAAGTGTTTGCAAAAATATCTTGAGAATTATTATTTGTTTTCTACTCTGAAACAAGCCCAAGAATTTGTTAATAATTTAGCCAAACCCGGCGATGCGATTCTATATGAAAACGACTTGCCGGATATCTATGATGACAAAATCATATTTTGAGTTATTTTTTTGAATTTGTTATACTTAAAATAATGCCAAACACAATTCTAAAATTTTCGTTGCCACTTTCTATTTTTAAAGAAGGCAAAGCTTTTGTTGCCTATGCTCCTGCTTTAGATTTGTCAACATCGGGCAAGACCTTTGAAGAGGTTAAGCGTCGTTTTACTGAGGTTGTTAATATTTTCTTTGGAGAGACCGCTAAAAAAGGCACACTTGATACTATTTTACAAGAATTAGGCTGGCAGAAAGTCCAAAGAAACTGGGTGCCGCCATTCTTGGTCGCGCAAACTCTAGAAAACATGCAAGTATTTGATCGCCAAGAGGGCGATCATCGAATTTATTGGCGAGTAGATTTAAAAAGACCGGTAGTTTTTCCGCAGGATAAAGATATTCCTGTTTTTATTATTAGGAATAATTTGAGAACATTAGGAATGTCAACAAAAGAATATTTAGCGATAATTCAAAAAATATGACCAAGCAAACAATCGCGGTTTTATTTGGCGGCCAAAGCGCTGAGCATGAAATTTCGATTTTAACTGGCTTGCAGGTTTTGCATGCTCTTGACAAAGAGCGATTTAATATTGCGCCTGTTTATATTTGCGAAAATGGCAAGTGGTGGACTGGTAAAGAGTTATTTAATAAAGATTTTTATAAAAAGATAAATTTTAAAAAATTAAAAAACTTTGACTTTAAAAAACAAAAGATTGATGTTTATTTTCCTGCTTTTCATGGCACTTATGGCGAAGACGGCTGTATTCAGGGCTTTTTTGAAATTTTAAATAAACCATATGTCGGCCCAAGAGTTTCAGCCGCGGCAATTTGCATGAACAAAGCTTTAACAAAGCAAATCTGCATGGCTAATAAAATTCCAGTTTTGCCTTATGTTTTATTAGATAAAAATAATTACAAAATCAAAAATTTTTTTGATTTCCCAATGTTTGTTAAGCCAAATAATCTTGGTTCAAGTATTGGCATATCTTCTGCTAAAGACGAATATCAGTTGCAATTAGCAATTGCCGGCGCTTTTATTTTTGATTATCAAGTTCTTATTGAGCCGCAAATTAAAAGTTTATTAGAAATTAACTGCGCTGTTTTTGACGGCCAGACATCAGAATTGGAAGAGCCGCAAAAAGATGCCCAAATTTTATCTTTTGAACAAAAATATTTAAAGGGCTCAAAAACAAAAGGTATGGCTAGTATGCAAAGAATACTTAATCCAAAAAGTATTTCTGAAGAACAAAAGCAAAGAATTGCAGATTATGCAAAAAAAATTTACAATATTTTAGACGGCTCTGGAATATGGCGCATTGATTTTATGATTGACCAAGACAAAAATCAAATCTATCTCAACGAAATAAATACTATCCCCGGGTCTTTGGCTTATTATCTTTGGGAGCCAAAAAACATTTCTTTTGTTGAGCTTTTGAACAAACTTATTAATTCGGCAATCAAGCGGCATGAATATAAAAACCAAAGCCAGCGAGCGTTCACAAAATGTATTTTTGCGTGAGTTTTCAAAATAAACACTTGACAAAGATTTTTACTTTGCTATAATATAATCAAACGCTAATAGGTTCGTACACCACGGACCAGTTGGGTGCTCAAAAAGATCCTCTTTTCTAAGAGGTTCTTTTTGTGTTATAATAACATTGTGGATCTGGGCCTGTGGTGTATGCAGTAACATGTTGGCGTTAGCACCCAACGAAGCGGGTGCAATTCCCGCCGGGTCCACACCAAAAAATCTCTTTATGCAAAAACACTACCAATAGAAAGGGTTTATGTGGCATTTGAGGAAAAAAATTATGCAATACCTGCAAACCGAGTTAAACACACATATTGATATGCCCATTCATTATCTATACAGACATTCTATAGAGCTTTATTTAAAGTCCTTTTTTAGATACCCAATCACTCGAAATGCAATAAAAGAAAAAGATTTTCTTGCTTAATCAGCTTCCTGATCAATCATACATCATTGATGAGATGGAGACATTTGAGCCGCAAATTATAAATGGAGATTATTCTCTTCTTCTGCCACCACGCGAAGAATCGCCAAAGCCAGCGATCCCTGACAAAGCGAATTTTTGTGTCAAGAATTAAAACTTAAAAAAATCACATGACCATGCAGACTAGACTCTCAAAATAAAAGATTCTTGTCATAATTAGCAATTTCATGCTATCATACTTTCAATGCTTGAATGCACCTATAATTTTATCAAAATCTTTGGCTTAGGCGCTGTCGCTTTTTTTACAGCAGTTTGCTTAACCCCGGTTTTAGCGCATTTTTTGTACAAGTATAAATTCTGGAAAAAAGAAGCTGAACGCAAAGTGCCTCATATGGGCGGCCTTTTAATCTGGCTGACTGTTTTAATTTTAAGCCTTTTATTTGCTAAAGACGCTTGGCTGCCTTTAATAATTTTAGTTCTGGGCTCGTTAGTCGGCATGCTTGATGATTTCTTAAGCGTTAAAGCCAAGCACGGCCTGCGCTTTATTTGGCGAGCAATTGCTGTTTTAGTAATCGGTCTTCTTGTTGGCTGGCTTTTTTATGCTTATTTGGGCTGGCAGTTTTTTTATATTGCTTTAGCGCCAATAGTTTTGCTTGGTCTTTTTGGCGGAGCGCCAATTGATGGATTAGACGGCCTGGCTGGCGGAGTCATAGCGCCAATGTTCGGCGCTATGAGCGCAATTGCTTTTGCCCAAGGCCAGATTGATTTAGCTGTGTTTTCAGCAATTGTTGCCGGCGCGCTTTTGGGATTTCTCTATTTTAATATTCCGCCAGCCCGATTTTTTATGGGTGAAACAGGCATGATTGGGCTTTTAGTTTGCCTAGGAGCTTTGGCTTTTTTAACTAATTCAGTTTTTGTTTTGCCAATAATAACTTTGCCATTGGGCATAACTGCAGGCTCAATTTTTTTGCAAATTTTTTGGTTTCAGGTTTTCAAAAAAAAGCTTTTTTACGCTTCGCCTTTGCACGCTCATTTTCTTAAAATGGGCTGGCCAGCTTACAAAATAACAATGCGCTACTGGATTTTTGCAACAATTTTTGCTATAATCGGCGGTATTGTAGCGTTGATTATTTAAAATATGCAAATCAAAGACTTTAGCAATAAAAAAATAACGATTATGGGGCTTGGGCTTCATGGCGGCGGAGTTGGCTCGGCCCGATTTTTTGCCCGCGCCGGGGCAAAAGTTTTAGTTACTGACCTTAAAAAAGAAGCAGAACTTGTAGAATCAATAGACAAACTAAAAGAATTTAAAAACATTGAATATGTTTTGGGCCAGCATAGAATTGAAGACTTCCAGAAAACAGATTTGATTATTAAAAATCCAGCTGTGCCAAACAACTCTAAGCACTTGGCCGTTGCTCGAGAAAACAAGGTTCCTGTTGATACTGATTTAGGAATCTTTTTTGAATTATGCCCGGCTCGAATAATTGGCATAACCGGCAGTAAAGGCAAATCAACAACAGCCAGCCTTTGCGCTGAAGTTTTGAAAAAAAAATATCTAAATGTGATTCTAGCTGGCAATATTAGAATTTCAGTGCTTGATGTTTTGATGGAAATTAAAGAAAGCAGTATAGTTATATTGGAATTATCAAGCTGGCAACTAGAAGGATTAAGACAGCATAAAAAAAGCCCTCATATTGCCATAATTACTAATATTTATAAAGAGCATCTGGATCGCTATGAGAATTTTGAAGATTATATCAAATCCAAAAAACTTATTTTTAAGTTTCAAGGCAAAAACGATATTTTAATAATCAATAAAAAACTCAGAAAATTAGCGCGAAACACTGAATCAGAGATAAAATTATTCGATGGCACAAGTCAAGAAGCAGCTAGAATAGTTGGAGAAATTCATAAAGTTTCAGAAAAAGATATTGAAAAGGCGATTAGAAATTTCCAAGGACTTGAGGGCAGATTGGAATTTGTTAAAGAAATTGACGGGGTTAAATATTATAACGATACCTGCGCCACACACCCAGAAGCTGTTATTTATGGCCTTAATGATTTTAATCACATTGTTTTAATCGCTGGCGGTTCTGACAAGAATTTGGATTTCACAAAACTAAACAAGATTCTTGATCAAAAAATCAAAGCTTTAATTTTATTGCCCGGAACAGCCAGCTCTAAAATCAAAACGCGGCGAAAAACCATTGAAGTTGAAAATATGGAGCAAGCGGTTTTAGAGGCAAAAAAAATCGCCAAATCAGACGATGTTGTTTTGCTTTCGCCTGGCTGCGCCAGCTTCGGGCTTTTTAAACACGAGTTTGACAGAGGGGATAAATTCAAAAAATATGTCCAAGCACAAGCCTGATTATATTTTATTAGCTGTGATTATTGCTTTGGTTTTATTCGGCTTGATTATTTTAACCAGCGTCAGCGCTGAAAAGCCGTATTATATCAAGCATCAGATTATTTACGGAATCTTAATTGGCTCAGCCGGTTTTTTTACTGCTTATAAGGTTAATTATAAAATTTTGCAGAAATTAGCCCTGCCTTTTTTAATTGTCAGCTTAGTTTTATTAGGTTTGGTTTTTATACCCAAGCTCGGCATCAGCTATGGCGGAGCAAGGCGCTGGGTGCAGATCAGTTCTGTTATTTTTCAGCCCGGAGAAATTGTTAAATTGAGCTTTATTATTTTTTTAGCCAGTTTGCTTTCCAATAAAATTAAACTTGCGCCATTTTTAATTTGGTCTGGATTAATTGCTTTGTTTTTTGTTTTTCAGCCTGATATTGGCACAATAGGCCTAATTATTATGATTGCGATGATTATGTATTTTACAGCCGGAGCCAAGCTTTGGCAGATTGGTATTTGCTTTTTATCAGGCACAACAGCATTGCTCGCTTTAATTAAGTTAAAAACTTATCGCTTTAACCGTCTTTTAGCTTTTTTGTATCCAAAACTAGATCCGCAGGGAATTAGTTATCAAATTAATCAGGCATTAATAGCTTTGGGTTCGGGCGGGCTTTTCGGCCTTGGCTGGGGATACAGCGAACAAAGAGCTTTTTTACCAGCAGTTGTGACTGATTCTATTTTTGCTGTTATGGGCGAAGAACTTGGCTTTGCAGGAGCATTAATTTTAGTTTGTTTATTTTTGATTCTAGCTCTGCGCGGTTTTAAAATTGCTGCTAAGACAGATGACCAGTTTGCTCGGCTTTTAGCCGTTGGAATAACTTCGTGGCTGGTTTTGCAGGCTTTTGTTAATATTATGGCTATTAGCGGACTTATTCCATTAACGGGCATACCTTTGCCTTTTGTTAGCTATGGTTCGTCAGCCATGATTATTTGCCTAACCAGCGCCGGGATATTGTTGAATATTTCAAAGTATGCTTGACATTTAACTTTGTTGTAATATACTAATTATGTAATTAACTAATTAACTAATTAATATGCAAACAATACAAATCTTAAGAAATGGGCAAATAACTTTGCCAATTCAAATACGCCATGTTTTAGGATTAGAATATGGCGATTATTTAGAACCAGAAATTAAAAATAAGTCTATTGTTTTGAAACCAAAAAAACTTGTTGATTCAAGTCAAGCTTGGTTTTGGGCAAAAGAGTGGCAAAAAGGCGAGAGAGAGGCAGACGAAGACATTAAAAAAAGCCGCGTCTATGGTCCTTTTGATAATGCAAGAGATTTGCTTAAATCTTTAAAAAGCTAGCATGCAAGTTTTTCATACTGAGTCTTTTAGAAAACACTATAAAAAACTACCCAAAGGAACTCAAAAAGCAACAGATAAAAAGTTGGAATTATTTGCTGACAATCCATGGCATCCGTCTTCGCGCGTTCACAGAATCAAGAAAACAAAAGATATTTGGGAAGCTAGTATAACACAAAATTATCGTTTTACTTTTCACATTAAAGATGATGCTTATATTCTGCGCAAAGTCGGTCCGCATGATATTATCGAAAATCCGTAAATAATCTGACAAATTAAATAATTCGTGATATACTATAAACAAAATAAATTATAATAAATTACATGAAGCGCATTTTATTAACCGGCGGCGGGACAGGGGGGCATATTATGCCGCTTTTGGCTGTGGCTGAACGCCTGCCAAAAGATTGCGAAATTTTAGTACTTGGCTCAAACATTAAAAATATCAAGTTCCCCTACAAGAATGTCTTGGCCGGAAAATGGCGAAGATATTTTTCTTTAAAGAATTTTGTTGATATTTTCAAAGGGCCAATCGGCTTTTTGCAAGCGCTTTGGCATGTTTTTTGGTTTATGCCAGATGTTTGTTTTAGCAAAGGCAGCTATGCCGCCTTGTCCGGAGTTTTAGCTTGCTGGCTTTATCGAATTCCAATTGTAATTCATGAATCAGATACTATCCCGGGCATTGTTAATCGCTTTTCAAGTTTTTTCGCTAATAAAATTTGCGTTTCTTTTGAACGGACTAAAAAATATTTTTCCGAAAAAAAAGCAGTCTTTACCGGCAATCCAGTCCGCCGACAAATTTTAGATGGCAAGATATTCCAAAAAGACAAACCATTAGTTTTAATTTTAGGAGGCAGCCAAGGCGCTCAATATATTAACGAAGTAATAACTGCTATTCTTCCCGATTTATTAAAAAGAGCTCGCATTGTCCACCAATGCGGTCCGGGCAAAATAAACAAAGTCGCTTTGCCGGGTTACGAACAATACGAGTTTATTGAAAGAATAGAAGACTTTTATGCTTCGGCTGATGTTATTGTTTCACGCGCCGGAGCAAATACGCTGGCAGAAATATCAGCCCTAAAAAAACCATCTATTCTTATTCCTCTTCCTGGTTCTTCTTTTGAGCATCAAAGAGAAAACGCTTATGTTTTTGCTGAAAACAATGCGGCTATTGTTATTGAACAGGAAAATCTGGGTCCATATCTTTTGCGCGATAAAATTTTTAAACTTTTAGACGAGCCTTTAGTTGCTCAAAAAATAGGCGAACACGCTTATGACTTGAATCCATCTGATGCTGTTGAAAGAATTATTAAAGAACTATCCTGTGGATAACTTGTGGATTGACAGGTATTACCTGTTAATATTATAATTAGACCTGTGGACAAGCAAATTGAAAAACCTGTTCTTTTAAAGCAAGTCTTAAATTTTTTTAACCCGCAGTCTAACCAAAATTTTGTTGATTGCACATTGGGTCAAGCAGGACACGCTCTGGCTTTATTAAAATATATTAAGCCTAAGGGCAAGGTTTTGGGAATTGATTTTAAAATTTTAGTCAAACCAAGGCCGCGCTTAATTCTTGCCCAAGATAATTTTGCTAATTTAAAAGAAATTGTTAACAAATATAATTTCAAAAATATTTCCGGCATTTTGTTTGACTTGGGATTGTCAGATTGGCATTTGAAAAAAAGCAGTCGCGGGTTTTCTTTCCAAAAAAATGAGTCTTTAGATATGAGAATGTCAGACAATGGCGCGACTGCTCAAGAAATTTTAAATCAGTGGCCAGAACAGGAATTAGAAAAAATTTTCAGGCTATATGGCGAAGAAAAACAGAGCAAAAGCATTGCCATGGCAATTGTTAAAAACAGGCCTATCCAAACAACCGCTGACTTAAGCAAATTAATTTACAGCTGGAAAAGCAGAGCTAAAATTTTCCAAGCATTAAGAATTGTTATTAACAGAGAATTAGAAAATCTGGGAAAAGCCTTGCCCCAAGCAATGGATTTAGCTCCCAAGGTTGCGGTGATAAGCTTTCATTCTTTAGAGGACAGAATAGTTAAAAACTATTTTAAAACAAAAATTTTTAGTCAAGACCAATGCGCTAAATTAAGAATATGGGAAAAATAAAAAACAATAAAAAAAGAAATGTTTTTAGCCTAGCAGCAAGCTTTGTTGCTTTTAGCCTAATTGTATTTTACGCTTGGCAAGTTGTTGACTTAATGAATCAAAAATATCAAATGCGCTACACAGAAAGCGAAATCAAAAAACTCAAAACAGAAAACCAGCATCTTAAAATTGAAGTGGCTCAACTCCAGTCGGTTTCTCGCGTTCAAGGTTTTGCTTTGGGATTAGGCATGTCGCAAGTGCCATCAATTGTTTATTTGCCAGTACATGCCAGCGAAGTCGCGGTCAAAAAATAAGAACATCAGAATTTATTGCCTGCTTGGCAGTATTTTTTTGCTTTTTAGTTTGATTGTTTGGCGGCTTTTTTTTATTCAGATAAAAGAGCATGATTTTTATAAAGCATTGGCTAATGACCAGGGCAGGTCTTTTGATTCGAGAATTTCTTATCGCGGCGAAATCAAAACTATTGATAATTACACATTAGCTGTTAATAAAAAATGGCCAATGGTTTATGCTGTTCCAAAAAAAGTCATAAATCCAGAAGAAACCGCTAAACAGCTTGCCGAACTCTTAGAAATGGACGAAGAAACAATTTTTAAGCGCTTAGACAAGCTCAATGACCCGTACGAACCGCTCAAACAAAAAATCTCAGACGAAACATCTTCTAAGATTCAGGAGCTTAATTTAAACGGCATAGCAATTGACTATCAATGGACGCGTTATTATCCGGGCCAAAATATGGCTGCCCAATTAATTGGTTTTGTCAGCCAAGAAGGCGGCCAGTACGGCCTTGAAAAATATTATGAAGAAAATTTGGCCCAGGGAGAAGATTTAGTTTTAACTATAGATTATACAATTCAATTTTTTGTTGAACAAAAAATCAAAGAATTAAGAGAAGCATTTAATGCTAAGGCTGGTTCAGCAATTATCATGGACCCTAAAACCGGAGCAATAATTGCTTTAGTAAACTATCCAGACTTTAACCCCAATAGTTATTCTGACACAGAAAATATTAATCTGTTTTTAAATCCTGCTGTTAATTATATTTTTGAACCGGGATCTGTTTTCAAACCGATTACTATGGCTTCTGCTTTAGATTCTAAAAAAATTACCCCGCAAACCACTTATTACGATGCAGGCGAGAAAGTAATTGGCAATTATACAATTCATAATTGGGACGGACAAGCTTACGGCCGGCAGACCATGACTCAAGTTTTGGAAAAATCTTTAAATACTGGCGCTATTTTTGCCGGAGAGCAGGCTGGCAAAGAAATATTTCTGCAATATGTCCGCGATTTTGGTTTTGGCCTGCCAACCGGCATTGGCTTGCCAGGCGAATCCAAAGGCGATATTTCAAATTTATCAATCAAAAGCGATATTAATTACGCTACGGCTTCCTATGGCCAGGGAATTTCAGTTACTCCGCTTCAGCTCATTACTGCTTTATCCGCGATTGCCAATAATGGCAAGCTAATGCAGCCGTATATTATTGCATCACAAAAGCCGCAAATAATTCGTCAAGTTATTTCTCCTCAAACATCCTGGCAATTAACCGAGATGCTGAAAAGCGTTTTTAAGTCAGGCAATTTGCAGAATTTTCAAGTTCAAGGATATGAAATTGCCGGCAAAACCGGCACAGCTCAAGTGCCTGAAAAAGGCGGCTACAGCCAAGACAAGTCTATTCATACTTTGGTTGGCTATGCGCCGGCTGACAATCCTGCGTTTATTGTTCTGCTGAAGCTTGATGAACCAATTGGCGCTCGCTGGTCAGCGGTTTCTCTGCCTCCGACTTTTCACGAAATCTTAAAATTTTTATTAAATTATTATCAAATCCCGCCAAGCAAATAATCTTGCAAATTTATAATTTATAATTTATAATTTATAAGCTTGGCCTTGTCGTCTAGCGGCCTAGGACATCGGCTTCTCAAGCCGGCAACACGGGTTCGAGTCCCGTCAAGGCTACCAGACCAGCGTAAGTCTAAAAAATAATGCTTCAATTTATAAAATATCGTAAAATTTGGTATATTTTTTCCAGCATATTATTGCTTGCGAGTATTGCAAGTTTATTTGTCTATAAATTAAATTTGGGTATTGATTTCACTGGCGGCTCGATTTTGGAAGTAAACGGCACAATAAATGAACTGCCCAAAGACATTAAATTTGATATTCAAAAAACACAAAACGGCGCAATTTTGAGATTTAAGCCGGTTGACGAAGAAACACACCAAAGAATTTTGGAAAAGATTGGCGCTGAAGAAGTTCAATTTGAATCAATGGGCCCGGTTATAGGTCGTGAATTAAAAAGCAAGGCATTTTGGGCAATCGGCATTGTTGTGATTTTAATAATCTTTTATATTGCTTTCGCGTTTCGCAAAATACAAAATCCCTTTAAATACGGCTTAATTGCTGTTATTGCTTTATGCCATGATGTTTTAATTTCTGTCGGAGCTTTTTCTTTTTTAAACCTTGAGATTAATACTGCTTTTATCGCCGCTATTTTAACTGTTTTGGGTTATTCAGTGAACGATACAATTATTGTGTTTGATCGTATCCGCGAAAACATGATTAAATTGCCTAAAGAAGATTTAGGTATTATAATTAATAAAAGCATTAATCAAACCCTGAGGCGTTCTATTTTTACATCACTGACTGTTATTTTGACGCTCATGGCAATTCTATTTTTCGGCGGAGAAACCATCAAGAGTTTTGCCTTAGCGCTAATTATCGGCATCACAATAGGAACCTATTCGTCAATTTTCATTGCCAGCCCATTATTAATAACGCTTAAAAGACCAGTGGAAATCAAAAAATGAATCCGCATGAAATTGTTAATAATTTAATAAAGCCCCTGCCTCAAAGAACAAAAGAAATTCTGCGCCGGCGATTTGGACTAAATAGAAAAAAACCGCAGACTTTGCAGGAAATCGGATCTTGTTATGGTTTAACGCGCGAACGCATTCGTCAAATTCAAGACAAGGCTTTGGCAAGTATTAAAAAACGCGATATTTATAAGCCGATTTTGTTTGATTTAAAAAAGATTTTTATTAAACACAAAAAGCTTGTTTTAGAGCAAAGACTGTCGCAAGAGCTTAAAAATTTTCAAGCGCCTTATTTTTTAATTCTTAATATTGATGATAATTTTTTAAAATTTTGCGACAGCCAAAATTTTGAATGCCATTGGTCAGATGATTCTAAGATCGCTGATCAGACTCAAAAAAACATTTTAGCTCTTACTGCGTATCTTCAAAGCAAAAAAGAACTAGTTAGCAAAAAAGAAGTTTCAGATTATGTTGATTTAGATTATTTAGAAATTTCCAAACTTATTGCTCAAAATATTTTTGGAGATTTTGGCTTGGCTGATTGGCCTGAAATTACGCCGGCCGGCATTAAAGACAAGGCTTATATTATTTTAAAGCGAAACAAAGAACCGCTTCACTTTAAAGACATTGCAAATTTAATCAATAAAGCAAATTTTCCTGACGGCCGCATAGCATATGAGCCAACAGTGCATAATGAGCTAATTAAAGATCCTCGCTTTGTTCTGGAGGGTCGTGGAGTTTATTTTCTGCGAGACGCAGAAAAAAAGCGTTCTTAAGGAGCGAAGCGACGAAAGGTTCTTATGGACTTAGCAATAATTTCGGCAACAATTAAAGAATATGTTTGGGTGCCAATGCCTTTTGTTTTGTTTTGGGCCTTTTGGCAGACTTGGATGTATTATATTAATAATAAGTATTTAGCCGAAAGAAATTGGGTGCTCTTAGAAATAAATATTCCGGAGCAAGTTGAAGTCACTCCAAAAGCAATGGAGCAAGTTATAACTGGTTTGCACGGCATTTATAAGGGGCCGAATTTAATGGAAAAATATATTCAAGGAATGCTGCCGCGCTTTTTTAGTTTAGAAATTGTCGGCATCAATGGCGAAGTGCATTTTTTTATCCGAACTGAAATGCAATTTAGAAATTTAGTTGAAGGCCAGGTTTATGCCCAGTATCCTGATGCTGAAATCCGCGAGGCAGAAGATTACAGCAGACTAGTGCCTAAAATAATTCCATCAAAAGACTGGAATCTTTGGGGCACAGAAATGATTTTTACTAAGGCAGATTATTATCCAATTAGAACTTATCCAGCTTTTAAAGAGGAAGAAACAGAAGAAGGCATAATTGACCCCTTGGCTTCTTTGGCTGAAGTCATGAGCCGGTTAAGACACGGGGAGCAAGTCTGGGTGCAGATTCTAATAAGCCCAAGGTCCGATGATTGGCATGAAAAAGGCTTTGACCTGGTTAATAAATTAATTGGCAAAGCGCCAAGTAAGAAAAAATCGTTTTTTGATACAAGCATTATGGTTCAAGAAACAATTAATTGGTTTCAGGCTGTTTTAAAAGCTCTTTTTGAGATAACCAGTTCTGGCACAGAAAAAGAAGAAAAAAAGCCGGATTGGCCAAGTATGATGCAGCATCTTTCGCCTGGCGAGCGAGCCAAGGTTGAAGCAATTGAAACCAAATGCTCAAAAATTGCTTTTAACAGCAAAATTCGCTTTATTTATCTAGGCAAGAGAGATGTTTTCGCAATGGGCAATGTTTCTGCTTTTATGGGCGCTTTTAAGCAGTTTAATATTCAAGACATGAATGGTTTTAAGACCGATCCAAAAACTAAATCAAGTATTGATTATCTTTTTAAAAAACGGCGTTCAATCCATAGGCGCAGAAAAATTTTAACCAAATACAGATGGCGCAGTATGTCGGGTTATAAAATGATTTTAAACATTGAAGAAGCGGCTTCTATATATCATTTCCCGGGCATTTATGTTAAGGCGCCGCGAATGCCGCGCGTTGAAGCTAAAAAAAGCGGCCCGCCAGTTAGTTTGCCTGTGGGGTAAATAATAGGATTCATTTAATGAAACGCCAAACAACAATTAAAGAATTGCATGATTTAGTTGCTGATTTTCAAAACAAAAGAGATTGGAGAAAATTTCAGCACCCTAAAGATGTAGCTATGTCTATTGCTATTGAGGCATCTGAATTAATGGAGTTATTCCAATGGAAAAATCAAGCGACTCTTGGTAATGCTGAAGAAATGGAGAAAGATTTCAAGAAAATCAAACAAGACAAAGAATATATGCAGAGGATCAAAGAAGAGCTAGCCGATGTTTTGATTTATTGTTTATCTCTTAGCGCTGTTTTAGATATTGACTTAGGGGCAATTGTTTTAATGAAATTAAAAATGAGTGCTAAAAAATATCC
>JBDRLZ010000021.1:0-5842 GCA_043812555.1 bacterium
TATGCTTGATATTCAACTGCCAAGCAAAAAAGCAAGTCTTTGGCCTGACGCGAAAACAAGGCCGTTAACAGCAGGCAATATTATTCTAACCAGCTTTTCTGAAGCCCCTCCAGAATTTCAAAAAGGCGATGTTTCTATGGACGGCAAAATCACTGCGCATGATGCCCAATTAATCATGAAATATGTTGTCGGCCAAATTAAATTAACTCCGGAGCAATTAGAATTAGCTGATGTTTCGGGAAATGGCCGAGTATCTGCTTATGACGCAGGCATGGTCATGCAGAAAATTACAGGTTTAACAAAGTAAAAAAGGAGTGATTAAACAAGAGGTCAAGCAATTGACCTCTTTGATTTTTTAAATTAAGATAAATCTATGCTAATCCAAAAAAATGTTTCTTTGGCGCGATACACGACTTTTAAAATCGGCGGACCAGCCAAGTTTTTTTGCCAAGTTAAAACAAAACAAGAATTAAAAAACTTAATCAAAAAATATCCAAAATATTATATTTTAGGCAATGGCAGTAATTTGCTTATTTCAGACAGGGGTTATAGCGGCTTAATAATTAAATTGCTAAATACAAAATACAAAATACTAAATACTAAAATTCACGCTGGCGCAGGAGTAAATCTAGCTAAGATTGTTCGCGAAACAGAAAAAAATAATTTAACAGGCCTGGAATGGGCAGTTGGAATTCCAGGCACAATTGCCGGCGCAATAGCTGTTAATGCCAGCGCTTTTGGTTCTTGCATGCAGGAAATTACTAAAAAAACAGAAAAAATAAATAATATTATTTGGTCGGCAGATTTGCAATTAAAACGCGGTTTTAAGCGCGATTTACTAGAGCAATATCTTGATTACCGCAAAAAAACCCAGCCCATTGGCTATGCCTGCGCTGGCTGTATTTTTAAAAATCCAAAAGGCCAAAGCGCCGGCCGCTTAATTGACCAAGCTGGGTTAAAAGGCACTCGCATTGGCGGCGCTCAAATTTCCAAAAAACACGCTAATTTTATTTTAAATCTCAAAAACGCTCAAGCAAAAGATATTATTGCTTTAATCAAATTAGCCAAAAAAGCTGTCAAAAAAAAGTTTAATATTGATTTGGAACTGGAAATAAATTTGCTTGGATTTGATAGTTTCTAGTAGTGACTAATTATCCACAAATATTATAAATAAGTTGTTGGCTAAAAATAATTATTTTTGTTATAATTGATTATTGGAAAGGAGGTAGTATGGAAACGAATATTTTTAAAAAACAATATGACGATACTTTACTCGCTTACAGCGTTTTAAAAAGGTTGGGTGCTGGCAATGTTAATATTTTTAAAGAACGCTTGAAATCTCAAAAAATTCAATACTTTGCCCAGTTGTTTGAAGTTTCTCCTGTATATGTTTTTAATTTATATTTAAGGGGACCATATTCCCCTGATTTGGCGTACGATTTGTATGAAATAAAAAAAGAAAAATTCAAGTCGGAACAGAAAAATTTGTACCGGATGTTTTGGAAAAACGTTTTTGTATTTTAAAAAAACTTATTAGTGGTAAAAAAACTAGAGAATTAGAATTATTTGCTACTTTGCATTGGTTAATTAAAATGGTTAAATCTTCAAAGAAAGAGTCAATTTTAAAGTTAAAAGAATTAAAAGATGCCTCTGAAAGTGACATTAAAAAATCATTTAATTTTTTAGAAAAATATGAAAAACTTAGAAAAAATTAAAGAAATAGAAGCTCGTCGTATGGTTTCGGACCGAGATGCCTTAGTTTTTAGCATAAATTCTAAAGAGCCCTTTAGGGAAATTACAAAATTATCAGAAATAGAAATAGATGCTGATTTAGCTTCTTTACTAAGCATAGAAGTTGCTTTGCGCAGGTGTGATAGAGTTGATTTTTTCAGACACTAAGATGTCCAGAAAAAAATTAAAAAATACAAACGAGACTTTGGCACTTGGCGAAGCATACGCCAATTCTTATATTAAAAAAGACGAAGAAAAACTTCGTGCTTTTTTGTGTCTGATGGACTTATTAAGAGGCCGCATCAGTATTATTAGTAATGATTATGCAGAAGAGGAATTTGAAAAAGCAAAAGAAAAATTCCCAAGACTAAGCATAAGTGATGCATTGCATATTGCAACTGCAATTAAGCATAGTTGTAGTATTTTTAAGACAGCTGACCGTGATATCTATGGATTAAATCCTTGCAAAATTTATGTTTTGGCTTTGATGACAAGAATAAATTTAACCCGCAGCAAAAGTCCTGCGGGCTTCTTTTTTATTATTTTATGCTCTATAATTTTAATAGACATGACCTTATCTCAATTAAAATCTATCAAAGATAAAAAATCCTTGAAGCGGGCTATTTTAGAATATGGCAAAAATGCTAAAAAACAAAAAAAGCCATTAGATATTAGAAGTTTTGGCTTTGTCCAAAGAGAAAAGAAAAATAATAAAATAGTTAAAAACAGGTGCTTAAGGGATTTCTTGTATTATGTTTTGCATTATTATTTTCCAGAAGTTTTTAATCCTGATTTTATTAATCCCCAAACCATAGAAGATATCAGGTTGTTCGGCTTTAAAATTCCAGAATATCTGCCAGCAGGCGGAGCCCAGTATTCTGGCATTCCTAAACTACTAAGAGCTTATAAATTAAAACTAGAACTTAATGGTAAAAAAATACAAAACAAAAAAGACTTTCTGAAATATTTTATTTTTAAAAGTATAAGCTATGATAATTTAATTAAACTGATAAAACATTATCTTAAGAATGATATTGCCTGCGGCATTGATATCCCGGTCAAATTATTGTTAGACCATATTATTTTTATCTGTGGCATAGATAGCGAGAATCTCTATTTAATAGATACTCATATTGCTAAAAAAGTTAATTACAAAAAAATCTCAAAAGATAAAAATAAATTTGTCATGGCTTATAAATCATCTGACTTAGAGAAAGATTGGGGTTTTAGGGGTTTGTTGTGGGCGGTGGTTTAAATCCGCCTTTTAGGCCTCAACTCTCTTAATATCAGCGCCTAGGTTTTGCAATCTTGCTTCTATTTTTTCATAACCTCGATCAATTATTTCAGCTTGATAAATAATGCTTTTGCCTTTGGCTGTTAAAGCGGCAATAATCAAACTGGCGCCAGCGCGCAAATCATAGCTTGTGATTTCCCGGCCAGCCAAAGCTGTCACACCCTGAATTAAAACACGATGCGGATCGCATAAAAAACAGCGAGCTCCCATTTTATTTAAATCAGCAATATACTTAAACCTGTCTTCGTACATCCAGTCGTGAATCAAGCTTATGCCATGAGCTTGGGTCATTAAAACAGCAAATGGCTGGAGCAAGTCAGCGGCAAAACCAGGATAAGGCATATTGTGAATATTAACTGATTTCAAATTTTTTGCCGGCTTAACCAAAATCTGATCTTTTGAAATTTCAAAATTTATATTCGCCTGCTTGAATTTCAAGAGCTCCAGCTTTAAAAATCCCGGGTCGCAATTTTTAATAATAATACTGCTTTGGGTTGCCCCAGCCAAACAAATAAAAGTGCCGGTTTCTGTGTAATCAGAAATAATTTTATGTTTGGCGCCAGAAAGTTTTTTAACGCCTTGAATTTTAAGAGTATGACTGCCAATGCCGGAAATTTGCGCGCCCATTTTATTTAAAAAAACGCAAAGATCCTGAACATGGGGTTCGCAAGCGGCGCAATTAATAATTGTCTGGCCTTGGGCCAAAACAGCGGCCATGACTGCATTTTCTGTTGCTGTGACTGAAAATTCGTTCATAACAAATTCTTGGCCAATTAATTTTTTTGTTTCTAAAAGATAAGTTTTGCGGCTTTTTGTTATTTTTGCGCCTAAGCTCGCCAGAGCCAATAAGTGCGTATCTATTGGCCGAACACCAATTTCACAGCCGCCTGGAATAATTATTGCTTGTTTGCCATTTCTGGCTAAAAGCGGGCCTAAAAGCAAAACAGAAGAACGCATTTTAGCTATGCTTGTTTTGTCCATCTTGGACAAATTTAAATTTTGGGCTTTAATTTTTAATTTATGCTCGGCCAGCCATTCTGTTTTTACGCCAATGCTTTTTAGAATTTCAAGCATATTTAAAACATCGGCTATTTTTGGCATATTTTCTAAAATACATTCTTGGTCAGTTAAAAGGCAAGCCGCTAAAATTGGCGTAGCCGCATTTTTAGCGCCATTAACTTCAATCTCGCCTTTTAATTCTTTTTGGCCATGAATAATAAATTTGGACATAGTTTTAACTCTATAACAATTTTGAAAATAAATATTTAATATGCAAGCTGTGGATAACTATTGACTTTTAATAATTATTTATGCTATGCTTTAAGCATCTATAAGAGAAAGCATTTCTTTGGGTTTCGTCCCTTGGCAGTGCTTTTTCATTTATATTCAAGCTTTTTTCGCAAATTATCCATAAACACAATCTTTTCTTTTGCTTCTTTTTTTAATAGTGTTGAACAAGTTTGAATATACGGACTCATTACGAAACATAATTTTTTGTTTTGATAAAGGTGTTTAACAAGCGAGTAGAAGTCGCCGTCGCTTGTAACAATAATAGCCTTGTCGTAATTCGAAAAATCAAACATCGCCTGCAAAACAAGATCAGCATCTATGTTGCCTTTGACATTTCCATCGCTATCTGGAATAGTTGGCTTAAACACCAGCACATAATCGGCTTTTTGCAATTCTGAGTAAAGCGGCTGATTACCCGGCACATAACCAATAAAATAATAAGCTGTGGTTACAGAATATTTCTCGGCAAGATATTTTCTAAAACGAACATAATTCAATTTCCACCCCATATTCTGGATACCAAGATTAAGATTTTGGCCGTCTATAAATGCAAAATTGTTTTCTTTGTTTTTCATACATCTAGCTTTTATTTTATCACCATCCCCCCTGCTTTTTCAACCGCAAAAAAACTCATAGAGATAGCCATGTTTTCAGCGGCCGCAACTTCTCCTTCAGTTTCAGCGTCAACGATTTCTCTTATTCTCTCGGCGATTTTTTCGGGCAGCGGGGCCTCAAATTGGGCGGCGGGTGGGTTCAGAAATTTAATGTCCTTATGCTTCTAATTTAGCACAGATATACTTAAAAGTAAACTTGCTATTGACAAAGATTTTCCGTTTGATACTATAGACCTATACCTATGGTCGGGGTGTGGATAAATAACTAACATTAATTTTAAAAATATGACTACCCAAAAAGAAAATACTCTCATCAATTTCAAAAAAGCCCAAAGTTTAATATTAAAAATTATCAAGATGGTAGAAGCCAATGAGTACTGTATTGATATTATGCAACAAAATTCGGCAGCGATAGGTCTTTTGAAATCTGCCCATCAAATGTTAATGGAAAATCATCTAAATACCTGTTTTAAAAAAGCGATGGAAACAAAAAATGAAAGAAGAAAACAGGAAATGACCAAAGAGATTTTAAAGGTCACGAAACTATTTAATAAATAATTTAAATTATATGACTAAAAATATAAAAGAACATATTTATTATGTCGGAGGGATGCATTGTGCTTCCTGCGAGATTTTAATTGAGAAGAAATTATTAGAATTGGGAAACATAAAATCAGTTGAAGCCTCAACGGCTAAAGGTGAGGCACTGATAGAATACGACGGCGAAAGGCCAACCCTCGAAAGATTGAACGAAATTTTTAAAAGAGGGGGTTATGTTTTTTCTGACCAGCCCAGAGAGGCAATAAGTGGTTTTAAGCCGAGGGAATTTTTTATTACCCTTGGCATAGGATTATTAATTATTATCGGTTTTATCGGATTAAATAAATTGGGATTATCTGGGTTAATAAATGTT
>JBDRLZ010000022.1:0-2921 GCA_043812555.1 bacterium
TTCTGTTTTTTGCAAAACATCTTGATGCTCTTGAAAAATATCTTGAATTTGTGTTATATTATTCATAGATAAATCTTAATATAAATAAGGAAAAATTTCAATGTCAAAATGGCTTTTATTAGACAGAGACGGAGTCTTAAATCTAGATAATCCGTCTTATGTTCATAAAGTAAAAGATTATCAGTTTGTTGACGGAGCAATTCCAGCGCTAAAAAGACTGACTGACGCTGGTTTTAAAATTATTATAATTACGAACCAGTCAGGTATTGCCCGCGGCATGTATTCAAAGCAAAATTTCCAGATGCTTTCTAAATATATTACAAGCGAACTTAAGAAAGCCGGAGTTGCTATTAGGGCAACTTATCACTGCCCGCATCATCCAGATATCACTGGCGACTGCGATTGCCGAAAGCCTAAGCCAGGCATGATTTTAAAAGCTTTTAGAGACTTGAAAATTAATCTTGAGAAAGACGAGGTTTGGCTAATCGGCGACACTGATCGCGACATTGAAGCGGCTAATAATGCCAGCTTGCACATTCAAACAATTAAAACAAAAACGCAGGGTCGTGAACCAGATGCTTCAAAAATCAAGCCACAAGCTGAAAATTTGGCTGACGCAATTAATATAATTTTAAATGCATGAGTATTTTCAAGCAAATAAATTTAAACCAAGTCAAGCGGTATTCTGTTCGCAACAGAAAACACAAAGTTTCTGTCAAAGACTTGGTTTTTTTTAATGAAAAATATAGGCCCAAAAAATTAAACAAAGAATTTCAAGAATTAATTAATTTAATTAAAAAAGCACGAGAAAATAAAAAGGCAATTGTTTTCGGTATGGGCGGCCATGTGATTAAAACCGGCATGGGGCCTCTTTTAATCAAATTATTAGAAAATAATTTTATAACCTGCTCAGCTGGCAATGGAGCAGTGGCAATCCATGATTTTGAATTGTCTGCTTTTGGAAAAACCAGCGAATATGTTGAAAACAATTTGCCAAAAGGCAGATTCGGCTTTGTTAAAGAAACAGCGCAATTATTTTTTAAAGCATTAAAGCCGAATCTTGGCTTAGGTGAATCTCTAGGAAAATTTATGCAAGATAATCCAAAATTATTTCCAAATCGCGATATTTCGGTTTTGTATAATGCTTATAAAAACAAAGTTCCAATGACAATCCACACAGCTATTGGCGCAGAAACAATTTATCAGCACCCTGAATGTGACGGCAGATTAATGGGTGGACTAAGTTTTAGAGATTTTAAAATTTTTGCCAATCAGCTTTTAAACCTAGGCAATGGCGGAGTTTATTTAAATTTGGGTTCGGCTGTGATTATGCCTGAAGTGTTTTTAAAAGCATTGACTGTGGCGAAAAATATTAATCCAAAAGTCAAAAATTTTTACACGGCTAATTTTGATATGATTGACCATTATCGGCCGCGAGAAAATGTGATTAATCGACCAACTTTAGATGGCGGCAAAGGATTTAGTTTTATCGGCCGACACGAAGAGCAGATTCCAATGTTAATCTATGCTCTTCTTGCATATTTCCTCTAAAATTTTACTGCTTGAAATCCCTCCCCTTAAATGCTCCGGCGGTAATCTTCGACAAGTTTTTAATTTCCCATTATATTTTCCAACTAAACTTTTTTTATAATCTAATTTTTTATCGGTTATTGGCACAACAAAAACATCTGGTTTTATTTTAGCAATTAATACAGAAAAATCAATATTATAATTTATTAATTTTTCTTTGCTTATTATCACATAGTCAACAATTTCTATGGCGGCGAGCATTCTTGATCTTAGTTTTTCGTTTAATATTGGCCTTATTGGGCCTTTTAATTTTTTAATCGTTTTATCTGATCCAAGGCCAATTACCAAAACATCGCCCTGCTTTTTAGCGTAATTTAAAAAAATTATATGGCCAAAATGCATAATGTCAAAACAGCCAGTCACAAAAACAATTTTTTTATTTTGTTTTTTGAGTCTGGCTGAAATTCTTACTATCTCTTGATAGCTCTTAATTTTTTTATCTGTAAGCATTTGTTAAATTTGGGTTTATAAACTTGAAATTTATTTTTGAGTCTCCTGATTACTAGCTCACGATTTTGAGCATCGCGCAAAATCGCCAGATAAAATCCTCCGCCTCCTGCGCCGCATAATTTGCCGCCGGCTAAATTTTTGCCAATAATATTTTCTATTTCATCAACTTCTGGAATACGCATTTTTGGTTCTATTTCGCAAATTTTTCCCCAAGCCCTGCTTATTAGTCTAGCAAATCTAAAATATTTTTTCGCCAGCAATAAACCCCAGCAATGCAATGCACTATCTCTGGCTAATTTTAAAGCATTAATCGTTTTTTTATCGCCTCGCGAATATTGCTTTTTGATTATATTAAAATCTATAGAATTTCTAGATACGCCGGTATTAACTAATAAGCATAATTTTTCAAATTCTGGATCAAGCATATTCTGCATAATATATTGCCCTGATTTATCTGGGCTTGTCTGCGTTAGTGTTATGCCTGGGTTTATCAAGGAGCTGGTGTCGTTCCAGCCGCCGCAAGAACCAAGCATTTTCTCAACTTCTATTACAGAATTAATTAGCTCTATTTTGTCTATTTTTTTATCTTGGCAAGACAAAATTCCAGCTAATAAGCCATAAATCAACAAACCGCTGCCTCCAAGGCCGCTGCCAACAGGAATAGAATTCTGGATATCTATTTTTATTGCTGGGTTTTCAAGATTTAAAAAATTTAGAGAAGCTCTTAGTAAATCGCTGTCTTGATTAACTTGAAATTGTTTTGCCGGACTTATGCTTATTTTAATGCCCAAGCAATCAATGCCAGCGTTCAAAACAGCGGCTGGGTTTTCAAGCGGGTACGCGCTGTTATCTGTCCAGCCTCCTGCAAAATCCACTCTTGC
>JBDRLZ010000023.1:0-36886 GCA_043812555.1 bacterium
GATAAATCCAGCTCTTGTAATATTGCTCAAGACTAATTATAATACTTGATAAGTGTCTTGAAAAAAGGGCCGGTAGTTCAGCGGCAGAATGTCGGTTTTGCATACCGAAGATCAGGGGTTCGATTCCCCTCCGGTCCACCACACTGTCTAGCTATGAAGATTTTTTGCTTTTTAGCCATTTAGCTAAAGTTAGAAAAGGATAAATAACCGGCCAGAAAACATAGATGCAAGGCAGGTAAAGATTATATCTTAAATAGTCGTCTTCAAATTCGTTAAATGCCATTAAATCAGTTTAGCATATCTGGGGCGTTCTTGTCAAAGCCTCTTTTTTTTGCTATTATAAATTCGTGTTTAAATTAAAGAAAAATTGGAAATATTCAGAAGTTTTTAAGATTTTAGTTTTATTGGGAGCTATTTTTATTTTAGGCTCAATAGTCGCTGTTTTAAGCGTTTTCGCTTATGTTTCTAAAGATCTGCCTAACCCAAGCCAAATTAATGCCCGGCAAATTACTGAATCAACAAAAATATTTGATCGCACCGGAGATATTCTGCTTTATGATATTCATGGCGAAGAGCAAAGAACAATAATCCCAGCCGAGCAGATCTCCAATTATACAAAATGGGCAACGGTTGTTATTGAAGACGAAGACTTTTATCAACATCGCGGCATTGATTTTAAAGCCATTCTTCGAGCTTTTTGGGCTAATCTTCGCGGCCGAACAATTGCCCAGGGCGGCTCAACAATAACTCAGCAGTTAATAAAAAACTCGATTCTTTCTTCAAATCGAACCTATAAGCGCAAAATCAAAGAAATCATCTTGGCCTTGCAAACCGAGCGTTCTTTTTCTAAAGACCAAATTTTAAGCATGTATCTTAATCAAATTCCTTATGGCTCCAATGCTTACGGAATAGAAGCCGCGTCCCAAATCTTTTTTCAAAAACACAGCCAAGACCTTAGCCTTGCAGAATCAGCTCTTTTAGCAGCCCTGCCCCAGGCGCCGACATACTACTCGCCTTATGGCTCGCATCCTGAAGAACTGAAAAATAAACAAATCAAGATTTTAGACAAAATGGCCCAACTCGGCTATGTCAGCCAAGAACAAGCTGACCAAGCCAAACAAGAAAAACTCCAGCTTTCCAAAAGCGCTTCAATTAAAGCGCCTCACTTTGTTATATTTGTTAAAGAATATTTAGCTAAAAAATACGGCGAAGTATTTTTAGAACAAGAAGGGCTTAAAGTAATTACTACTTTAGACATGAACCTGCAAAATATTGCCGAAGAAACAGTTGCTAATGCTAATTTAAAACAACTTAGCGCAAAAAACGCAGCCCTAATATCTATTGACCCGAAAACAGGCCAAATTTTAGCCATGGTTGGATCGCGCGATTATTTTGATTTAGCCAATGACGGCAATGTCAATGTAACCACAAGACCGCGCCAGCCCGGTTCTTCTTTTAAACCATTTGTTTACGCAACTGCTTTTAAACAAGGATTTTCTTCGGAAACAGTTATTTTTGATGTTGAAACAAGTTTCGGAAAATACGGCGACAAAGAATATACCCCCCAAAATTACAGCGAAAAATTTTCCGGACCAGTAACCATGCGCCAAGCCCTAGCTAGATCAATCAATGTTGCTTCAGTTAAAGTTCTTTATTTAGCCGGAGTCAAAAAAAGCATTGAAACAGCCCGAGATTTAGGCATCACAACCCTAACTGATCCTAATCGCTATGGGCTTTCTTTGGTTTTGGGCGGCGGCGAAATAACTCTTTTGGAAGAAACAGCAGCCTATGGTGTCTTGGCCAACGACGGCATCAGGCATGAAACAGCTTCTATTTTGCGTATTGAAGATAAAAACAACAAAGTTTTAGAAGAATTTAAACCAGAAGGCAAAAGAGTAATTGACAAAGAAATAGTCCGCTTATTAACCGATGTTTTATCTGACAACGAAGCGCGCACTCCGGCTTTTGGAGCTAATAGTCCCTTGTATCTAGGCGCTCGTCCAGTAGCGGCTAAAACAGGCACAACCCAAGAATATCGGGATGCTTGGCTTATTGGCTATACTCCTTCTCTGACCGCTGGCGTTTGGGTTGGCAATAATGATAATTCGCAAATGAAAAACACAGCTGCCGGTTCCAGAGCGGCCGGCCCAATCTGGCATGAGTTTATGACAAAAGCCTTGGCCAACACTCCGATTGAAGAATTTGCTAAGCCAGAAGTTATTCCGCCGAATAATTTTCCAAGAGAAAAAATAGTTAAGATTGACAAAATCTCGGGCAAATTAGCAACAGAATTAACGCCAATAGAGCTTGTTATTGAAAAGAAAATAAAACAAGCCCATTCTATCTTATATTATATTGATCAAAATGATCCGCAATTTATTAACTGGGAATCATCTGTTTTAAGATGGGCCGCTAATAATAATTATAACGAAACCGAACCAACTGAACACGACGATATCCACACCCAAGAAAATAAGCCAACAGTCAGTATTACTCAAACAGATATTAACAATCAAACCATAACAGTGCAAGTTTTGGCAAATGCTCCATTGGGTATTAAACAATTAGATTTTTTCTTAGATAGCCAATTCATCGGCACAGACAGATCCGAACCGTTTTTAATTAGTTTTTTTGTTGCTGAAAAGGGCCAGCATATGATTTCTGTCCAGGCTTATGACAAAGCTAGCAATTCCAGCGAAGCAAAAACAGAAATCAACATACCCTAAATCTTAATCTTCTAACAGCTTTACTGCCTAATTTCGTATTTATTTTTTTAATAATTTCAAAAGATCTATATTGCAATTCTTGGGCAATGGCTGAATTAGAAACCTGAATAACAAGTTCTTTGTTTCTAAAAAAAATCGGCTTGCCAAAGCCGGCAGTTTCGTACCAAACTTGAAAAATTTCTTCTTTTTCCAAAAATGGCTTAAATCTTTTTTTAACAATGCTAAATAAATTTTTAATTGGCAGAAGCATAAAAATATAGTAGCATAATATCATATGAACAGCAAAATAGCAACCGGCTCTCTTGGTGAAGATATTGCGGTAAAGCATTTGAAGAGAAAAAAATACAAAATAATCGCCAGAAATTATCAAACTAATTCAGGAGAAATAGATATAGTCTGCAAAAAAGCAGGAGTTATTATTTTTATTGAAGTCAAAACAATGCGCCAAAACGGAGATTACGGCGATCCATTTGAAAAAGTAAATTATTATAAAGCTAAAAAATTAATGCAAAACGCAATGATTTATTTGATCCAAAACGACTATCCCGAAGACAGGCCTTGGCAAATTGATGTGATTAGTGTAGAATTAAATTATCAAACCAGAAAGGCTAAAATAAGACATCTAAAAGATGTAATCTAAAACATGTTTACTGATCAAAAACAATTTTTATCAGCCATAGCCCAAATCGCCGAAGAAAAAGGCATTGCCCAAGAAAAAATACTAGAAACAATCGAAGCGGCAATCGCCGCGGCCTACAAAAAAGACTATGGCCAGCGCGGACAAGACATCCGGGCTAAATTTGATTTAAAAACAGGCAAAATCAAAATTTTTCAAGTCAAACAAGCGATTGACCAAGAAGATCTAAAAGACGAAGAAGGCAAAGAAAGAGAGCTTAATCCTGAAAAAGAAATCATGCTCGCTGAAGCAAAAAAAATTAAAAAAAATATTAAAACTGGCGATGAACTGCAATTCAAGCTTGAGTTTCACAACGACTATGGCCGCATTGCCGCCCAGACCGCCAAACAGGTTATTATCCAACGAATCCGCGAAGCAGAAAGAGAATCAATTTACGACGAATTCAAAGATAAAAAAGGCCAAATAATCAGCGGCACAATCCAGCGCCTTGAAGACAACAATGTTTTTGTTGATATTGGCCGAACAACCGGTATTCTTTTCCAATCAGAACAAGTCCCCCATTATGCCTATAGAGTTGGCCATCGATTTAAGCTTTATGTTACTGATGTGCAGGAAAACCCAACTGGCTCGGGAATTATTCTCTCTCATTCCCACCCGGAAATGATTTCTAAATTATTTGAAATAGAAGTGCCGGAAATTGCTTCGGGCGCAGTTGAAATCAAAGCAATAGCTAGAGAGCCCGGCGAGCGCTCTAAGATTGCTGTTGTTGCAAAAGACGCAAACATTGACCCAATCGGCTCTTTGGTCGGCCAAAAAGGCACGCGAGTCCAAACAGTGATCAATGAACTCGGCGGAGAAATGATTGATATTATTGCCTGGGACAAAGACATTAAAAAATTTATCGGCCATGCTTTGTCCCCTGCTAAAGTTTCAGAAGTCAAGCTTGACAAAGAAAAAAAACAAGCCATGGTGTTTGTGCCTGAAGACCAGCTTTCTTTAGCTATTGGTAAAAAAGGACAAAATGTCCGCTTAGCCGCTAAATTAACTGGCTTCAGAATAGATATTGCGGCTGAAGCCAAAGCAGTTAAAAAAAGCAAGAAAAGCAAGAAAAAAAATAAATCAAATATTAAGTAAATTTTTTGCAATCTCTAAATTATCCATTGCTAGATTTTTATTAATATTTGTTGAGTCTAACAAATTTCTAATTTTGATTACTTTTTTTAAAAATTCTAAATAATTTTTACTTTGATGTTTAATCAGTTTGTTGCGATAATAAATTATCCAGTCGTCAAGATTTTCTCCTAATTTTTGGACATCAGGAACTTTCTGATAAAATCTTTTTACTTGACAGCGCGAGACAATTGTCGGCAAAAGCAAGTACTCTGACAACGAAATTAAAATTAAAACCGCCTGGCCAGACGGCTCCTCTAGTGTTTTAAGCAAGGCATTCTGCGCTTGGTTAGTCATTAACTGCGCCTCGGGGATAACAGCAATTTTATATTTGCCAGAATAAGGCTTTAGCGACAGCTGTTTTTGCAAGTCCCTGATTTGCTCTATTTTAATAGAGCCTTGAGAATCTGTAATATGCAAATCAAGATTGTTGTCTTGAATCTTTTTAGCAAATCTCAAGGCTTTATTTGTTAAATTTTTGCCGACAAATAAATATGCATGGGCTAGTTTTTTCAACATTTGATTGGAGTATATTATTATAAAAACCTAACAATATCCCGCCAAGTTATAATAACCATTAAGGCGATTAACATCGCAAAGCCAAATCCGTGAACAATTTTTTCGGTTTTTTGGGAAACTGGCTTGCCTTTTATTCTTTCAATAGCCAAAAATAATAATCTGCCGCCATCTAAGGCTGGAAACGGCAAAGAATTAATAATTGCTAAATTAATTGAGAGCAATGCAATAAAATAAAATGTGCTTAAAAGTCCTTCTTGAACAAACTGACCAGTTATTGAAGCAATGCCAATCGGACCCAAAACATCACCGCTGAACCTGCCTAGCAAAATCAAGTCTTTTAATAAGTTAAATAAAGCCGCAAGAATTAAGCCGATCAAATAAAAAGTATTAATTACGCCCATAAAAATTCCCTTGTACCAAGGATAAGCAAAAACAGAAACAATGGTTAAACACAAAACGCCAAGCAGGATGTTCATAATAACGCCAGCGCTTAAAATTTTAAATCTCTTAATAATGCTTTGCTTGTTAAAATCTTTTTGATTTTCTTTAACAAATCCGCCCAAAGGAATTAAATTAATAGAATAGACTGTGCCTTTAATTCTTTTGCTAAAAATTCTCGGCGGAAAACCAAAGCCAAATTCTTCAACTTGCACTCCATTTTTTTTAGCAACAATAAAGTGGCCAAATTCATGAACAAAGACTAACAGGCCTAAAATCAAAATAAAAATAATAATTGTTAAGAACATAATTCTTTGATTTTATTTTGTTTAATTTTTTCGATTTGCTCGTTAATTTTTTCGACATCTTCGTCAAGTTTTTTTAATTGCCTGTATCTTTCGTCTTCGTCTTTAAGCTCTTTGATTTTTTCGCGCTGTTTGTCTCTTTGCAATCTTATTTTGATTCTAGCTTGCTCTGTTTTTCGGCCGATTTCTTTTTCCAGTTCTTTTTTGCGCTCGTCAGTTAAAGCGGGTAAACTGACTCTAATAACCTGACCATCGTTTTTTGGCGTGAAATTTTTAGCTATTAATGCTTTTTCTATATCAACTATAGAATCTTTGTCCCATGGCTGGATTATTAAAAGCCGCGATTCAGGGGCTGAAATACTAGCTGTTTCTTTCAAAGTAACTTTTGTGCCGTAATAATCAACTAAAATATCTTCAACTAGGGCTGGCGTTGCCCGATCAGTTCTAATATTTTGAAATTCTTTTTTTAAATACTCAATAGCTTCTTGCATAAGATTTAAATTTTAATTATTTTAGCCCAACCAAGCTGGACGATAAATGATTATTTTATTAATGATTGGATATTGACTGCATAATCTGTATTGAAGTAGTTTTAATATTATAAGCAAATCCCCTGTTTCTGAAGATGCAAGCGCATGTTTAAAGTATTTACTTAAAGTTTCTGTATTGACTACTTTTTTTAAATAATCTATGATTTTTCCAAATTCCCCATGGTCAAGCCAGACGCCCTTACACGAATTACAAATGTCTACCTTGATATTAGATTCTCCATATTTGACTTCATAGAGATTTTTCCTGCAGTTAGGGCACTTTCTTGTTGAAGAAAAAACTCTCAATTTTTTCTTTTTTCTCCAAATATCTATATCTAACCACTTTAAAAATTCGTCTTTATCGTCTTTAACTTTTCGCAATTCATCGTAATCAAACCAAATCCCCTTGCACTTATCGCATTTATCTACCTGATTTTTATAAAAAGAAATTTTTTTTAATATTTCTTGATTACAATTTGGACAAATTTTATTATTATTTTTCATGTTTTTAATTTTAAATTTAAAAATAAAAGTTCAATTAGTCTGCCCTCTCTTAATAGATAACTTTCAGGATTAACTTTTTCATCAAATAAAACAGCAATATCAACATCGCTTTCTTTATGCGCTTCGCCCCGAGCTTGTGAACCAAAAAGATAAGCAAGTTTGACTTGATTTTTTTCTAAGGTTTTATTTAATTGCTTTATGCTTATCTCAGGCATTATTTTTATTTTATCATAAAAAAATTTCGCCGTCCAGTAGCAATTAGGCGGCGATTAACAAGGATTTTTACCTATAAATATCTTTTCTGTGGCCAATGCGCAAAAAGATAATAATATTATTATTATCTTTCAAATCAAAAATTGCTCTATAATTGCCAATTTGGAAACGATAATCCCCAATCTTCGAACTAATCAATAAAATTATTTGATATTATATTTTGCTTTAATTTCACCCAACACAAAGCCACCCTCTTCTCTGCGTGCCTCTCTAATGCTTATTAAATAATTAGGGCTGATTAGAGCTTCTAAATCTTCTGTTAAACCTTTCCATGTTTTTTCCGGCAAAAAAACTCCCAAAGAGCGGCCTTTATTTACAATGCGATAAAAATCGTCTTCTTTGCTCAAGGCATCAAAGTTATGAATAAAATTTGTCGGACTAATAACTTTTTCTTTTGTAATCATTTGTTGAGGCATATATTATTTTGTTTTAATTGTTTTTCTTATTTTAACATAATTGATTTTTAAGGCAAGCTTGTAAAAATCTAAGAGCGAACTTTAGTATTTATGTACTGATTAGCAATCTTGGCGAAATCGCCTAGGTCTGCAAAAGGCTTTGTTTTTTGCAGTTTTGGGTCTAAAGTTTTTTTTGGTCTGAAATTCTGCAAAAAATATCTTTTGCCGTTTTTAATTAGCCTGGCCATTTTTTTTATATCTTGTTCAGTGTGAATCCCTGGAACTAAAGTGCTTCTGAATTCATGATCAATGCCGGAATTAATTATTAGATTAATGCTTTTTTTGATTTTTGAAATTTGGATTTTAGATTTTGTAATTTCCTGATATTCTTCAAGAGGCGCCTTAATATCCATTGCAATATACTTAATAAGCTTTTGTTTAATTAATTTTGCGAGCATTGCCGGGTTTGAGCCGTTTGTGTCCAGCTTAACTGGCAGTTTCATTTTTTTAATAAATTCCGGCAAATCTTTATGCAAAGTCGGTTCTCCGCCAGTTATGCAAACGCCGTCTAAAAAGTCTTTTCGCGAATTTAAAAATTTAAATATTTCTTTTTCTGGAATTTCTACTAACTCCGAGCTATTATTTACCAAGTCTTTGTTAAAACAAAAAGGGCATCTGAAATTACAGCCAGCTGTAAACAAAACCGAGACGATTTTGCCGTCCCAGTCAATAAAAGAAGTTTTTTGCAGACCTTTAATAATCATTGTCTTTGTGTATTCTCTTTCTCAAAAATCTCGCCTTTGTAAATCCAGACCTTAACCCCAATGGCCCCATAACTTGTATGCGCTTCGGCTTTGTCAAAATCAACATCAGCCCGCAAAGTATGCAAGGGAATCTTGCCCTTGCTTAGCCATTCTCGCCGCGACATTTCAGAACCATCTAATCTTCCTGCCACGGCTATTTTAACGCCTTGAACTTCTTTGTTCTGCGAAACACGATCAATCGTCTGCTTCAAGATGCGGCGAAACGAAATCCGCTTCTCCAGCTGTTCAGCCACGCTTTGGGCAACTAATTTAGCGCTGGCATCAGGATTTCTAATTTCTTGAACTTCCAAGCGGATATCCTGTTTCAATCTTTTCTTTAAAGCCCTTTTAAGAGATTCAATGCCTTCACCGCCCCGGCCGATAATTATGCCTGGTCTAGCTGTATGAATAATAATATTAATTAAATTCGGCGAACGCTCAATAGAAACTTTTTCAATGGCGGCTTGTTTTAGGTTCTTTAAAATATAATCGCGCAATTCAACATCCTGACGCAAAAAAGCGCGGTACTTGTTTTTAGAGAACCATTGTGAACTCCAAGTGTTTAAAATGCCCAAGCGAAAAGCCTTAGGATTTACTTTTTGCCCCATTTTGTTCAAGAATAATAATAATATGAGAGGTTCTTTTGCGAATCATTGCGGCTGTGCCCCTGGCTCTAGCTCGCCAGCGCTTCAGCGTTGGACCGGGGTTAACTCTTATCTCTGAAATATATAAATCAGATGCGTTTTTGGCATTGGCAATAGCTGATTTTAATAGCTTTAAAAGCGGCTTGGCTGATCGTTTAGCGCAGAATCTTAATTGCTGTTCTGCTTCAGAAACATTTAAGCCGCGAATTAAGTCAGCTGCTAAGCGCACTTTGCGCGGCGAAATTCTTAAATAATTAAGTTGTGCTTTGAACTGGAGCATCTTCTTTTGTTTTTGCTTTTAATTGTTCTTGTTCTTGTTTCTCTTCTTCTTGAGCTTTTTTGCCGCCATGACCTGGGAATTTAGTTGTCGGAGAAAATTCTCCCAAACGATGGCCGACCATATCTTCATGAATTGGCCCAACCCTAAGAAATTCTTTGCCATTATGGACCATAAAAACATAACCGATCATTTCCGGAGTAATCGTTGCTCGGCGCGACCAAGTCTTAATGGTCTGCCGGCTGTCTTTTTTAATCTTTTTGACTTTTTCTAATAATTTTTGATCAATAAACAAGCTCATGATTTTTTTATTATTTTTTCTTTTTGGTTTTGATAATAAACTTATTTGACGGTTTATTTTTTTTGCGAGTTTTTTTGCCCAAAGCCGGCTTGCCCCAAGGTGTTTTCGGATGTTTTAGACCAATTGGCGAACGGCCTTCGCCTCCGCCATGGGGATGATCCCCAGCAGACATAGCACTGCCTCTAACAGTCGGCCTTATTCCTCGCCAGCGATTTTGACCGGCTTTTCTTAATTTTTTTGTATTATGTTCAGAATTACTGACTTGACCTGTATTGGCCAGCTCGTTTTCTTTAACTAGTCTAACTTCGCCTGACGGCAGTTTTATCTGGGCGTAGCCAGCTTCAATCGCCTGCAAAACAGCAACACTTCCGGCTGACCTGACCATATGAGCGACATTATAAATATTAGTGCCGATTGGCAAATCTTTAAGCTGGACTCGAGGCTTTATTTTACTGTTGATCTTCATTTCAGCTGAAGCTAAAACATAGCTCTTTTTGCCGGACTTATTTTGAACCAAGGCGATATTAGCCGAGCGATTCGGATCATACTCAATAGCCAAAACCTCAGCTTTTTGATTATAATCAAAATCGATTATTCTGTAAAGCCGCTTGTGGCCGCCTCCGCGATGCCGAACAGTTATTTTACCTCGGCTTCGACCGGCTTTTTGCTTTTTCAGTTGTCTCAATCTTTTGACCATGTTTGATAGTGATTACTGCTTTTTTATAGCCTTTTTTAAAACCTTTGATGCCCCTTAGGATTCTGGGCTTTGGCTTAATATTAATAATATTAATTTTTATAATATCAACTTTATATTTTTCTTCAACAGCCTTTTTAATTTCCGGCTTATTAGCTTTTTGAGCAACTTTAAAAACATACTTATCGGGCTTAACTTTTTCAGTAATATGATGCTTTAAAATTATTTCCATGTTTTTATTTTAATCAAAACCCGGGCGATTAACCCGGGCATTCAAGTTAATTCACCTCTATTTGTTTAATTCAATATCATTTTAATAATAGCATAAACCTGCCCGCAATGCACTCATCGGTTAGAATCCTAAACATAAAATTAAGCAATAACCAATATTTCTTCTTTGCCTAAAATATTAGCGGCATAGCTTAAAGCGATTTTTGTTGCCAAATCTTAATTCCGATTTAATAGTAATATTGGCTGGTGTTTTAATGACTTTATTCATAATATTTTATATTAACACAAATAAAAATTTTAGCAAGATTTGACAAGAAAAACCCCCGCGCGAGGCGGGGATTATTATTTTATCCTGCTTTAAATTTGACTTGCATTCATTAAAGTCAAGCCAACAATTTTATTGTTGCGCTTGCGAACAAGCATACCATTATCTAAAACTTCGGTATCAGTCGCTTGCTGCGGTTTTTCAAAACTGACATACATTACATCAGCTTCTTGATCATAATCAAGCCAGATATGCTTTGAAGGCATTCTTATGATATAAGGCATTATTTCTATGGCATTATTTAAGATTTCTTTTTGGACCATATAATTCCTCTCTTTTTAATTTGGTTAATTTTATAAGTCGCGAATGCTGTTATGACAAAACCGTCTTGTTTGTTAATTTCCCGATAAACAACTATTAAATATTTTTTATTAATTTTTCTCACAGCGAGCAATTCGCCTTTCCATCCTCTAACAATAAAATCTGGATCAGAAATTGTTTCTAAGACTTCAAATGCAAGACCTGCGACATCGTCATGGTTTTCCACGATATGGAACCAGCGTTCATTTGTTAATCTAATTGGGATACCGCTAACTGATTTTATTGCCTGCATTTTTAAATAATAACACAATCTAATCAATTTTAGCAAGTTTTAATATATTGCAACACATTACAACAATTAAAATCCCCGCGATTGCGGGGATTATTTCTTTATTCAACCTTTATTGGGAATTTTCGTAAAGAACACTCTTTGTCTATTCAGAGAAATAAAAAATGGTATTGTCGGGAATGTTTAACAAAAAATTAATAACCCATTCTGTGTTTATATTTTTCTTCAAGAGACAATTCTTTTTCTCCGCTTAGTTTACCGATTCCTTGATGTAAAACAAATAAAAAGATAATTAAAATAATTAATAGAATTACTTTGAACCAATTTTTCTTTAAAAAAATTGTTATAATTTTAATCATATTTCTAATTTTTAATAATTCTTACTTTTTTGTTTCTTGCAAAAACCATAAAACCATCAAGCCTTGTAATTGCTTTTGCTTTTGTCTCGGAGAATCAGGCCGATATTTGGTCCGGTTGGCTTAATATAATAGCCGTGCTTCTTTAGGGTCTTATCAGATGTGTGCTTGATATCTTCTACTAGACGATCAATATTCCTACCGGATTTTATCCACATTTTGCGCTTGATCTTATCGAGATCTTGTTCAATTGGGCATGGAAACTTAAGCATAATAGCTGTCTTTATTAATAATTATATGTCTAAAAAATCATGCGGTGTTGATATTGCTGTTAAATAGAGTTTATGTTTTTCGTTGAATGCCGAAATTTGTTTTCTTATTGGCGCTCCCGCAATATCTCTATAATTCCAAGATATTAGATAATCAATTTTATTAAGAGTGGCTATCGCAATATGCAGAGCATCGTTTCCCAGACTTTTGCAACTCTGCAATTACTACTTCAGAAATTAGCACCTGGAATTTAGGCAATTCTTCATCAAAAAATTTTCTCGTAATTTTCTTGCGTTCCGGATCTTGCTTTTTAAAATCAAAATAAGCCGATATTACTGAAGTCTCTAAATAGATTAATTCTTTGCCCATGTCTTCTCAATAACTTCAATCCCCTCTTTTGGTAAAAGTAAATACTTATAATTTAGCAAATCCAGAGCATTTAGGTTTTGCGGGGCAAGAGTTTTTGTTTTGGGGATATTTCTAAAAGCTTTGTTTTCTTGAGCTATTAAACAAGATTTAATTTTGAAACTTTTTAAAATTTGAGCCGCTTGCTTTGTTTTATTAATGTCTAATTTATCAATAATTTTTAGTTCTTTGTCTGCAAATTTAGACGAAAGCATCATCAGAATTGCTTGTTTTCTCATTTTTTTATTTATTTTTTGAGCATAATTTCTCTCTTTTCTCGGGCCAAAAGTCACCCCGCCTTTTCGCCAAATCGGTGAACGGCGCGAGCCATGCCTGGAACGGCCAGTGCCTTTTTGCCGCCATGGTTTTCTGCCGCCGCCCTGGCGCTCGCTCCTGTCTTTGCTATGCGCCCAAGGCCGCCTTTGGTTAGCCATCATTGAAACCGCAACCTGATGAATTAGGTCATGATTTATGTCCAAACCAAAAACTGACTTAGGCAGTTCTGCTTTGTCAATAATTTCTCCGTCTTGATTATAAATATCAGCTTTCATAAATTTTAATCTCGCTTTTATTTGGTCCTGGTATTGCGCCCTTAAGAGCTATCTGATTTTTTTTAATCTCTATAATTTCAACATCTCTTAGCGTTGTTTTTTTAACTCCCATATGCCCGCCCATTTTTTTGCCCTTGAATACTCTGGCAACATTGGTTGAGCCGATTGAGCCGGGCGCGCGCAAATTATGCTTTGTGCCATGAGTTGCTGGCGCGCCTCTAAATCCCCAGCGCTTAACAACGCCTTGGAAACCCTTGCCCTTGCTTATGCCAGATATTTTAACTTTTTGACCGACTTTTAAATTACTTGGATCGCATTCAAGCAAAGTAACCGGAATTACTTTGCCAGCTTCGTCAAAAATCTGCGTCATTTTAATTTTTTTGCCTATAATCATAAATTTGAGCATAACACAAAAAGCAGTTCTTATCAAGAGCGCTGCTTTTTGTTTAAGTTTTTATCACATCTTAATCTCTATGTCAACTCCAGCTGGCAGATTAAGATTTGTTAAAGCATCAATAATTTTGTTAGACGGATCAGGGATTTCAATTAATCTTTTATGCGTCCGCATTTCGTATTGAGCGCGCGCGTCTTTGTGCTTAAAAGTTGATTTATTAACTGTAAACTTGGCAGTATCTGTTGGCAAAGGCACAGGACCAATTACTTTAGCGTCATAACGCGTCAAAACATCAATAATCTGCTTGGCTGACTGATCAATGATTTTATGATCAAACGCTTTTAATTTAATTCTGATTCTTTGCTGAACTTCGGCTTCTTCTGGCATAGTTAAATTATTTTAAAATTTTAGTCACAACACCGGCACCGACTGTTTTGCCGCCCTCTCTAATTGCAAATCTTTGCTGTTCTTCCAGAGCAACTGGAGCAACCAATTTAACAGTTAAATTAACAGTGTCTCCAGGCATAACCATTTCCGTGCCTCCTGGTAAAACAACTTCACCAGTCACATCAGTTGTTCTTAAATATAATTGCGGCTTATAGCCGGTAAAAAACGGGGTATGGCGGCCGCCTTCTTCTTTGGTTAAAATATAAAGTTCGCCCTCGAATTCAGTATGAGGCGTGAGACTGCCCGGCTTAGCCAAGACCTGACCGCGCTCAACATCTTCTTTTTTCAGCCCCCGCAAAAGAATGCCTGCATTATCACCAGCTCTGCCTTCTTCCAAAGATTTATTAAACATTTCAATTCCAGTAACAATTGTTTTTTGGGTATCGCGCATGCCAACGATTTCTATTTCTTCGTTGATTTTAATAATCCCGCGCTCGATTCTGCCAGTCACAACCGTGCCGCGGCCTTCTATTGAGAAGACATCTTCAACTGGCATTAAAAACGGCTTGTCGTTATCGCGTTCTGGCTCTGGGATGCTCTCGTCTAGAGCTTTAACTAGTTCTATAATCGGCTTAGCGCTTTCTTCATCAGCGCTTTTGGCTTCTAGAGCTTTTAAAGCTGAGCCTCTAATAACAGGAATTTTTTCGCCGTCAAATTCGTATTTAGTTAAAAGTTCGCGAATTTCTGTTTCTACTAAGTCAATTAACTCCGGGTCATCAACCTGATCAACTTTATTCAAAAACACAATAAGAGCAGGCACGCCAACCTGGCGGGCTAACAAAATATGCTCGCGGGTTTGGGGCATTGGGCCGTCAGCCGCGCTGACTACAAGTATGGCTCCGTCCATCTGGGCAGCGCCTGTAATCATGTTTTTAATATAATCAGCATGGCCAGGACAATCAATGTGAGCATAATGGCGTTTTTCGCTTTCGTATTCAACATGGGTCGTAGCAATAGTAATGCCTCGCTCTTTTTCTTCAGGAGCGTTGTCAATTTGGTCAACGCTTTTTTTAGAAGCCCTTAAGCCTTTTAAAGATAAAACATGTAAAAGCGCTGCTGTTAGCGTTGTTTTGCCGTGATCAATGTGGCCGATTGTGCCGACATTTAGATGCGATTTTGTTCGTTCAAATTTTTCTGCCATAATTTTATTTATATTATAATTAATTATTTTATTAATTTTAAACTATTTAATTTTGTTTGTCCAGAGAAATATCCACAGCTTGGTTTTCTTCTTCTTTGATAGCAAGAATCTCTTTGTTTATTTCTGCGTCAGGGCAAGAATTAAGCAGAGCCTCAAAGTCTTCAACTTTCATAATTATATATTTCGGCTTGCTGTTTTCAACAATAATATATTTCCCTCCAGTTGTTTCCAGCCATTTTTTGATTTGCTTAAACATCTTTCTTAATTCTAGCACTTAATTAAAATTTAGCAAGAGATTCTAAATATTCTTAAACCGATGGCCTCGCGATAAAATTTTGTAATCAATATATCTGAATCTGTCTGACAATCGCGGACGCATTTTTTCAAGATTTCGTGGGTCAGGCGAAAAAACCATAATTGTTCCGCCGCCGCCGCCAAGAGGAAAACTAACCGCATTATTGCGCGAGCACATTCTTTCTATTTCCCAGGCTTGTTCAGACATATATTCCGGGCAAAGCTTAGTTCTAATCTTGCGATATTCTTGAATCGGCTTAGCCATTGCAGCCCAATTTTTTGTCTTGATTGCTTCGCGAAATTCGTAAGCTAATTCACATTTTTGCTTATGCAGTTTAAAACCGGCGATTTTGCCTAGTTCTTCGCACCACTTTGAATTAACATCAGCGCTTAATCTTTGCAAAGCAAAATACAAGTCTATTCTTTGGCGCAATTCAGGATAATCTTTTGGCTCTAATAATTTTTGCCTGACTGATGTGCCGTAAAAATTATCTTTGCCCGGCATGCCCCACGGATACCAGGCATAATCAACAACCCCGCCATAAACTGCATTTGACTGTTCCTGGGTTCCGGTTAAAGAAACTCCCAAATCTTGTTCAAGCATTGAAGCCATGCCAATAATTTGCGATTTGCTAAACCTGCTTCCGGTTAATTTGTTGGCTAGCAAGGCAACGCCGGTTGTGACTGCGGCTGAACCGCCCAAGCCAGCTGATTTTAATTCCGGATAAATATTTTTAATTGTAAATTTAACGCCGCTCAAATTAAAAACTTCCATAACGCGCAAAAGCCAGTTCTCTTTAATTGCCGGCGCTTCGCCTTTGTTAAAAATATAGCAAAAACCGAAATCTATTGATTCAACGCCGATCTTGCCCGGCTTTAACGGCTCGGCAATAATGTCTGTGCCAACGCTGATTGTGATGCCGACTGTTCTTGGCTGATGTTTTTCTTCTTGGCCTAATTGCCAAAAAGACTGCTGAAAAAGACGCAAATCTAAAGACGAGCCTGGGCCGTCAATCCGATTATAAACAGTAATCTGCGGCAGTTTGTTGTCTTTTTTAGCTTTTAATAAGTTTTTGTAAATCTTTGACATCTTGGCGGTTTGGCGCTAATTCTAAAGCTTTGTGAGATGCTTGTTGAAATTTATCATCCCAGCCCAAGCGATAATAAAGATAGCTTAATAGAATATAGCTCTTTGTGTCAAGCGGCCGCTCTTTAATATTCTGTTCCATTTCTCGCGTAACAAATAAAACATATTCAGGGTTATCGCTTTCTATGGCAAAGTTAGCCATAACTTTTCTGATTTCATGATTAACAAAGGTATTATAAGACAAGGCTTTTTCAGGGCCTGCTTTACTGGTTGCTCGGGAAGCAAAATAAGGCTTAAGATTGCCCCAGTATAATGACCAAAGCAAGATTGGGATTAAGATTAGAAACGCTTTGCGCATTAATTATATATTATTTTTTCTCCAAATACTCTTCTAACTCTTTGTAATAGAGTTTGATTTGCTCTAATTTATCTCTAACAAATTGAGCATTAATCATAGATAAAATTCTTAATAGCTCGTTCGTGCATTCTAAAAAGCGGCATAGCTTCTTGGTAGCGCTGTAAAGCATAAACCTCAAAAGCATCAAATGTGATTTGCGAACCAAAAAGCAGAATCATCTTTAGACTATACTTACGAGCTAATTGCTCAATTGCTTTTTGTTGTTTATTAGTAATTTCCATTATTTTAATAATAGCACAAATAAATTTTTATGGCAAATTAAAAAACCCGAAGCAAGATTGCCTCGGGCGTTATATTTACTTTTTAAGTTTGAAATTTACTTCTGTTTTTTGGCCGGCTATTACTTCGGCTTTTTTTATGCCGGCTTTATAGTCTTTTTTGATACAAAGCACCCAATAAATTCCGGGCTCTAAATCAAGAATCTCATACCAGCCATCGCTATCAGTAAATGCTTTTTGCTTTGTTTCGCCCAAAATAGCAATCACTATTGCCGACTTGATTGGATTGCCGGCTGTATCTGTGACTATGCCGATAATAGAGCCTGTGGTTGGAAACGGCGATTCTTCCAGCCATGGGTCATAATCAACCTTGCCATAAAATTGACTTGGAAAAGGCGGCGCTTGCCCCCACCAATTGTATTCAGCTATTACTGTATACTGTGTAGTATTTTCTATATCATAATCACCACTACCATAAATGGCATTATAGCCATTTCCCAAATCAGGACTAGAATCCCCTGAACAAGAAACGCCATAATGTCCATTATTAGAAATAATATTATTTCTTATGGCTGGCGATGAAGCCCATGGCGCGCTTCCGTCACAAGCAACACCTGCGCGTCCATTATCGCTAATAATATTGTTTTTAATGGCTGGATTCGACGAATCTACGCACCTAATGCCATCGCCGTTATCAATGATGACATTATCGTAGATGTTTGGAGATGTAAGCCTGCACCGAACCCCTTGTCCATTGCCAGTAATATTATTGCCGCTAATCACCAGAGATGATTCAGACCCTTCACAAAAGATACCATAGTCGCCATTGTCTATAATAGAATTGTTGTCGATCGTTGGTGATGCATAATCGTAACAATGAACTCCAGTGCTATTCCCAATAATTGTATTTCCTTGGATAATTGGATTAGCAGGGGAACATTCAATTCCAACTCTTTGCTTTGTGATTATATTATTGGTAATTGTTAAATTAGCCCAATCTGTACACAAAATACCAACCCCAACGCCTTGATTAGTAATAATATTATTACTAATGGTCAATGTTGAAAAAGCACAAAAGATGCTTTCGACATCAACACCCTTGGCGTCTATTGTAAAACCATCAATTACCCCACTTGTTACAAACTCTGCGTATATTATTTTAAGTTTTGAGGTAATTTTTGTCACATCTGCGCCAGCGCCCAAAACATCAACACCGCTTTTGAGAACAATATTTTCTTCATATGTTCCGGCCGCAACAACGACTTGATCCCCGCTAACCGCCGCGTCAATCCCCTCTTGAATTGTCAAATAATCTACAGGCACGCGAATTATTTTCGCTTCTGCGAAAAAACTTATTGCCATTATGGCAACAACCAATAGACCAACCAATTTGACTTTCAAAACAAACCTCCAAAAAATTTATTCTGTCAAAGAACAGTATTGATAGACTAATCTTGTTTTTAATTTTTGTCAAGCAAATTAAAAGTGCCGAAGCGTATGATTCACGCTCCGGCATTGTCTCTGTTATTATCTCCTCTTAATCTCTCCCCATGTGCGAGCCAAAAGCTCTCCTGCCCGCACTATTTTTAATTTCTTTTTTTCGCCGGAAAAATCTACTTGTTCAAGCAAGTAATATCCGGCACTATGGTCATTGTCCGAAAAACTATATTCTGCGGCTCTGCCAGCGCCATCAACCCACTTAATTTTCTGCCAGTCTTTTTTATCTCGGCTCCAATAAACATTAAAGCCAAGATTTTCATTTTCTGAAGCTGTTTCCCAGAATAAGCGAACTCCGTCAGAAACAATTATGGCAGAAAATTGGGAGAGGATGACCGGAAGCGCAAAGTCTTTAAAATCTCCGTCGCCGGCAATGTCGTCAGGTGTGTTGTCATGAACCCAGCAATTACCAGTGACCGTTGACCCAGCGCTAACATAAAGTCCGCCGCCGGAAACATCTGCCTTATTACCAGTGATTTCGCCGCCCTGAATTGTAAGATTGGAATTTTTGCAATATATTGCGCCGCCAAACTCACCAGCAGCGTTATTAGCAAAAATATTGTTTGTAAATTCTTTTGGCGAAGAATTTGCAAAAACAATTCCTCCACCCCATTCTGCAGACTTGTTGTCAGCAATATGATTATTTTTGATAACAATGCATGTGCTATCATGACAAGCAATTCCAGCACCATAAGTAGCTGAATTATCTTCAATAGTATTGTCGCTTATTACCGCACACGAAGTATTGAGTCCAATCCCGCCGCCGTTCATCGCTGAATTACTTATTATGATATTGTTGGTTATTTCAGGCGAAGCTTCATAGCAATAAATCCCGCCGCCGCCGCCAAGAGACTTGCTACCTGTAATAATGTTATTGATGATTGTCGGAGATGAATTCAAACAATAAATTCCTCCGCCATAGTCACTAGCATAACCATTTTTTATGGTCAATCCGTCAACCACAGAAGCTTTTTTTTCATTAGAATGAAAATAAAATCCCCTGCCCTCGCCTTGACAATCAATTATACAATTTGTCGTTCCACTTTCCGACTTAACCGTGATGGACTTGCCTTTGAAATCCAGATTCTTATTGCCATTGCCAGCATATGTTCCGTTAGCAACCAAAACCGCATCTCCGCTAACCGCCGCATCAATCCCCGCTTGAATTGTTGAATATTCGCTAGGCACACTAAGTGTTGCTCCTTCTGCAGAAACAGCAAAAACTAAAATTGTCAATGTTGCTAAAATCAATCGAAACATTTGAAATCCTCCTAAAACCAAAAAATTCTATCAAAAGATAGTATTTACACACTAACAGAATTATTGATTCTTGTCAAGCTTCATTTTTAAATAATCTATAGATTCTTTGAGCGATTGATTGTCAGGTTCGGTTCCCAAAATCACTTTATAAAGATTCAAAGCATCTTGATAGCGATTAACTGATTCAAGGTACAAGGCATAACGAAAAGCAATAGCCCTGTTATCATGAATATTTGCCATAAAGTATTCAAAAGTAGCAATAATATCCTCTTCTGGTTTTTTTAAATCATAAATATAGAGGTCCATTATTTCTACTACGAATTGACCTCGCGGTTCCATTTCAATTACTTTAGTATAATATTCTTCTGCTTTATCAAATTCATGCAAGTCGCGATAAAGCACAGCAACATTGCGATAAGGAGCATAGCGCTTCTGATCGTCTAATTTAGCCGCTAACAAAAAATATTCAATTGCTTTTTTGTAATTGCCCTCTAGGTTATACTCAAAGGCTTTGTTGCTTGCTGTGTCATAATCAGTAATTGGCTTTGGCCAAGTTTCCCAAAGCAATATGCCGCCTATGCTTAAAATAATGATTATAATAGCAATAAATATTATTTTCATATTTTATTAGTATAGCAAAAAGAAAAAAGCCCGTAAAGGGCTTTTTTCCTGACCTCGTCAGCAATATCTTAAGATTAGCTGTTAATGTTTCTCTGCAATCTATTGGCTTTAATTTCACCACGGAAGATAATGTCACCGCGACTAGCATTAGTAGTACCTGAATTGATACTAAAGCTAATGTAGGTAGTAACATCATCTAATTTAACCTGAATGAAATTACCAGCTGCAGTCAAACCATCAAGATCTGCAAATACATGCAACTCTTTGGTCTGGCCTTTAGGAACAGTAAAGACTGAATCCTCAAAGGTAAATACTACAGTTGAAGTGCCGTTAGTAGCAAGATTGATAACAGCCGGCGAAGCAAGCACTGTACCTTCTTTGGTTCTCAACTCAAAAGCATCATTAGCAGTATTGTCAGCAGCAGTTGCAGAAATAGCTAGAGTCAAGGTATTGCTATCGTTGCCGTCAAAAGTAATGTCGTTACCTCCAACAGCAGTAACATCAAAGATAGCAACTTTTTCTAGAGTAGCTGGGTTCAGGTCGCCAGATGGCGAAGCGCTGTTCAGTGCAAACATTGGGTATGCCTCATATAGGTAATGTGTGTTTGGTGTTAGAGCTGAAGCAATAGTTGGATCAGTACCAGCTCCGGAAGACAAACCAACTGTGTCAATTTCTCCAGCAGTAGTGGCAACTGTAACAATAATAGTATCGCCATCAGAAGCTGAGGAATTATTAACATCTGGAGCGTCTGCCTTAACCGTAATCAAAACATAACCGCTAGCAGGAATAGTAACTACGCCAGAAAGTCCAGAAATTTCAACGGTTGCGGCGCCAGTTGCAGAAGCAATTGGCTCGCTTGGGTCAACTGCGTCAGATCTTGCTGAAGCATAGAAGTAATACTTTGATACTGCTGTAGCAGAACCAGTATTGGTAATCTTAAAATTAGTAAGATCATGGCTTTCTATGCCATCAGTAGCGCTCAATCGAAACACAGCAACTGTTGCTTTCATTGTATTTTCAGCAAGAAGCTGTGAGCTTGGCTGTGAAGCATCAACCGCAGCAACAACTACGCCAGAGGCGGTTATTGTCAAAATCTGACCAGCGCCAGTTGGAGTAATAGCAGATACAGCAGTGCCAGTATCTACTCCAGTCGCAGTAACACCGCCAGAAACTTGATCTAAGCTCCATTGGTGAGTGTCATCTGCTGTGGCGCCTGACTTTAGATTAGCAAAAGCGGCGATTTCAACAAAGCTGTTCTTTTTAACCCTAATAGTTGGACTCAAGGTCATGGCAACTGTTTCATCAGTAGCACCTGAATCATTGGGTTCGCTAGAAGAAGCAATGGCTACTCGAGTTTCATAGATATCGCCTCGAGTGCTGCTTTCTGAAGTCAAGTCAGCCCAAAGTTCAAGACCTGTCCAGTCATCGCCATTAGAAGTTGCGAGATCCATAGTGTCCTCAATTATAACTTGAGAAACTGTTATATCTTCGCCAGAGCCTTGAGCATCTAATGTTGCAACAAATAATTTCACATTTTGCGCACCCTTGGCTACGCTGTGTGCAGCTGGATCAATCGCAGAGGTTACAGCTGACAAAGCAGCCGCTTGAACTGTCTGCGTATTGCCGTTTACATTAGATGCTGCCGGAGAAGCAGTAATTGTGTTGTTTGAAGTTTCACCTTTAATGGTTAAGTCAGCATCAGGATCTGGAAAGCCAACATAGACAGTGTCGCTATTGCTGGTAGTAGTAGCAATCTTAGCATTTACTGTAAATTTATGAACGCCGACCGGCAGCATAATCAGATCAGTAGTTGTTACTGTAGCGCCGTAAGTTGTGCCATTAGCAGTTACATCAGTAATAGAGACATCATAAGGACCATGAGTCTCATTGTTTGTAACATCAACAATGCGGACATTGGAAATTTGAGTATCTGTGGTTAATTCAGCATTACTAGTCCCGCCGACAAAACCGATTCTCAAAGAAGTAATGCGAACTGGTTCGCCTCGAACATCTAATTCAAAAGTGGCCAATGCTTGGTTATCAGCTTGAGCAATATTCCCAACTGCTACTGAAGAAGCAGAGCGGGAAACAATCACTGCGCCAGTTGAAATGGTTTGGTCGCTTGAACCGCGTCCAGCATTGGAATTGCTCCAATTACCGCCATCAGTCGCAGTAATATAATAACCATACTTATCTCCCTTAGACACCACTAAAACATCAGTGCCGTCAATAACATCAGCGTTAATAGTCAGTCCTGTGCCGTCAATAACATCAGCTCTAATTTCAAAGCGATGGGTTTCGCCTTTCAAGATCGCTAAATTAAGACCAGTGAAAGAAACCTTGCCTTGAGCACTCCAGCTGGCCACTTCGGCCAAACTAGCGCCTTTGGTAATGCTATAAAGCTCAATGTTTTCAACATCGTCTAACGACGCAGTTCCAACTTCTAATGCTTCAATGTTTTCAATTGTAATATTTTCAGTAGAGTTAGCTGAAATTTTGAAGCGGTTAAGGACTACATTTTTACTGCCAACATCAGGGCTGGCATCAGAAGTAGCCGCATCCTGGTCAACTGTGACTGTACCGATAGTTAATGACAAAATAGACATTAAATTACCAGTTCCAGACTCAACAACAACAAGACTTGTCGCAGTAACATCGTCTATTGAAGCAATGCCTAGGGCAATTGTTCGTCCAGCAGTTGCACCGCTAGATGGAACTCCAGCTCGCAGATAAACTGTTTTACTGGTGTTAGCTGAAACTTTCAACTTGGGCGAAGAAAACGAAATAGTTGACTTGTTGTTAGTGTCTAAAGAACCAGTGGTTCCCAAGCTCACTCCATTTTCGTCAACAACTTTGATGTTCTGAATATCTGAAGAGGTTGATTGCCCAGATTGGGTAATCTTAATCTTAGAAATTTCTACATCTTGTGGTCCGGCAGTTAAAATCAACTTGGTGAAATTAGCATTTCCGCCAGTTGCAACCGAAGCTACGCCTGGTGTATCAGAAGCTAATTTAATTCTTAATTCATCACCAGTTACCGGCGGTGGTGTCACAGTCTCTCCTGTGCTGAATGAAGAAGAATAAGCAGCTTTCAAAGCTGTGCCGTCAGTCGCTTTAACAGCAGTTGTCAAAGCAACAGTGTAAGTCGTATTCTCCGCTAAATCAGCAGTCGGGTCAATTGTGATAACTTTGTCGCTGACAGTAGTTGTCGTTGCAACAGCTACGGCGTCAGCAGTTAACTTTACTGAATCAGCAGTTACTGTCGCTGAGTCCAAAGCCATGCTCAAAGTGACAATAATATTACTGCTAACTACTACGCTAGTTGCATTGCTAGTTGGACTAACAGAAGCAACTGTCAATTCTTTAGTTACTGGAGCCGCGGCTAAAAGAGCATTTAATTTTGCTCGAGTGTTTTTGCCAACAATGCCGTCAGCAACTAAACTATTTTTTGATTGGAACTGCTTAACAGCCGCGTCAGTCATCTTACCGAAAATACCATCAGCCGTACCTACGACAGCCTCGCCAACTTCAACCTGCAAAATAATTTGCAAATATTTAGCTTCATCACCTTTTGAGCCTCTTTTAAGAAGCTTGGTGAATGTAAAATTAGCGGGAATGCCTGTATAGGTTGTGGTTGTGGCAGGGGCAGGTGTGCCTTCGAGAGCGGCCAATTGACCTTGCAAAACTGCTAATTCTGCCATTAAAGCATCAATAGAAGCCTGCATTTCTGCAGCAGTAGCCGCGCTGGCTACTGGAGCAAGATAAGCCGCGCCAGACATCCAGACAATGGTTGTCAGAGCTGTACCAATCGCAATTATTTTCTGTATTTTACTCATATTTTTTATTTAATTATTATCTTGATTAATTATTATCTCTTCTTTTTCGCTGTCGACCTTCAGCGAGTCCAAATACTTATTAAGCTTTTGCCGGGCAATCAGATAATCGCCATTGTCTATGTCTTTTTCTATTTCTTCAAGCAGTAAACTAGTTGCTTGAGCTTTTTCCAGATCTTCTAATAATTTTATTCTTGGGTCAATCTGATCTTCTTGACTAGAGCTAATTCTTGTTGCTTGAACTTTTGCTTCAATCGCTTGTTCGATTTTCTTGGCAGCTGTTCTGGCTTTTTTTATTGTTTTAGAAATTTCTGTTTTTTGCTCTGCTTGATCCTGATTTTGATCTTGATTCTGAATAATCTTAATTGGAGCTAATACTTCTTGATCTTCGCGTAAAATAAAACCAAGAGACAAAGTTATTGCCAAAACAAAAACTGCCGAATAAATCGGCCATTGCGAAGCTGGCATATTTGCCTTTAATTCTTTTTCAGTCTTTTTAGCCCAATCTTGGCTTGGTTTAATGCTTTTATATTGTTCTAAAAGATTTTGCATGTATTATTAGTAGCCGCTTGAACAGGCGAAATGCTACAATTTTTGCTTAATTTTTTTTCGCGCTCTTGTTGTCAGCGCCCTGATTGCGCCGTTGGTCTTATTCATAATCTGAGCGATTTCCTGATGCGAAAATCCTTCAAAATAATAAAGCAAAATTGCATCGCGCTCATCTTCAGTCAACTGGCTTAAAGCTTTTTGCAAATCAATATGATTTTTATCTTCAATGAGTATTTCCTGATTTTCCAAAGCAACCGGCTTTTGCTTGCGGTAATAATCAATAACCAAGTCGCGGGCGATTTTATAAAGCAATGCTCTGATATTTGTAATTTTATTGTTTTGGCAAAACTGCCAGCTCTTTAAAAAAACTTCAGATGCCAAGTCTTCAGCAATTTCTCTCTGGGAAACCTTAAAATAAATAAACCGATAAATCGGCTCATTAAATTGCCTGTATGCTTTTATAAATTTATGTTTTCGCATTTAAGTATTTTCGGCCAAGCTCTAAATTAGCTTTCAGCCAATCTAAGACATTCCCTGTGTCATATAGCTTATTTTTAATCAGCTTGGCATAAATCGGTCTTTGTTTGGCTAATTCATGAATAGCGTCAGTCAAATAAAATTCTTGGCCTTTTTTAATCTGTTTTTTCAATCTTTTTAAAATCTCAAATATATCCGGGGTTAAAATATAGCCGCCTCTTGAGCCTAGCCGGGAAGGCGCTTTTTCCGGACCCGGCTTTTCTAATAATTCTTGAACTTGATAAATATTCTGGCTTATTTTTTTGCCCTTAATAATGCCGTATTTTCTTGTGCCTTCATCATCAATTTTATAAACAGCAATCACTGGATCTTGATATTTATTAAATGCTTTAATCAGCTGCTTTAATCTTGGCACTTTGCCAGAATCTATTTCGTCTGACCAAACAACGGCAAATGCTTGATTGTTAATTAGTTTCTCGCATTCTAAAACAGGATAAGCAGTGCCGTAAAAATGCTTTTGCTCAATAAAATTAATCTTAATTTTGGGAAAATTTTTTAGTAAATCTGTTTTATTAAATTTTCTAAGATGAGCCGCGAGTTTTGGATTATAAGAAAAATGCTCTTTAATTGCTTTATGCTCCGGCATAATAACGCAGATTATTTCTTGAATACCCGAAGCAATTGCTTCTTCTACGACCCATTGCAAAGCTGGCTTGTTTAAAACTGGCAATAAGGGCTTGGGAATTGCTTTTGTCGCTGGCAGAAACCGCGTGCCATAACCAGCCGCCGGAATAATTAGTTTTTTAATCATAAGTTATTATCAAAATTATTTAACAAAAATTTTTGTAATCTCGATTTCAGTAAAGTGCTGTCTGTGGCCTTGCTTTTTATGATAGCGTTTTTTGGGCTTATACTTGAAAATAACAACCTTTCTTGCTCGTCCATGGCGCAAGACTTTTGCTTCAACTTTTTTACCAAACAAAATATCGTCAAAAACAAGCTTTTTTTTGTCTTGATTAATTTTCTCGATTTTTATCTTGTCGCCCTCTTTAACAAGATATTGTTTGCCTGATTTTATAACTGCTAATTTCATAGTTTTAAGAATACAAAACTTAAAGCTAAAAGTCAAATTTTATTTGCGTGTTTTCGGCGTGACAAAGAAACCCATATATTTGCCAAGCATTAAACGCGTTTGAGCTTCTAGCGCTGGGATACTGCCGAAGACAGTTACTGTAATCGGCAGTAAAAGCCATTGCAAAAGCATAAAAATAAATTTATGCCTTTTGCATTTATCTGGTCTTTTCGGCAAAAGCAGCATTGAAATAGTTGCCGCAGCAACCATGCCAGCCATTGATAAGGTCATAATTTGGGATGTTAATTTTGGCAGATTAAAAGCCAAAACAGTCTGGTTAAAATTTCCGCCGCCCAAAGCAATCGGCAGCCAGCCCAAGGCAAAAATAATCAAAGAAGCGGTTGCCCAAGAATGAAAGCCTTCAACTTGTTCAAAACAATGACGCAATTTTATAAACAAAGACATCTTTTTAATTTTTAAACTATGATACAAAACCCAGGCAATGTTTTCACAGCCCCAGCCCCAGCGCCGCTGCTGTTTGTATTGGTTTTTAATTGACTGCCAATAAGAAGAGCATAAAACCGTGTCCATATAAACCGGAATAAACATAGGCACGACTCTATATCTGCCCTTAAAGTGAAACAGGCACTGGAAAAAAATGCGCGAATCTTCAGAAACAATATTCTCCTGCCAAAAGCCAATATCAACCACGGTTTTAAAACTCATAGAATGCGAAGAAAAAGTGCAAAGTTTTTCCGGCCGCTCCTGCTGCATCATCTGCCAAAAAGAATTAGAAGTCGCGATAACGCGCATTAAAGCCGGCGAATCCCATAAATTATTATGATACATTGCAATTGGCTGATAAGAGCAATTATGGGGATCTTTTTGTTTTTGAAAATGATAAGTTAAGCAAGAAAAATATTGCGGATGAACGCAAGTGTCTATATCAAAAACAGAACAAATAATTTTGCTATAATCAAGTTTTAATTTATCTATTAGTTTTTTAGCTTGTTTACCTGCCCAGCTTTCGTTTGAGCCCTTGCCGGCGAGCTCGTCTGGAATATTATCAGGGTGTCTGGTAATCAAAAATTTAAAAAAATTATTTTTATAAATTTTTTTGATTATTTTAGCTCTTTTGAAAGCTTCTTGCCCTGCTCTTTTTTCTGAAGCCAAAATAATAATAAATTTATTAAGAGAATAAGTTGATTTTATTAAAGCGTCAAAAGTAGAACGCAGGACTTTTAAATCTTCTTTATAAAAAGGCAAAATGATTAAGTGATAAAGATCTTGATGGCATTTTTTTGACCAATTGATTTTTAGAAATTTTTTTAATTTAAAATATGAGACTATTAGGTGAATAGATAAATAACCGATTTTTGAAAGCCAATATAAATCAAAAACAATAATAAAAATAGCAATGCCAAACGGCCAAAAATAAGACAAAGCAACAACGCCAATAAGCGTTCCCCAGCTTAAAAATCCAGGCAATATTTCAAAAAGACGATAAATAAATCTCTCGCTTTTTTTCTCCAAATCCTGATAATTGCCGATCTTTTTTATCATTAATAATTAAGCATTAATAATTACTATGCTGATGCTGGCAATTAATAAAAAAACCTGACAGATTAAACTAGCATTAACTAACAAATATTGCAATCTTTTTTTCGGCAAATACCAAGCTAAAAAATAATTTAAAATAATAATTATAAAACCGACAGCTGGCAAAGAAAAAGAATCAGGCCAAAAGCCGATCAAGTCAGCGCCTAAATAAGCGCTGTAATGCAGAATAATTGGCTCTGAATTTTGTTTTAAACCAAAAAATAATAAAAGCCAGATTAAAAAATTAAGAAATAAGCTTATAATTAGAATCTTGAAGTAATTGGACATATTAAAGTTATTCAAGCAATTGCTTGTCAGAACCTTGCAGCATTTGGATATTGTCAATTTTTGAAGATAACTGTCTAAAACGCGAATCAACTCTTTCACTGGATGATTTGGCATTACTGATATGCCTTAATAAAACTCCAAGTTCATCGCTGAATTTTCCTGATTCCTGCTCTATTGCTTTAATCCCGGCTAAAATTTTTCTTGAAGCCTCTTCTATTTTTGCGCCTTCCAGACCAATCATAATAATTTTTAAAAAATAATAAAAATTATTCGGCGAGACAAAATAAACTTTTTTATCATAACTGTACTGAAGCAAATCAGGGTGCTTAATAACCAACTCGTAATAAGTATTTTCAGACGGCACATACATAATGGCAAAATCAACCGTGCCCTCTTGCGGCAAAATATATTTGCGCGAAATGCTGTCAATGTGAAATTTAATTTGACGCTTGTCAAAATCACCAGTTGGGAATTTTGAATCAATCGGCACAATACCTTGCGAAGTTTTAATAATCGCGTCAACAATCTGGCCTTCGCGAAATTGGTGCTGAAGCTTAAAAGAATTTTTAGGCAAAATTTGCTCAAGCAAATCTCTTAAAATCTGCTCGCCAATATTGCCGCGCAGTTTCGGGCTCTGAAAAATATCTTGCAGTTTTTTCATATCTCGGCCGATTTCCTGCATTGAGCCAAGCTCTTTTGCTACTCCTCTCATCATCTCGCTCATATTCTTAGAAAAGTCGCTCAAAACAGAGTCTTTTTTAAGTTCTTGAAATTTTTTATTCAAGAAATAAAAAACTCCGGCAAAGCCAAGAAGTATTATAATAATTAAAAAAATCACGCTGGACATTTTTTTAGTCTAGCATAAATTATGCTATAATCAAAATGCGGTGGGCAGCGAGTGGTCTCCGCGCCTGGTTAATCACCCGGGAAGCGCGGGGTTCGATTCCCCGGCTGTCCACCGTCTTAAGTTATCAACAACTCAGCTCTTGACAAAAAAGCAAGGTTTAATATATAATGATAGACATCGGGTGATTAACCAGGACGAGATTGCTCGGGGATATAAATCCCAAGCTTTCCGAAAAATCCGCTTCGTTGGCGGATTTTTTTGATTAAAAAATTACATACAAGTCTTGCCAAGCTGATAGGTTTCTGTTAAATTAAATACATGAAACAAAAAATTCACCCAAAATATTATGAAGACTGCCAAGTAATCTGCGCTTGCGGCAACAGCTTTAAAACCGGCGCAACAAGGCCGGAGTTAAACATTGAAATCTGCTCCAAATGCCATCCAGTTTATACTGGCCAGGAAAAAGTTCTTGACAAAGCCGGCCGGGTTGAAAGATTTAAAAAAATGCTTAAAGCAAAAAAAGTAAAAACTTTATAAATTATTTTTTAGTTTCTTCTATGCCTTTATAAACAGTACCCAAGACGCCGTTAATAAAGCGCGAAGAAGATTCGCCGCCAAAACTTTTAGCCAGTTCAATTGCCTCGTTAATTGCTACTTTGGGCGGCACTTCTTTTGAATTGCCAAACAAAAGCTCATAAATGCCCAAGCGCAAAACATTGCGATCAACAATCGTGATTTGTTCAATTGGCCACTCGGGCGCGGCTTTGATAATTATCGGATCAATTTTATCTAAATTTGAAATCACGCCCTCAACTAAATCATAAACAAATTGGCTGGCTTCAATGCCATGGCCGAATCTTTTAAGATTATACTTAATTATTTGTTTAAGTATATTTTTGTTTTTATTTTTAAAATCCCATTCATATAAAGACTGCATTGCGATTGAACGGGACAAATGTCTAGCTGGCATATTTAAAATTTTTTGGATAAATTTTCCATGGTTAATGGCGCTCTTGGCTTTTCTTGTTTTTCTAATTTTTCCTGGCCTTTTTGCATTTTCTCGGCTTTTTTACGCTCTTTTTTAGTTAGTTTTGCCATTACATCAATGACTTCTCTGTTCTTATAAAAGCCGCAGAAATCGCAGACGCGATGCGGCAGAATAAATTGACTGCACTTTGAACATTTAATTAAACATAGCTTTTTTAAAGCATGATGGCTTCGTCTTCTGTTGCGCCTTGATTTTGTGTGTCTCTGTTTTGGAACCATTGCTTGAATAATAACACACGAAAAGTTATAATGCAAGAATATGAAATTTACGCATCTTCATGTTCACAGCCATTACTCTCTTTTAGACGGCCTGACAAAAATCGACGAACTTTTAGATAGGTGCAAAGAGCTTGGCATGGATTCAATTGCTCTAACAGACCATGGCTCAATGTACGGCGCAATTGAATTCTATAAAAAAGCTAAAGAAAAGCACATTAAACCAATTATTGGCAACGAGGTTTATATCGCGCCAAATGGCATGCATTTGCGCCGGCCAAAAATTGATGACAAGCGCTATCACTTGGTACTTTTAGCTAAAAATAATATTGGCTATAAAAATTTAATTAATCTAACAACCAAGAGCTGGCTTGAGGGATTTTATTACAAACCGCGAGTTGACAAAGAACTTTTAAAAAAATATAGCCAAGGGCTAATTGCTTTGTCAGCCTGCTGGGACGGCGAAGTGGCAAATTTAATTCTGGCTGGCGATATTAAAAAAGCAGAAAAAGCCGCTTTGGAATATCAAAAAATTTTTGGCAAAGATAATTTTTATCTTGAAATTCATGATTTCCCCGGGCTTATTAAACAGCAAAATCGCAATCCAGAGCCAGAAATAATTAAAATCGGCAAAAAACACAAAATCCCGATTGTCGCCACCAATGACGCGCATTATTTAACCCCGGAAGATGCCGAAGCTCAAGATATTCTGCTTTGCGTTCAAACCAATAAAACCGTTGACCAAAAAGACAGAATGTCAATGCTCGGCGAAGATTTTTCTCTGCGGACAAAAGAGCAAATGCTCAAAAGTTTTAAAAATTTGCCTGAAGCAATTGAAAATACGCAAAAAATCGCTGACCAATGCAACTTAGAACTAGAACTGGGTGTAGCAAAATTGCCGCATTTTAAAGTGCCGAACAATCTCACGCCTGACTCTTGTTTGACAAAATTGGCTCGAACCGGCTTGAAAAAAAGATATCCAAAAACAACAAAGAAAATTCAGGACAGATTAAATCATGAGCTAAACATTATCAAAGAAACTGGTTTTGCTTCCTACTTTTTAATTGTCGCCGACTTTGTGAATTGGGCAAAAGACCAAGGCATAGTTGTGGGACCTGGCAGGGGCAGCGCAGCAGGCTCAATTGTTTCTTATGCTTTAAACATAACTGACATTGACCCATTAAAATATAACTTGCTTTTTGAGAGATTTTTAAATCCAGAAAGAATTTCTATGCCTGACATTGACCTTGATTTTGCCGACCACAGGCGCGACGAAGTTATTGATTATGTCCGTCAAAAATATGGCGAAGAACATGTCGCCCAAATAATTACTTTTGGAACAATGGCGGCCCGGGCCGCGGTGCGCGATTCCGGCCGAGCATTGGGCATGGCCCTGCCTTTTTGCGACAAAATATCCAAAACAATCCCAGCGCTTACTAATCTTAAAAATGCCCTAGAAAATGTCCCTGAATTAAAACAACTTTATCAAACCGAGACCCAAGCAAAAAAACTTTTAGATGTAGCCCAAAAGCTTGAGGGCGTGGCGCGGCATGCTTCAACCCATGCCTGCGGCGTTGTTATAACTGACGAGCCGCTTGATACGCTTGTGCCGCGCCAGCATCCAACCCAAAATGACGAAACAATTGTTACGCAGTACGAAATGCATTCAATTGAAGACTTAGGACTTTTAAAAATGGACTTTTTGGGCCTGAAAAATTTAACAGTCATAGAAAACGCTGTTAAAGCAATTAAAAAAAGGTATAATATTAAAATTGATTTTAATAAAATTTCTTTAACTGACAAAAAAACTTTTGAGCTTTTGCAAAAAGGCCAAACAACAGGGGTTTTCCAGCTGGAGAGCGCTGGTATGTGCCGTTATTTAAAACAACTAAAACCAACAAGCTTAGAAGATATTATTGCCATGGTTGCTTTGTATCGGCCAGGACCAATGGACTTGATTCCTGATTTTATCAGCCGCAAGCACGGCCAGAAAAAAATTAAATATCTTCATCCCAAACTTGAGCCAATTTTAAAAAACACTTACGGCATTGCGGTTTATCAAGAGCAGGTTTTACAAATAGCCCGAGATTTAGCCGGCTTTAGTTTGGGCGAGGCTGATGTTTTGCGCAAAGCAGTCGGCAAAAAAATAAAAGAGCTTTTGGATGCGCAAAAAGACAAATTTGTCCAAGGATGTATTAAAAACAAAATTTCAAAAAACATTGCTGAAAAATTATTTTCTTTCATCGAGCCATTTGCCCGCTATGGCTTTAACCGAGCCCATGCCGCTTCTTATGCAATGATCGGCTATTATACTGCTTATCTTAAAGCTTATTGGCCAACCGAATTTATGGCTTCGCTTTTAACCTGCGACCAGCAGAATATTGACCGGGTATCTATTGATATAGAAGAATGCAAAAATTTGGGCATTGAAATTCTAGCGCCGGATGTTAATGAAAGCAAAGAATATTTTAATGTCATTGCTGAAAAAACAATTCGCTTTGGCTTAAAAGCAATTAAAAATGTCGGCCGCAATGTTGTTGAAGACATTGTTAAAAAAGCGCCTTTTAAATCTTTAGAAGATTTTGTTGAAAAACTGGAACCAAAAAATCTTAATAAAAAATCAATAGAAGCCTTAATCAAGGCCGGCGCATTAGACAGATTCAGCGAGCGCAATCGTCTTCTGGAAAATATAGAGCAAATTCTAGCTTACGGCCGTGAGACGCGCAAAGCCAAAGAGCAGAAACAAGACAGCTTGTTCAGTAATTTTGGCAGCGAACCAAAATTAAATTTGCCAGATGTCAAATCAGCTTCGAAAAAAAAGCAATTAGCTTGGGAAAAAGAATTGCTTGGCCTTTATGTTTCTGAACACCCGCTTGAAGAATACAATGATTATTTTAACCAAAGAGCAATCGCGATTCAAGATTTATCTTTAAGTTTAATTGGCCAGGATTTACGAATTGGCGGCGTGATTAACAAAGTTAAAAAAATTGTTACTAAGGCTGGTCAGACAATGGCTTTTGTTGAACTTGAAGATTTAACCGGCAGAATAGAAGTTGTTGTTTTCCCGAGAACTTTTGAGCAATCGCAGGAGACTTGGCAGGCAGACAAGCTTGTTTTAATCAAAGGCATCTTGAATAATCGCGACGATTCGCTTAAAATGATTTGTAATGGGGTTGAGGAAGTTGGGTAAACCACCTCCCCCTGAGCGCTTCGCGCTCTTCCCCCTCCTTGCTAAGGAGGGGGTTAGGGGGAGGTTAAAATAATGACAATAATTTACAATAAAGTTTCCCAAAAATTAAAACGCAAAATACTGCGCAATAATGCAACCAAAGCAGAATCAATCCTTTGGGTTAAATTAAAAAATAAACAATTAAATTACAAATTCCGGCGGCAATATAGCGTTGGCCCGTATGTTCTAGATTTTTACTGCCCGAAATTAAAACTAGCCATAGAAATTGACGATAGTTCGCACCTCGAAAGACAAGAATACGATCAAGAACGCCAAGAATATATTGGAATATTGGGAATAAAATTTTTAAGATTTACGAATAAAGATGTTTATGATAAACTAGGAGAAGTAGTAAAAATTATTAAAAAGAAATTAGCTCTTACCCCTCCTGTAGTCCTCCCCTTAGTAAGGGGAGGACAAGGCGCGTAAGCGCCTAGGTGGGGTCAATTAAAAAAACCCGCCTCGCAATTTATTCGCGAGAGCGGGTGGAAACATAATTATTGTTCATACACCACTACTCTTATCATTCTATCTATGCTTGCGCAGAGAGGGTGTATTGAATCCTTGACATCACAAATTGTTTTAGCGCTCAATTGATTTACCTCTTTATCCAGAAACATTAAAGCAAATGGGAAATCAGTAAATAGTCGTCTGGATTCATCTGCGCTATTTGTTCGCATTCGACTATCTACCAGAACATAGAAACTTTTTACCTGTTGCATTTAACTCACCTCCAAAATTAAATTATCACAAATATGCCAAAAAGTCAAGATTTAAATAAACTAAATAAAATAAGACACAGCCTAGCGCATATTTTAGCGCTGGCTGTGCAAGAGCTATATTCAGGAGCTAAATTTGGGATTGGACCGAGTATAAAAAACGGCTTTTATTATGATTTTGATGATTTAAAAATATCTGATTCTGATCTCCAAAAAATAGAAAATAAAATGCGGGAAATAATTAAGCAAGATTTAGAATTTAAGAAAAAAATAATATCTAAAATTCAAGCCAAAAAAATATTTAAAAATCAGCCATATAAATTAGAATTAATTAAAGATTTAGATAAAATAATTATTTATCAAGTTGGCAATTTTATAGACCTGTGCGCTGGACCACATGTCAAAAACACAAAAAAAATAAATCCAAAAGCATTTAAGCTTGAGAAGCTTGCTGGCGCATATTGGCGCGGAAGCGAAAAAAATCCAATGCTGACAAGAATTTACGGTCTAGCTTTTGAAACTGAACAAGAATTAAAAAATTATTTAGAACAGCAAGAACAAGCAGAAAAAAGAGACCATCGCAAACTCGGCCAAAAACTAGACTTATTCTCTTTTCACGACGAAGGACCGGGCTTTGTTTTTTGGCACCCCAAGGGTTTGTTTATTCGCGAAAAATTAATTAAATACTGGCGGCAAGAACATAAAAAAGCCGGTTATCAAGAAATTTCAACGCCTTTTGTGCTCAAACAAGATTTATGGCAGACCTCAAAGCACATGCGAACTTACAAAGAAAACATGTATTTCTCTAAAATAGATAAAGATAAATATGTTATTAAACCCATGAACTGCCCCGGCGGCTTGCTAATCTACAAAGAAAAACCGCATTCTTATCGCGAATTGCCAATGCGAGTGGCTGAACTCGGCTTGGTGCACAGGCATGAATTAGCTGGAGTTTTGCACGGACTTTTTCGAGTCCGCGCTTTTACCCAAGACGATGCTCATATTTACTGCACCAAAGAACAAATAGAAGACGAACTTAAAAAAGTGCTTAAATTAACCCAAAAAATTTACAAAAAATTTGGTTTTAAAAAATGGCACTTAGAATTATCAACCAGACCGGAAAAATATACTGGCGATTTAAAGATGTGGAGCTTGGCTGAAAAGATTCTTGAAAAAGTTTTGCGCGATTTAAAACTTGATTATAAAATTAATCCGGGAGATGGCGCTTTTTACGGCCCGAAAATCGATTCGCATTTAGAAGACGCGATTGGCCGAACTTGGCAATGCGGCACTGTCCAGTTAGACTTTGCCCAGCCTGAAAATTTTAAGCTTGAATATATTAATAAATCAGGCAAAAAACAAAGACCAGTTATGATCCACAGAACGATCTACGGATCTTTAGAAAGATTTATCGGCGTGCTTTTAGAGCATTATGCAGGGAGCCTGCCTTTCTGGCTAAGCCCGGAGCAAATCTGGATTTTGCCTATTTCCCAAAAACACAAAAAATACGCCAAACAAATTTTTGAAAAACTTTCAGACCCCCTTTTTAATTCCCCCTTTGCTAAGGGGGGAAAACAAGAGGGGTTTCGTGTGAAAATTATTGATTCTGACGAGACTCTTGGCAAAAAAATTCGCGACGGCGAGCTCCAAAAAATTCCCTATTTATTAATTGTCGGCGACCAAGAAATCAAGAATAAAACAATTACTATTCGAGAAAGAGGGGAAAAACAGCAAGTAAAAACAAATATTAAAAATTTTATTTTAAATGCTATCAGCGCAAAAAACTAATTACCAAGCTCTTGTCGCAATTGCGATTTTAGCTTTTATTGCTTGTCTTTATGGTCTTTATATCTCTTCTCTGGCTGACGGAATAATTGCTAAATTCAAAAAAACTTATGAAATATCACATCCTGACTTATGGCTGCCAAATGAATGAGAGCGATTCAGAGAAAATCGCGACTCTATTAGAGCAAAAAGGCTATCGGCCTGCACAAGAAAAGCAGGCTGATTTAGTAATTATCAATATGTGTTCTGTCAGGCAAAGCGCAGTTGATCGCGTCTATTATAAAATCTCAAAACTAAAATCTAAAATTTTAATCACTGGCTGTGTGCTGGAAAAAGACAAGAAGAGATTCCAAGAAATGGGGGCTAGATTTAAAAGATTTAATTTAGAGAAAATCACCCCGTCATACGACGGGGTGACCCTGCCGAATGGCAGGGTCAAACCAAAGACTTGTTTTATCCCAATTATGCGAGGCTGTAATAATTTTTGCTCTTACTGCGTTGTGCCTTATACAAGGGGCCGAGAAAAATTTAAGCCGCAAAAAAATATTATCTGCGAAGTAGAGCATTTATTAAAACATGGTAATAAAAAAATAATTTTGCTTGGCCAGAATGTAAATAGTTATCCTGGTTTTGTAAAATTATTGCAAGATATAACAAAATTAAAAAACAATTTTAAAGTTAGCTTTTTGACTAATCACCCAAAAGATTTTTCTGACGCATTAATACATGAGATTGCTAAAAATAAAAAAATTTCCAAAGAGATTCATTTGCCGGTTCAGTCTGGTGATAATAAAATTTTAAAAGCCATGAACAGAAAATATACTCGCGAGCAGTATTTGAAGCTTGTTGAAAAAATAAAATCAAAAATTCCCAAGGCAAACTTAACAACTGATGTTATAGTAGGTTTTCCAGGGGAAACTAAAAAAGCATTTGAGAATACTTTA
>JBDRLZ010000024.1:0-11123 GCA_043812555.1 bacterium
GTAGAGCGGTTTATAGCTTGGGCTTTATGCTTAAAAGATATAAAGAATGCCATAATTTATCCTCGGCTGAAGAATGTAGTCACTTACCCCTAGTGATTTAATAAAAATCATGACTAATCTAGTTTTTAGAGAGATTGCCAAGTAGGTGCAAAAAAAATTCAAAAAAAATTAATCAAATAACATTAACTCTATTTTTCTCCCTTCCATTTCTTACCCATAATGATATTTTGATGAGCTTTTTTATTACAAACAATACACTTGTTCCCGACAAGTATCTTTTTATCCAAGGGAACGCCGATTATTTCTGTACCAGTGTCTAATTCTAAACTAGTTAGACATTTTTTGTTTTGACAAGTTGGCACAGTTACTAAATAATCACTTTTTAACATTTTCTTGAGTTGTCCTGATTTTTGAGAATTCACCATCTGCGAATTTAATCTAAAATTAGCCAACCTATTATAATTGATGCTTATTTCCTTTATCAAAGCATTCATTTCTTTGTCTAAATTATTCATTGAGATTTCTTTTGGTCTAGACAATAATCGACTTTCCACATAAATTGTTCTCTTCTTTATCTCTTTTTCTCCAATAATAATAAGTAATGGCACGCCTTTTGTTATTGCTTTTCTTTTTCTTATACCAAAAGTTCCAGTAGTTTTCTCTTCCCAATAAAAGTCTATTCCTAATCTTTCCTTTATAACCTGAGCGTAATTTATAACCTTTTTTTTGTTTTGTACTAAAATAATCTCTCCAATGAATGGAGTAATTGAAGGAGGAACCAATAAACCCTTCCTATTTGCCAAAAAAGAAATAGCGGAAATTAAGGTTCGGCCTGAAAAACCCAAAGTAGACATTTGTAAATAAGAGCCGTTTTTTTGTTTTAATTTATAAGTTTTGCTGAAAATATTTCCCAAATCATAAATGTTAGCTAAGACGACAACTCGATTATAGGGTGTAATCGAAACCGCTTCTATTCTTTTCTCGGAATATTCTTGAAGTTTTTTAGAAATTTTAGGTCTTGCCGCTATAAAGACAGGGATACTAATTGCTTTAAAGAAATTTCTCATAAAATTAATTTCTAACTCAATAATGCTTTTTAATTCTTCCTTTTTTTTGTGTGCTGAAAACAATTCAAAAAACGGCCAAACGCTTCGCTCTTTCCAAATAGGAAAAGTTTTACCAGTTTCATAACGACCTATTTCTCTGATTGAATATATATGCAAGGGAAGAGAAATTTCTTTATGCTTTTCTGAAAGCAAAGAACAAATTTGGGCTTCAATTGTCGGCTTGACAACATGGTGATCACTTTTCCTAAAAACTGGAGACCAGTAAACTCGTTCACTAAAATCTTTAATGATATTGCATTCTTTTAAAAACTCTTCACCATTTATAAAAGATGGAAGAATTATCTCATTAAAATTTTCTTTTTCTAACATTGCTTTTGCTTTTTTTAAGATGTTCTCCATAATCGCGAAACCGTAAGGATACCAAGTTGAAGCACCCTTTATTGGGTAAGAATCATCAACAATTTCACCGTTCTTTAAAAAACTCCGCAATAGAGAATTAAATTCTTCTTCTTTAAAATCATTCTTTTTCATATAAGAGAAAAATTAAATTTTGAGGGATATAAAAACTTTGCCAAAATACGGGTTGATATTTTTGCTGTTTATTAAGATAACGAACCTTGAAAACTTTTCCAATAACATCTTTATAATTGAAGCAAGCGCCAACAAAAACATCTTTACAATAAAAAGCAATCGTTTCAACTCCTAGAGAATTTTCTTTATTTTTTCTTATTTTATTAATTCCCAAAAAACTGAATAATTTATTTATTTGGTTGGTTAGCTGATAGATACATTGCTTGTTAGAAATTAAAATTCCCTGCAGTCCTATGTAGTCTTCTTTACTATTTTTTATCAAATTCCATTTTAGGGGAAAGTTTCCATAAAGGGGTCCTCTTTCTATTAAATATAAAGGTAATTGATGATGACTTTGGATATTATTTAAAACAAAGGGAATTGCCCCGAAGTAACCAAAAAACGGTTTTAAATAAAAAGTAGCTCTTTTGTCTTTTCCAGAAAATGTTGGGATAAGCCATTTCCCAACTCTGTTCTCTAAGGTCGGAAGAAGATTCTTTGGTATAAATAGAGGAGTATGGATTTCTTGATAGCCAGTATCTTTCAAGAAACTCACTATCGTATCTTGTCTATTTCTATAAATAGAGACTAATTTAGGGTCAATAAAACAGGAGCCATGCAGTTTCTTCAACTCAATGAGGCCTGCAACTATTTTTTTGTTTTTCATGGTCGAGGCGGTTGGTAATGAACCAACAACCTCTAGGCACCTAGCCTAGCGTTCTTCATTGAACTACGCCTCGTTTTTCTATAATATTATATTATAAATTTTTTTAAAAAAAAGCAAGCTTGCTAAAATTAAAATTATGGTTTATATTAGAAGTGGATGAGAGTTGGTGAAAATGTATTTTTTGATAATTATCCCCAGACCATTTGCATCTGCATTTATTAAGTGGTAAAATATTTTAGAGGGAGGTGACTAATGAGTGGTTCAAGCAAAAAAAAGAGAAAAAGAATCAGTTAGCAGTCTTATTCGCCGCTTTACTAGGCGTGTTCAACAAAGCGGTCTTTTATTGCAGTCGCGTCAGAACCGCTTTTATAATAAAGCAAAAAGTAAAAGACAAGTCAAAGAGTCAGCTCTTCATAGGCAGAAAGTAGTTGCTGAAAAAGAAAGATTAAGAAAATTAGGTAAACTAGAAGATGAGTTTTCTCAAAAAAGAACAAATTATTAATAGCCTGGATATTGGCACATCTGTTATTCGTCTTATAAGCGCCAAGCACGACGAAGATAAAAAACTGCAGATTATTGGCGTTGGCAAAGCAATATCAAGCGGTTTGCGCAAAGGCGTGGTTATTGATATTGATGAAACAATCAAGGCGATTGGCGCGGCCAAAGATGCGGCTGAAAGAGCAAGCGGCGTTCCGATTGAAAGCGCTTATGTTAATTTATCAGGCGGTCATATCACAGCTAATCCAAGCCGAGGCACAGTAGCTGTTTCCCGGGCTGATGGAGAAGTTTCAAAAGAAGATGTTGGAAGAGTGATTAATGCGGCGCAGGCGATTTCTTTGCCTTTGAATCGGGAGATCTTAAGGGTCATACCCCAGACTTTTTCTATTGACGGGCAAAATAATATAAAATATCCAGTTGGCATGAACGGTGTCCGATTAGAAGTTGATACTCTAATTTTAGAAGCGTCTACGCCGATTATTAAAAATCTAACCAAGTGCATTCACCAGGCCGGTATTGATATTTTAGAATTAGTGCCTTCGCCCTTAGCCGCCAGCTATAGCGTTTTAAACAAACGCCAAAAAGAATTAGGCGTTGTTTTAGTTGATTTAGGAGCTGGAACAACCAGCGTTGCTGTCTTTGAAGAAGGCAACATTTTGCACTTGAGCGTTTTGCCTGTCGGCGGCGCTTATATTACTAATGATTTGGCAATTGGGCTTAAAACATCAATTGATGTTGCTGAAAAAGTTAAGCTGGAATACTTTAAAAAAGACCAGATTGATCTTTCTAAAATTTCCGACGAAGAAGAGGGCATTGTTTCAAAAGAAAAAATTCATAATATTATTGAAGCCCGTCTTTCAGAAATTTTTGCTTTGATTAACAAAGAATTAAAAAAAATTGATCGCCAAAGGCTTTTGCCAGCCGGCGTTGTTTTGGTCGGCGGCGGCGCTAAAATGGCTGATATTGTTGAAGAAGCAAAAGAATATCTTTCTCTTCCGGCTCAAATTGGACATTTGCCAAGATTGAAGAGCGTTGCTGACGAGATTTTAGATCCATGTTTTGCTACGGCCATTGGCTTAATCTTATATGGTCTGGAAAATGGGAAATCAGATAAAAAGTCTAATAATTTAATTAATAAGCTTAAAAAATGTTTACAAGCTTTCCTGCCTTGATTTTACTTATCCACAAGACAAATATTAAAAATTCGTGTATTATTAATTTAATAAATTAAAATAAAGAAAGGGGGTGAAATTATGAATAGCGTTCAAGATTGGGGAATTATCACAGTTAGTTCTTTGCAAAACTTATGGTCTGGTTTTATTGGTTTTCTGCCTTCTCTAATTGGCGCGTTGGTTGTTTTAATTATTGGCTGGATTATTGCGATTGCTTTAGGCCGCTTGACTACTCAAATATTAAAGGCTTTTAAAATAGATCAATTAGTAGAAAAAACCGGCGTTAAGAGTGTTGAAAAAGCTGGTTATAAAATTAATGCCGCCCATTGGCTCGGGGAATTGATTAAATGGTTTTTGATTATTGTTTTTGTTATGGCCGCGGCTGATATTGTCGGCTTGACACAGGTGACTGATTTCCTAAGAGATGTTCTTGTTTACCTGCCGAACATTATTGTTGCTGTAGTCATATTGCTTGCCGCAGTTATTGTTGCTAATTGCTTAAGCAGAATTATTAAGGGCAGTGTTAAAATTGCTGGATTTGGCAAAGCTGATTTCTTGGCTGTTGTAACGCGCTGGTCAATTATGATTTTTGCTTTATTAGCCTCTTTGGATCAGCTTGGTGTGGCAAGATCGGTTGTTAGTACATTAATCACTGGTTTTGTAGCAATGATTGCTATTGCAGGCGGCTTGGCTTTTGGATTAGGCGGCCGCGATATTGCCGGTGAAATTTTAAAAAAAGTTAAGAAAGAAATTACTGAAAGCTAAGTTTAATAAGTCTAACAAAAGCTTTTGTTAAGTTTTCTCCTTGACAAAGCTTTTGTTGTATTTTAGAATAATACTTGCTCTTTGACAATTTATAGCAATCACTAATTGCTAGTTAAGAGTTACTCATAAATAAGGGCGTATGATGGATGCCTTGGGAAGAGATGGCGATGAAGGACGCGGCGTAGCTGCGATAAGCCTCGGGGAGCCGTTGAGCAGGCTTTGATCCGGGGATTTCCGAATGGGCAAACCCATCCGCCGAAGAGGCGGATACTTATGTCTGAATTCATAGGGCATAAGAGCGAACCTGGCGAAGTGAAACATCTCAGTAGCCAGAGGAAAAGAAAATAAGCTTTTTGGTTTTTTCATGAAAAACCAAAAAGAACATTCCCTAAGTAGGGGCGACTGAAAGGGGATTCGGCCTAGCGTCTTTTTAAAAACAAGAAAACTTGGTTAGTTGAAAATTTCTGGAAAGGATTGCCAGAGAGGGTAAAAGCCCCGTAAGCGAAAATCGTTTTCATGTTTAAGATGCATTAAGTAATGCGAGACCAGATTATCTCGTATGAATATTCCAGTACTACCTGGAAAGGCTAAATACTATCTCTTCACCAATAGCGAACAAGTACCGTGAGGGAAAGGTGAAAAGCAGAGCGTTGAGCTCGGTGAAATAGAACCTGAAATCATATGCTTACAAAGAGTTCGAGCCCTTACCTGCGGATTTTCCGCAAGTGGGTGAGAGCGTGCTTTTTGCATAACGAACCAACGAGTTATTGTGTATAGCTGGTTAAGTCCCCGAGGGGATGAAGCCGCAGGGAAACCTAGTGTTAAAAGCGCATTTATAGTTATACGCAAAAGACCCGAAACTAGGCGAGCTAGCCATGGCCAGGGTGAAGCCTGTTGAATAAACAGGCGGAGGCCCGCACTCACCAGCCGTTCAAAACTGGGAGATGAGCTGTGGTTAGAGGCGAAATCCCAATCGTGCCTAGTAATAGCTGGTTCTCCTCGAAATATGTTTAGGCATAGCGTTGATTTTGTGTCTTGGAGGTAGAGCTCTGATTGGATGCGGATGGCTTTATGCCTACTTCATTCTATCAAACTTCAAATGCCGAGACACTAAGATCAGCAGTCAGACCATGGGGGCTAAGCTTCATGTGTCAAAAGGGAAAAAGCCCAGACCGCTGTCTAAGGTCCCAAAATTTTCTGCGGATAAACCGCAGACTCACGATTTATTCGTGAGAGGTTAAGTGGTAAAGGATGTTCAATTTCTTAAACAACTAGGAAGTTGGCTTAGAAGCAGCCATCTTTTAAAGAGTGCGTAATAGCTCACTGGTCTAGAAATTGAGCGCCGAAGATATAACGGGGCTAAACCTAATACCGAAGATGCGGCCCGCGGATTTTCCGCGGGGGTAGAGGAGCATTCCTAGCGCGTTGAAGCCGGACTCGCGAGAGCCGGTTGAGTGCTAGGAAGAGAGAATGTTGGTATGAGTAACCGCAAATCATGTTAGATACATGGTCACCGCAAACCCAAGGTTTCCTGGGCAATGAACATCATCCCAGGGTTAGCCGGTCCTAAGGCGAGGCTGAAAAGCGTAGTCGATGGACAGCTGGTTAATATTCCAGCGCTTCAGTATTTTTTTGATTAAAAGACGGAGCTTAAGAGCTTAAGCAGATTATTGGATTTTTGTCTTGAGCAAATAAGCTTCCAAGAAAATTTTAATTGAGCTAAAAATACTGGGACCGTACCAAAAACCGACACAGGTGGGTGAGGCGAGTAGCCTCAGGTGAACGGGTGATTTCTCGTTAAGGAACTCGGCAAAACAACTAGGCGTAAGTTCGCAAGATGCCTTGCCGCGGATTTTCCGCGGCTACAATTAAAAACCCCTGGCGGCTGTTTACCAAAAACACAGGTCCCTGCTAACTCGTAAGAGGATGTATAGGGGCTGACGCCTGACCAGTGCTGGAACGTTAACGGCTCCTAAAGAGCCCGAAGCGCCAGTGAACGTCGGCGATAACTCTAATCGTCCTAAGGTAGCGAAACCCCTTGGCAGGTAAGTTCTGTCCTGCATCAATGGCGTCACGACTGGGGGACTGTCTCAACGAGAAGCCCGGTGAAAATGCAGTGAGAGTGAAGATGCTCTCTCCCTGCGGCAAGACGAAAAGACCCCGGAAGCTTTACTGCAGCTTGATATTGGTCTAAAGTTTTGGATGCGTAGAATAGAGGGGAGGCTTTGAAGCCTGTCTTTTGGGATAGGTGGAGCCGACAGTGCAATACCCTTCTTTCAAAATTTTAGCCCTAACCTGTGGCTGTGAATCCAGCCAGGGGACAGTTTCTGGTAGGCAGTTTATTTGGGGCGAATGCCTCATAAAAAGTAACTGAGGCGTTTAAAGGTCGGCTAGGCGCGGATGGAAATCGCGCTGGTCGTAGAAAGGCTTAAGCCGGCTTTACTGCAAGACCTACAAGTCGCGCAGTTGCGAAAGCAGAACTTATTGAACCAACCGCTGGCAGTAGTTGCCGCGGAAGATCAACGGATAAAAGTTACTCCGGGGATAACAGGCTAATAGCCTCCGAGCGTCCATAGCGACGAGGCTGTTTGGCACCTCGATGTCGGCTCAGGATATCCTGGGGGTGAAGAAGCTCCCAAGGGTTTGGCTGTTCGCCAATTAAAATCCTACGCGAGCTGGGTTCAAACCGTCGTGAGACAGGTTGGTCTCTATCTGCCGCAGGCGTTCACCCGCCCAAATTTTTGTTTACAAAAATTTATGGCGGGTAAAGTGTTTGAGGGAAGTTGTCCCTAGTACGAGAGGACCGGGACGAATAAACCTCTGGTGTGCCAGTTGTCCTGCCAAGGACATTGCTGGGTAGCTATGTTTAGAAAGAATAAGCACTGAAAGCATATAAGTGCGAAGTCTCTCCCAAGATTAGACACAGGACTCCAGAAAGACTATCTGGTTGATAGGGCGCAGGTCTAAGCCCAGTAATGGGTTCACCCGCCACAATTTTTGCTTTGCAAAATTTGGGCGGGTAAAGCCGAGCGCTACTAATAGTCCGCTTACTCTTAACTAGCATTTAGTGATTACTAAAAAGCCCCTAGTGATTATAGCGATGGGGAAACACCTCTTCTCATTCCGAACAGAGCAGTTAAGCCCGTCAGCGCCAATGGTATTGGGCAATTTGCCTGAGAGAGTAGGACATTGCTAGGGGCTTTTTGGTTTATCTAAATTCAGATTCGGCTCGGCTTTTAATTTATCAAAATCTTTTGGTTTGATTATTTTTTTCTGAAATTTTGCCGCGATAGCGATCATTGCGGCATTGTCAAGGCAAAATTTAATATTTGGTATGTAGTATTTAGCATGCAAAGAATTTTTGATTGCTTTGCGCAAAGCTTGATTAGCCATTACTCCGCCGCCAAAAACAAGCGATCTCGGCTTAAATTCTTGAACCGCTTTTTGTGTTTTAAAAAGCAAGACATCAATTACTGCTTTTTGAAAGCTGGCGCATAAATCAAATTTATTAATTTTAACGCTTCTGACTAAATATAAAACAGCTGTTTTTAATCCGGAAAAGCTAAAATCATAATTTTTTGAATTAATCATTGGCCTTGGCAGAGCATATTTTTCTGCATTGCCTTTTTTCGCCATCTTTTCTATAATCGGCCCGCCGGGATAGCCAAGATTTAATAATTTTGCGACTTTGTCAAATGCCTCGCCAGCCGCATCGTCGCGCGTTTGGCCTAAGATTTTATAATCTTGATGCTTAGTAATTGAAACTAATTGCGTATGTCCGCCAGAGACTATTAAAGCCAAGGCTGGGAACTCAAAAGGCCAATTAGCGTAAATATGGCCTGATAAATGATTAACCGAAATTATCGGCTTATTTAATTTTTTAGCAAAATTAATTCCTCGCCATAAACAGGGTGAAAGGCCGGGGCCGATTGTTACTGCGACCAGGTCAAAATCAGATTTTATTTTTTTAAATAAGATTGGCAGATTTTTTTCGTGTTCGCGAGCCGCTAAGTGCGGCACAACGCCGCCAAAAGGAGCGTGGATTTTGACTTGCGAAGCAACTAAGTTTTTTATAATTTTGAAATCATCAAGCAATGCGATTGCTGTTTCATCGCAAGAAGTTTCAATGGCTAGTATTTGCATAATAGATTAATTCTAATTTAGAAAATCAAAAACCGCGAGCGCAATCTGCGCTTGCGGTTTTCAGAAAAGTATTTTATCTTCCTTTCTTGGCTTTCTTTTTTTTCTTAGCTGGCATATTTTTATAGTTTATAAATTATTCTAAACTCATCTCGCTTCGACCCTGGCGAGAAAACCAATTACTTAAATTAGTGTAGCATAAATTTAAAATAAAAAAAACACCTGTGGATAAGTTTGTTGGTGTTAAAAGTAGCCTCAACCGGATTCGAACCGGTGTTGCCGGCTTGAAAAGCCGATGTCCTAACCGCTAGACGATGAGGCCGGGAATTTACTCTAGATGCACTTCTAGTTTAAACTCTTTTAATTTTTTTTGCAAGTCTTTATATTGATTAAGTTTTGGGAAAATTTCGAGCGCTTTTTTTCGCGCGCTTTTAATAAGCTTTAAATCTTTTAAAGATGTCATTGTAAAATCAGGCAGGCCTGATTGCCTTATGCCTAAAAACTGGCCTGGGCCGCGAATTTGCAGATCTTTTTCAGCCAGTTCAAAGCCGTTTTCGCACTCTAAAAGAGCTTTTAATCTTTGGCCTGTTTTTTTGGCCGAAGATTCAGTAAGCAAAAAACAATAAGATTGATGCTCGCCTCGGCCAACCCTGCCTCGTAATTGATGCAATTGAGCCAAGCCAAATCTTTCAGCGCCCTCAATCATCATTACTGTTGCATTCGGCACATCAATACCAACTTCAACTACTGAAGTAGCAACCATAATATTGATTTTATTTTTAACAAAATCAAGCATAATCTCTTGCTTGTTTTTAATTTTGCCGTGCAAAAGAGCAATTTCAAATTCAGGGAAAATTTTTTTAAGATTTTCAAATTCAAGATTAACAGCTTTTGTCTGCAATATTTTTGATTCTTCTATAATTGGGCAGATTACAAAAATTTGACGCTTTTGCTTGATTTGGCCGCGAATAAAATCATAAGTTTTTGCCCGATTCGCCGGCGCCACAATCTTGGTTATAATTTTTTGACGGCCCATGGGCATTTCGTCTAAAAGCGAAATGTCTAAATCGCCGTAAACAGTTAAGGCCAAAGTCCTGGGAATTGGCGTAGCAGTCATTGTCAGCAAGTGCGCATTAGCCAGCCGGGCTCTTTGCCGAACGCCGAAGCGATGCTGTTCGTCAACAATTGCCAATCCTAAATTGTCAAAATTTTGATTAAGCAGAGCATGCGTGCCAATAATTATATTTTGCGTTAATTTTTTAACTGACTTAGTCACTAGGCCAATTTCTAAATTAAAGTTTTTTAATAGTTTGTTTATCTCTTGATAATGCTGTTCAGCCAAGATTTCTGTTGGCGCCATAAAAACTGCTTGATAGCCAGCCTTGGCTGTTTCTAAAGCGGCTATTGTTGCAACAATAGTTTTTCCTGAACCAACATCTCCTTCAAGCAAGCGATTCATTTGATAGGGTTTTTCTATGTCTTGCAGAATTTCCCAGCTGGCTTTGCGCTGGGCAGTGGTTAATTTAAAGGGCAGTGATTTGACAAAAGACCTGATTAGTTTTTGATTAAATTTAATAATTGGCGCTTTGGCTTTTTTTGATTTTGCTCTTTGTTGTAAAATATAAAGCTGGAGAAGCAAAAGCTCTTCAAAAGCAAGCTTGTGTCTGGCTTTATCAGCCGTTTTTTGAGAATCAGGGAAATGGACTTGTTTTAAGGCTTGGGGCAGGCTTAAGCTTTGAATTAATTTTTTGATTTGATAGCGCAGCCAGCGCGAGGTAATGCCTTTTGTTTCCGGGTATATTGGCACAAGGCCGGCAGTATGAATTGCTGTTTTGTCTCTACTAATGATTTCATGGACAGGGTTGGAAAAATAAATGCCGTTTTGGTCAAAATTAACTTTGCCGGCTAAGGCGATATTAGTGCCTTTTTGCAGGCTTTTTGTTAAAAACGGCTGGTTAAACCAAATTGTTCTTATTGCGCCGGTTTCGTCTTCGATTAATGCTTCTGTCAGGAACATTCTTTTTCTGTGCGTTCTGGTTGTTCTGATTTGCAGGATTTTACCTTGGATAGTTGCTTTTTGATTTGGCTGTAAACTTTTGATTTTAACTAAATTAGAAAAGTCTTCATAGCGATGAGGAAGATGATAAAGCAAGTCTTTAATTTTCTCGATTCCGAGTGTTTTTAGTTTTTTAACATAGCTTGGGCCAATGCCGTAAAGCTTGGAAACAGGAGTTTTAAGAGTGG
>JBDRLZ010000025.1:0-9730 GCA_043812555.1 bacterium
TGCTTCAAAAAATAATGGCATTAAAGAAAATTCAATAGATTGTGTTATTACTTCCCCGCCTTACGGCGACAGCCGAACAACTGTTGCTTACGGCCAATTCTCCAGGCTTTCCGCACAATGGCTAGGTATTTTTGATAATCCTGATAATGCTTCCGGAGTTGATAAAGAACTATTAGGCGGCAAAGCAGTAGCAAGCCTTAATTATTCTCTCGCTTCAAATTATCTTTCAGAATCTATCAAAAAGATTGCTGAAAAAGATGAAAAGCGAGCAAGAGATGTTTTGAGTTTTTATCTCGGTTTAAACAATTGTTTGGCTCAAGCTTATAAAATGCTTAAACCTAAAAAATATTGCTGTATTGTAATAGGCAATCGTCTTGTCAAGCAGGTTAGAATTCCAACTGATTTTATTGTTGTTGAATTGGCTCAAGAAATCGGATTTACCTGTGAAGATATATTTGTTAGAAACATTCCTGGCAAAAGAATGCCAATTAAAAACTCGCCGACAAACATAGCTGGAGAGTTAGAAGAAACAATGACCAAAGAAAGCATTGTGATATTAAGAAAATTTTAATAAATTTTATTCAGCCACTCAATAATTTCACTTAAATTCTTTAGTCCTTTGATTTTTTCTTTTTTGCTTAAAAAGGCTCCGTCAAAAAATTGAAACATACCTTTCTGCTGAGGCTGGTTAGCTTCATTGTAAAAATCCGCAGTAATCATCGCCACATAAATCTTGCGGTCTTTTTTATATTTAATATCTAATTTGTTAATCGGACACTCTGGATATTTCTCTAAATGTTTTGGATTTGCAGTGGCTAAATATAAAAGCAGTTTCCAGCGATAAGTCTGCCCGGCTCGCTCTCTTAAAGAGGTCTTGCAGGAACAAATTACTAAAGCTGATTTTGGCTTGTTAGAATAAATTAAAACATCCATATCAGGCTTTTGATTCTCGCCGCCGACTTTGATAATGCCGTATTCTTTAATAATTGGATGCTGCTTCGGTTTAACAACAATATGCAAATCCGGTAAATTCCCGGCTAAAACATTTTCCATTAAAGCGTGAGCGACTAATGCTTGATAATTATTGCCAGCCACAGAGACTCTGACCTGCTTTAAATCTTTGCTTGTTTTGCGAGCCAATCGCATTACTGCTTTTTCAGAATTTTTTAAAATTTCGTCTAAATAATCTAAAATCAAAATCAACGCTTTTTTGCGCGTAATTTTTTGTTCTTTTTGAATCTGTTCAAGTTTTTTATAGAATTCTTTTCGAGTAGGCGTCCAGTAAATTCTAGAATCAAAAGCGGCCATCGCGTCTTTGATAATATATTTAAAATTCTCTTTTGTTCCGGTAATTAATTTTTCTTCTTGGATTTTGTATTGCATAATTATTATTTATTGTTTTTGCACACCCTAACAAATTCCCTAAACAGCGGATGCGGTTTTAAAGGCCGGGACTTAAACTCTGGGTGAAATTGGGTGGCGACAAAAAACGGATGATTTTTGAGCTCAATAATCTCAACTAAGTTTTTTTCAGGATTAATGCCTGAAAAAACAAGGCCTTTCTCTTCTAGTTTTTGGCGATAAGCATTATTGAATTCATAACGATGCCTGTGCCGCTCTGAAATATTTATTTTTTTGTAAGCTTGATAAGTAATCGTGTTTTTGGCCAAAACGCAATCATAAGCGCCAAGGCGCATTGTCCCGCCATAATCTTTTTTAGCAATTTTTTCTCTTTGGTCAGGAAGAAAATCAATGACTGGATTTTTTGTCTGATTATTTATTTCCGTAGTATGCGCGTCTTTTAAATTGCAGACATTGCGGGAAAACTCAATGCAGGCTAATTGCATGCCAAAACACAAGCCCAAAAATGGCTTTCTGTTTTCCCGAGCGTAATTTATGGCTTGAATTTTGCCATCAATCCCCCTTGCGCCAAAACCGCCGGGAACAATAATGCCGTCTAATAAAGACAGATTATAATCTGTTTCAGAATCAACCCAAATTATTTCTGGGCTTGTTTTGAAAAACCAGCAAGCGTGTTTGACAGCTTCTATTACTGAAATATAAGAATCAGTTAGAGTAAATTCGCCGGTTTTAAAATATTTGCCAATAATGCCGATTTTAATTGATTTTTCAGCATTGTGAATTATCTGAACTAGTTTTTTCCAGTCCTGCAGATTTTTTTTGCGAGGCCGCATTTTAAATTTGCGCAGGATTTTTAAGTCTAATTCTTCAGCTGCAAAATTTATTGGAATTTCATAAATATAATCAACATCAGGCGCTGAAATCACATTAGATTTTGGGATATTGCAGAAAGTAGAAATTTTATTTCTTCTTGGCTCGTCGAGCGGCTTGCTGGCTCTGGCTAGAATAAAATCGGGCTGGATGCCAGCTGAATTTAGATTGCGCACCGCGTGCTGAGTTGGTTTTGTTTTCATTTCGCCGATTTTTGACGGTATAGGCAAATAAGAAACCATAACAAAAACAACATCTTCGGGTTTTTGAAGATGCATCATTCGCCCGGCTTCTAAAAACAATAAATTTTCATATTCGCCGACTGTGCCGCCGATTTCAATTAAAACAAAATCGGCTTTAGTTTGGCGGCTTGCTTTTTGTATTCTGGCAATAACTTCTTCCGGAATATGAGGCACAACCTGAACGCATTTGCCTTGATATTCTAGGTTTCTTTCTCTTTCGATGACTGCCTGATAAACACTGCCGGTTGTCATATAATTGCCGGCTAAAATATTGCGGTCTAAAAATCTTTCGTAATTGCCAATGTCCTGGTCAGTTTCTTTGCCGTCTTCAGTAACAAAAACTTCGCCGTGCTCAATTGGGTTCATTGTGCCGGCGTCAACATTAATATAAGGGTCAATTTTAATGGCTGTGACTTCAAAGCCGCGGGCTTGGAGAAGCTTGCCAATAGAGGCTGTGGCCGTGCCTTTGCCAACGCCGGACATTACCCCTCCGACAACAAAGATATATTTTGGCATAAGATTAAATCTAAAATTAATAATATATTTATCTTAAAATAATCTCCTCAACTTTTTCTTTGGCTGTTTGCAGATTATTATTTGCTCCTTCTCGCAATTTTTGGGTTTGAGAATAATAAAATTTTACTTTTCCCGCGATTTTGGTTTGGATTTGAAGAGGCGGGAGGATTATTTTTAAATTTTTAATTTGCTCGTTTGTGATACCAGGCTGAGCACCACCCCAAACCTCTCTGTCTATTAAATCCTGACCAATTTTTGAACTCAAATAAATCGTTAAATATTCAGCTAAATTTTTATCTTTTAGATTTATTCTAACCAAATTATTTATAATATTTCCACCTTTTAATCTTTTAGGTATTATTGCCACTTTGCCAATGTAAGCTCCGCGAACTGAAAAAACCAAATCTTTTTCTTCTAAGATTGAACTTTTAAATTTCTTCGCCGTTTTTTCTGAAATGTATTCCACATCAGCCAAATCTAAAAAACCGTGTTTAACATTTTTACCAAAAACGAACGGCACCTCGTCTTTTTCCTCTCTGTATTTAGGTACTGAAGCGCCCATTGAAACTGAGTTTATTAAGTCTAAAAATTCAACTGTTCTTTTACTGCTCAAAATCTTTTCAATTTCTCTAAATTCAAATTTATAAAAATATGGATCAAGCCGTTCTGTGATTTCGTCGCTATAAATGGTAAAAATTTGAGGGTTAAGTTGTTGGGTTTTGGGTTGAGTCATATTTGCTTTTCGACACCTATAATTTCCCTAAATCTCTTTTCAATATCTTGCTTTATCGCTGGCACATCTTTGATTATTTTTGTCCATGCTTTGTCCATCTCTATCACCCGATCTTCGGTTTTTTGTGGATCCATACACAACCTATGATGCCTCATCGCTTTTCTAAACTCTTTCACTAATTCATCTATTCTTATAGCTAAACTTTCCTCAAAAAATAACCTATTCTCATCATAAAAATCTTCTAGTAACGAACAACACAATTGAATTTAAATTTTTATCTATAAAACTCCTCATAAATTTTATTTAATTCTTTTTATCGCCTCTGGCTCCTGCAGATAATTCTCTTTGCTTGAAATCGGCTTGCCAAGCCGTTTTTCTAATTTTTTTCTGGCTCCGCCAGCAATATTCCCGCCTGCTTTAGAATCAGCTTTTAATTTTGGCAATCCGATTGAATTTTCTGTTCTATGAATCTCCGTTGTCGCGCGTTCGCCAAGCATAGTAAAAATAAGCTCTAAATCATTCATATGGTCGCGAACCGGCTGAAGACTTGAATTGGTTAAAATTCCATCCGGCAAAACAATCGCCATCTTGCCGGTTTTTGGCTTTAAAAAATCAATACACCGTTCAATAAATAATATTTCTGTTTTTTGATTGGCTTTTGTCTTTTTACCGATTTTGTCTTTAATCTTTTTGCCGTCAAGAACGAAATATCCTTTATCCTGGCCGAGCTTTAAATATTTATCCGGTCGTGTGCTAATTTTATCTTCTAGCGATTTATAATCGATTTTATCCATTTTGTTTTTTTATTCTAGCATCTTGTTTTGATTTATGCTAGATTAAATATTATTCATGAAATCTCAAACTCTTAAGACAATCAAATTTGTTTTTTCACAGGCCAAATATAAATGGACAATGGGCTTTGTCGCTGTTTTTATGCTTATTTATGTTGCTGCTGATTTTGTTAATCCATTTGTTTATCGGGGAATTATTAATGCTGTTTCTGAAAATAATTTTCAGCCGATTGTTTTTTTAGTTTTAATCTTGGCAATTGCTTTGCTGGTGCATAGAATTTTTAGAGACATTGCTTCTCTGTTTTTAATACGCATTGAAGCCGGCACAATGGAAAAAATCGGCAATCGGGCTTTCAACCATGTTGCCAAATTGCCTTATAAATTTCACACCTCAACATTCGCCGGATCAAATGCCCGAAAAATCCACCGCGGCATTGGCATGATTGAAACTATTTTAGACATGTTTTTTTATGATTTAACTCCGATCACCTTAACAATGATTTTTGTGATTTTAGTTCTTGTAAAAACCAATGTTTTAATCGGCGCGCTATTAGGAATCGGCTTAATTATTTTTATTATTTTGAGTATCTTGTTAGTTAAAAAACAAATTAAGCTTGAAGCTCGGCGGACAAAAAGAGAAAATATTTTATCCGGCACAATAATTGATTCTTTGAGTAATAATTTAACAGTCAAAACTTTTACCGGCGAAAAAGCTGAAAGCAAAATTTTTGGCAAAGACAACATGGCATGGGCAGAATCAGCCAAAAAGTGCTGGACAATGGGTTCTTTAATAAGCTTGTTTCAGGGCAGTTTTATTGCTTTTTTAGAAGTTATGCTCTTAGCGATTTCTCTTTATTTTTGGAAGCAAGGCGCTTTTAATGTCGGCGACATTGTTTTTGTCCAAGGCAATATGGGGCTTCTAATGTTCCCAATGTGGACTTTTGGCCGATTTTACCGGCATTTCAGGCGGGCTGAAGTTGATATTCAAGATTTAATAAAACTTCTTGAAAAGCCTCTGATTATTAAAAGCCCGAAAAACGCGCCGATTTTAAAAATCAAAAAAGGCGAAATTAAATTTGAAAATATTTGTTTTGCCTATGCCAGAAAAAATAAATACGCTCTTAAAAATATTAATCTTTTGATTAAGCCCGGTGAAAAAATAGCTTTGGTCGGGCCGTCAGGCGCCGGCAAAAGCACTTTTATTAAACTGCTCTTTAGATTTGTTGATCCGCAAAAAGGCAAGATTTTAATTGACGGGCAAAATATTAAAAAAGTTGATTTAGAGAGCTTGCGCAAAAGCATTAGCCTTGTGCCGCAAGAGCCTCTTTTGTTTCACCGAAGCATTTATCAAAATATAAAATACGGCAAAAAAAATGCCCAAAAAAGCGAGATTATTAAAGCGGCTAAATTAGCTTATGCCGATGAATTTATTCAGGATTTACCAAAAAAATATAAATCTATGGTTGGCGAACGGGGGATTAAACTTTCCGGCGGCGAGCGCCAGAGAATTGCTTTGGCTCGAGTTTTCTTGGAAAATGCTCAAATTTTGATTTTAGACGAAGCAACTTCAAGTTTGGATTCTGTCTCGGAAAATTTAATTCAGCAAGCCCTGGATAGTTTAATGCAAAACAGAACAACAATTATTATTGCCCATCGCTTGTCTACGATCCGTAAAATGGACAAAATAATTGTTTTTGAAAAAGGCCAAATTATTGAGGCTGGCTCGCACGAAGAATTGCTTAGTAATTCAGAGCTCTATCAAAAACTTTGGAAATCCCAAGTTAGCAGATTTATTGATTAATCTCTAAAATTAATTTTTCTAATTCTTCTAATTTATCTTCAGGGATCATCTTAGCTTTGGCAATTTTTTCTTTCAGAGGAGATTTTAAAATCTCCTCTAATTTAATTTTTTGTTTTAATTTTTCAAGCCCTGTTTTTTGAAACTCTAAGATTGCTTTTAAAATTAAATAAGTTTTTTTAATTGAAGTATAAGCGTCAATTTCGTCAAAAGCATTTTGCTGGAGAAAATCTTCTCGAATAGATTTGGCAGTGTCAAGCAGTAATTGCTCTTCCGGAGAAAGCGCTTCTATGCCTACTAATCTAACTATTTCTTGCAGTTCAGATTCTTTCTGCAAAATACTCATAGCTTTTCCGCGCATCTTGGGCCAGTCTGGGCCTGTGTTTTTCTTCATGAAATCATCTATTTTGTCATAATAAAGAGAATAAGAAGCCAGCCAATTAATTGCTGGAAAATGACGCTTATAAGCTAGGCTAGCTTCAAGGCCCCAGAAAACTTTTGTCACGCGTAGAGTGTTCTGCGTTACTGGCTCTGACAAATCTCCGCCTGGCGGCGAAACCGCGCCAACAACAGTTAAAGAACCTTCTCTGTTGCCAAGGCATTTGGCTTTGCCTGCTCGTTCATAAAATGCGGCTGTGCGCGAGCCTAAGTAAGCCGGATAACCCTCTTCCCCGGGCATTTCTTCTAAACGGCCGGAAATTTCGCGCATTGCTTCGGCCCAGCGCGAAGTAGAATCAGCAGTTAAAAGCACTTTATAGCCCATGTCTCTAAAATATTCAGCGATTGTGATTCCAGTGTAAACACTAGCTTCGCGCGCCGCAACCGGCATATTTGAAGTATTGGCAATTAAAACAGTTCTTTTCATAAGAGGCTCTCCTGATTTGGGATCTTTGAGTTCTGGGAATTCCTGAAGAACATCGGTCATTTCATTGCCTCGCTCGCCGCATCCGATAAAAATTACAATATCTGCGTCTGACCATTTGGCAAGCTGGTGCTGGATAACTGTTTTTCCCGCGCCAAAGGGTCCGGGTACGCAGCCAGCTCCGCCTTTAACAATCGGGAAAAATGCGTCAATAACTCTTTGTCCTGAAAGCAAAGGCTCATCAGGAATTTGTTTTTTAATAATCGGCCTTGGCTCGCGAATCGGCCAAATCTGCATCATCTTAATTGCCTGATTATCAATTTTGCAGACAATATCTTCTATAGTATATTTGCCTTTTGGAGCAATTTCGCTGATTCTGCCTGAAATTCCCGGCGGGACCATAATTTTATGTTCGATTAAGCTTGTTTCCGGCACTAAGCCGATTATATCGCCAGGATTTACTTCGCCGCCTTTTTTAAGGCAGGGTGAAAATTCCCATTTTTTAATTCGCGAAAGTCCTGGCACATCAATCCCGCGGCTGATATAATCCCCGGCTTTTTTGTAAATTTTATCTAACGGTCTTTGCACGCCGTCATAAATTGACTCAAGCAAGCCTGGTCCAAGTTCAACAGTTAAAGGCTGGCCAGTTAGATAAACAGGCTCCCCAGGACCAATGCCGGAAGTTTCTTCGTAAACCTGGATTGAAGCTGTGTCGTTTTTGAGTTCAATTATTTCACCAACTAATTTTTTGTCAGAAACCCGAACAACCTCGTACATCTTGGCGTCTTGCATTCCCGAAGCCACAACCAATGGCCCGGCAACTTTGATAATTTTTCCTGTATTTTTTTCTTGCATAAATTATTCTAATTTTAATATATCACTGCTAACCGCTTTTTCAACGATTTTTTATCTCTTTTGCAATGTCCTGCACGCTCAAATCTTTAAACATTTTTTTTCTTAATTTTGTATAATCTTTGTTAGAATATTTTAAGGAATTCCAAAATTCGCTTGCTTTGCTTGGGCCAAGCTCTCTTAACAAGACTTCTGCGCCTTGTTCAATAATATTTTGCTGTGTGATTGTTTGTGTTTTCATAAAATTATAGATTTAAAATAAAATCAACGGGATTAATAATATTTAAATCGTGCTTGTATCGCTTAATAATATCATAATCGCAAGTTATAAAATAATCAACGCCTGCATATTCAGCGCAAGCTAAATGTAAGGCATCAAGCGGCATTATTTTAAGCCGTGCGATTTCTTGGGCTTTTAAAATAATTTCTTGATTTAATTTTTGATTTTGTTTTGCTAAAGCAATATAGAAATTAATCCAAAATTTTCTTTCTGGAAACGGATTCTTGCTGTTCTCGTATTCCACGATATCTGAACTGATTAAAATAACTTTATTTTGCTCTATTGATTTTAATATTAAAAAGAAAGCGATTGTTTCTAACTTATTATTTGGCACAGACTGATCATCAAATGGCCGATTTAACACGCTATTATCTAGATAAACATTTGGTTTGTTTCGCATTTTTAATTTTCAAGCTTTAATATATCACTGCCAATTGCTTTTTCAACAATTTTTTTAAGATTTCTAATGCCTTCTTTGCTCGCGCCTTGCATTGATGGCACGGTTAAGATTGCCGGCAGAGCCTGGCTTGAAATTTCGTCAATTTCTTTGCGTAATTTTTTTGCCCAATCTTCTGTTATAAATAAAATCCCGTAATTTTCTAAATCTATATTTTTTAGATTACTAAAAACATCTAGACCGATTGCCTTAAAACCCAAAACTGAATTTTTAGAACCTAAAATCGCCAGTTTCATGTTTTATGTTGTTTAATTTAGCATTCATGATCATCCGAATTTTTCTGGCCGCGTCAAGTTTTTTATAATAATATTCAAGAATTATTGGACTGCCATAGGCATAATTGCGCGCTTCTGTTTTTATCAAATCCAAATCATAATTTAAATCAAGATCTTTTTTGTTTATTTTCTGCAAAAATTTATCTCTAAGCTTTTTAGCAATTTTTTTTCTTGCTCTATAAAGCTCTAAATCGCAAATTATGTCTATTTTCTGCGGAGTTGGATTTTTTATTCTTGGAATTTTTAAATTCGGTTTTTTGCGCTTTTTGAGTTCAGGATTATGTTTTGATTTTAAATAAAACTTAAGCTTTAAATAGTCTTGCTTTAAAAATAAAAAGTCCAAAAGCAGTCTATTATTAATAATTTTGAAAAATAATTTTCTTAAATCTTTGTTATCACGCTCTAGGGCTTTTTCGAATTCTTCGGGTTTTAAATTTAATAAATTATCAGCATAATCAGTGTCGTTCAAAACTCTAAAAGCATCAGCCGCTGTTTTAGCGCCTTGCATTCTTTCAAAATCGGTTTGATCTAATATGCGCTTTTCTAGAACCCTGATTAATCCTGTGGCATATTCAAGCATAGAGCATTTTTGCTATTTTTATTTCTAATTTTTGCCGCGCTTGAGCAACCAAGCTCAACAGGGTGTTATCGATTTCGAAATTTTCAGAAACAAACTTAAATCCGTTGTTTTT
>JBDRLZ010000026.1:0-2621 GCA_043812555.1 bacterium
TTAAAGCCACTTTTTCTTTCTAAAAACAACAAACATTGTCCCAGCTAAACTAAGCATTGCTAAAATAATTATCCAAAAAGTAATTTGATGATGGGCAAAACCAACTTTGTCAAAAACATTCATGCCGAAAATTCCGGCAATTACTCCAAGCGGGAAAGTTATAAAAGAAATAATTGTCAGAGTTTTCATAATTTCAGAAATCTTGTTAGACAGCAAAGACTCATTGGTTTGATGCAAAGACTCGATCATTTCTTGATTAGAATCTAGAACAGAACGAACCTGGGCATAAGAGCCGGATAAATCCTGGAAATAAAGCCTAAGTTGCTGGCCGAAAAATCGCGGGGCAATTGTTTCTAAAGACTGAATAATTGTTTTGGCCGGCTTGATTGCCTTGCTCATATTTAAAATATCTCTCTGGATAATAGAAATTTCTGAAACCATTTCTTTTTCATGCCCCTGAAAAATCCTATCTTCTATTCGTTCTATTTTTTCGGCAATATGATCAAGCTTTGGCAAGCAAGCGCTTAAAATACTTTCAATAATATAATACAAAAGCATTGCCGGGCCTTGATTTAAGTACTTTGCTTTTGCCTCTTCGTAAAGATTACATTGGTCAAAAACTGCTTTTAATGGCAAAATGGTTTTATAGTGGCTGGTGACAATAATATTTTTTTCGCGGTCAATTATAATATCTAATTCGCGCGGTTTTGTCTGCCGTGTTTTTTTGTCAAAAACCGGAAAATATAAAACCAAATAAAGTTGATTATCAAATAATTCGACTTTTGAACGCTGGGATGCTGGGACAAGCTCGTTTAAAATCAAATCATGCAAATTAAATTTCTCTTTTAAGTATTTAACATCCTGCTCTGACGGGCCTTTAATATCAATCCATAATAAATTTTCTGTTTTGATTTTATGCATAGTTTTAATTTAATTAATTTGTTCCCAGCCCGATGATTCTATGTTAATATCTATGCCGGCTTTGTTGTCTTTAACAATTCTTCTCAATTTGCCTTTGAAAACAAAACTGTCTAGTAAATTTGCGCTTTCAATAAATGCTCCTGAATAATTAAACTCGGCAAATTCCTGTGCCCCTAGCAAAGCAATCGGGTCAAATTTCGTATTAAGCTCCATTTTTTCAGCGTAAGCTTCGTATAACTGCCAAATTTCCCGGCCTAAATTATTATCCGCGTTTTCTATATTTAGCCCAATATCTTTGGCTTCGTCTCTTGTGATTGGATAGCCGTGAATGCAGATATCGCCGGTTATTTCTTTAACTATCTCTTCTATCTTTTCTTTGTCGCGCTCTAAATTAAAATGCATTAATAATAATTTCTTGGTGATTTGTTTGGCCATTCTGGCGGCGCGATAAACATTGCCAAGAGAAAGCGGGTGTATTTTTTTAACTAAATCTTTGTAAATCTCAACCATTTGTTCGTCTTGGACTCCGGCTTTTTCTTTGGCGAGCAAAAAATAAGAATGCAAATCTTCAACGCTGATTTGCATTTTTTGTTTTGGGTCAATTGGGTTTGCCGGGTTAAACGGGTGGCTGGTTGAGGGGTCAACCGGGCTTAATTCGCCTAATCTGCCCATTACGATTTTATCGGCGCCAATGGCAATCAGGGTTCCGGCGCTATGCGCTCGATATGGCACAATGACTTCTATTTGCTTAGTATAGCTTTTTAAGAGTTTTATTAGTCTTAATGGCGCGAGCATATCCCCGCCTCGGGTATATAAAAATATACTGATTAAATCTTGTTGCCCAATTTTATCTAAATGCTTATTAAATATTGGCACAACATCATCAGCGATTTTTGTCTTAAACGGGTCTCTGTCGCCGGTAACATAAGCAACAAGCTTAGAGCCTCTTGATTGTTCTATTTTTTGAATTAAGTTTTTTGTTGGCATATTATAATATTTTAGTTTATTTTGGTTTGTTTAGCAAGAATTGGGTTGTGTGTTATAATAAATTTGCGGTGGGCTGTAGTCGGTCTCGCGCTGGGCTTATCATCCCGAGCGTGCGGGGTTCAATTCCCCGACAGTCCACCGTCTTGAGTTATCCACAACTTGCCCTTGACATTTTAATATAGATATATTAGTATATAAATACTGGATGATAAGCCCAACGAGATCGTGGGAAATTAATCCTCCGCAGTCTCTCAAGAAATCCGCACTACGCGGATTTCTTTTTATTTATCTTTCGGGACTAAAATTTCATTATCATGAACCTGAACACTTGCCCCCTGATTTTCTATTTTTATTGGGTTGCCATTGCTTTGATATAATTTTTCATCACCACCCCGCCATAAAGCAATAAGAATCAAAATTGCAAATACTCCAGCCAAAATTATAACTTGCCAAATGCCCGCTTTTTGCGTAATTGTATTTATAATTACATGCACCAATAATGCAAAAAATCCTAAACAACCTAATAACAGCAGACTAAACCACATCGCGCTTCTTAAGTTTTCTACTTGAGAAAAAACTTGAACATTGATGGCAACGAAAGTAAAAAAAGCAGCAAAGAGAGCTAAAGCTTCAATGTTTCTTATTTGATTGTTCGCAATATTAGTTGTAATATTCGTGGCTTTGCTTTCTAAGTCCTTTTTATATTCTTCTTT
>JBDRLZ010000027.1:0-7382 GCA_043812555.1 bacterium
CGAATTAAACTCGTCAATTTCATCAACATGTTTTCCAAAAGATAATTTAAACCCGAATTTTTCCAGCCGTTTAACTGCCGCGTTTTTTATTTTATTTGAAAGCAATTTTAAACTACGAGCAGGAGCGATTACGCGAATATGGGTTCCTTTCTTAATTTTTTTGGGAACAACTACATTGTTCTTTTTATTACGATTCATATTCATCAAATAATTAGGCCTTGTTGCTTATAGAATAAATCAAGTTTATTATTTTTGCAACAAGGCCGAGGTTGTGATCTTGTTTTACAAGAGGCAATTTGTAATAAATGGCCTCTTTGGGCTAATAGGCTTTTGCGAATATGACATGTCCATTTGAGGGCTTATCGCAAAAGATGCATTTCCCCTTTTCCTCCCTTTGGTTAAGAGGAATGTTTCGAATAGTTGCCTTAGTTTCTTCTTTGACCTTGGCTTCGCAATCAGCATTCTCACACCAATGAGCGTAAACGAATCCTCCCTTTCCGATGATGGCTTTGAATTCGTCCCAGGAATCTATTATATAAGAATTGTCTCGTTGGAAAGTAAGTGCTTTGGAAAAAAGAGAATCTTGGATTTCATTCAATGTTTTCCCCACCCGACTAATAATCTTCCCTTCGATGACTGACTCCTTTTCACTAGTGTCGCGTCGAACAACTATTACTGATTTTTTAGCAATATCTTTGGGGCCAATCTCTATTCGGATAGGCACGCCTTTTTTTTCCCATTCAAAAAATTTTGCGCCAGGACGCATAGTCTCGCGCTTATCTATCTCAATATTTATCCCATGCGCCTCTTGAAGATTTTGGGCAATAAGGACTGCTTTCGCGAAGACCTTTTCTCGCTCTTCTTCGCCAACCCACACTGGGATAATAACAACTTGGATAGGAGCTATTTGAGGAGGAAGAACAAGCCCCTTGTCGTCGCTATGAGCCATAATAAGCGCACCAATCAACCTTGTGCTTACCCCCCAGCTTGTTTGCCATCCATAATGTTCAACACCATCCTCTCCGAGAAATTTTACATTAAAAACCTTAGCAAAATTTTGGCCGAGCATATGGGAAGTGCCAGCTTGTAGTGCCTTACCATCTTGCATCATGCTCTCAACACAATATGTCCGAACCGCTCCTGGAAATTTTTCGGTTTCAGTTTTTACACCCGGGATAACAGGAAGCGCTAAGTAATTCTCAGCAAAGGATGTGTAGATCTCTAACATCTCTCGGGCCTTCGCTTCAGCCTCTTCTTCAGTAGAATGTACCGTATGCCCCTCTTGCCAGAGAAACTCAATTGTTCGTAGAAACAAACGAGGACGAAGTTCCCATCTAGCGATATTCGCCCACTGATTGATAAGTAAGGGTAAATCACGATAGGATTTTATCCATTTTGAGAATACTTCATAAATAACAGTTTCTGAAGTAGGACGAATAATTAACGGCTCATCAAGTTTTTTGCCTCCGGCATGAGTAACTGTGATAAATTCAGGCGCAAAGCCCTTCACATGCTTTTTCTCTCTCTCGAGAAAACTCTTGGGTATAAACAGAGGGAAGTAGGCATTCTTCACACCAGTTGCTTTTATTGCCGCATCCAGTACTCTTTGAATGTTCTCCCAAATTGCATAACCATAAGGTTTAATAATCATACATCCTTTAACAGGCGCATGTTCCGCCAAATCGGCTTCAGCAATTACATCGAGATACCATTGAGCATAATCATCTTTGCGTTTTGTTATTCCTTTTTTCATTTTGTTCTTCTTTTCTATATTTATTTTTTGAAGGTTCTATTTTAGATAGATTAGTACATTCTTTGAATCTTGTCAAGTTTTAAAATAGAACCCTGAAATAATAATTTTTTTAAGTATATTTTCTCAAACCGCCCAAAAGATGCAAATGGATATGATTAATATGTCCGGTTTTGCCAACATTAAAAACAAATTTGCAAGCATCAAAAATTCTCTGATTAATAGCAACTACTTTACCAACAGAAAAAAGCCCAGATAAAATTGCTAATTCTTCCCCGGTGAACTCATTTTGCCATTCAATATGCTTTTTTGGCACAATTAAAAGATGCGTTTCTGCTTTTGGCTTAATATCTTTAAAAACAACAAAGTCTTGATCTTCGTAAATAATATCAGCCGCTATTTTTTTATTTATTATTTTGCAAAAAATACAATCCAGCATTATTTACTAATATAGCATAGATCTTTTTGTCTGCATAGGGGATAATTTTGACTTGACAAAGTCATAAAATTATATTATTATAATATTGCTTAAGCAAGACGGATAGCCGCCCGCGGATTTTCCGCGGGAGGAAAGTCCGGACAGCACAATAAGGGCAGTTGGGAAATCCAACCGGGAGAAATCCTAGGGAAAGTGCCACAGAGACTATACTAGTCCTCGGATTTTCCGCGGACAAAAGGTGAAAAGTGAGAAGTAAAACTTCTCTTCAGCCGCTGCGAAGCGAGCTGATGGTAAACCCTGCCTGCTGCAAGGTCAAATAAGTTGATTATTGTTTGCAAAATAATCAACGGGTAGACCGCATTAGATAGATGGCTATCGCCAATTTTGTTCGTCGAAGGCGAATACAAAATTGAGCGTCCCGTTGAATAACGGGGCAACCCTGTCATTCGACAGGGTGCTCGATTTCGTAACCTCGCTTCGCTCGGACGAAATCGGCACAGAATCCGGCTTACAGGCTTGCTTAAGCCCAAATTTATCCCCAGCTAGACAGCTGGGGATATCTGGTTTATGATGATAAAGCATGAGCAGGCTCAAGTATATTTTTAACTCCCAATCAAAAACAATCACTGCGGCCGCAGGGATTTTAGCATTCGCGACCCTAGCCAGCCGGCTTTTGGGTCTTGTTAAAATTCATCTTTTTGCTTATTTTTTCGGCGCTGGCGATATTTACGATGTTTATGTCGCCGCATTCAGACTGCCTGATTTTTTATTTTTACTCTTAATCACTGGCATACTTTCAGCCGGCTTAATCCCAATATTTACTGATTATTTAAATAAAGACGAAAAACAAGCTTGGCTCTTAGTAAGTAATATTTTAAATATTATTTTAATCAGCATCTTGTTTTTAAGCATTGTTTTAGTTTTATTAGCGCCATGGCTTGTGCCCCTGATTGTGCCCGGCTTTGGCCCGGAAAAAACCGATTTAGCAATTAATCTAACCCGGCTTCTCTTGCTCCAGCCGATTTTCCTAGCTCTAAGCAGTATTTTTTCCGGCATTCTCCAATCTTTCAAGCGTTTTTTAATTACTGCCCTTGCCCCTTTGCTTTATAATATCGGCATTATTCTTGGCCTTGTTTTTTTCCAATCAATCTGGGGTGTTTATGGTGTAGTTTATGGCGTTATTCTTGGCGCTTTTCTCCAAATGAGCATCCAACTGCCAATAATAATTTATTCTGGTTTCCACTGGAAGCCGATTTTTAATTGGCATCATCCCGGCTTAAAAAGAATTATAAAATTAGCGCCGCCGCGCGTTTTGGCTCTGCTGACTTCTCAAATTAATATTTTTGTAATTACGATTATTGCCTCAACCTTGGGCAAAGGCAGATTATCAGCTTTTGATTATGCTGATCTTTTGCAAAGCTTTCCTGTTGATATTTTTGGCCTTTCTTTTGCTGTAGCCGCTTTCCCAACTTTAGCCAGCTTTGTTTCGCAAAAACAAACTAAGCAATTTGTTCACAGCTTGATTAATACTTTGCGGCAGATTCTTTTTTTTCTAATCCCAGCTTCAGTTTTTATAATTGTCTTGAGAGCTCAAATAGTTCGGGTCATTCTTGGTCAGGGAGCTTTTGACTGGACAGCAACTCGTTTGACTATTAATTGTCTGCAGTTTTTTGCTATTGGCATGTTTGCCCAAGCAGCGGTTCTTTTATTTAGCCGGGCCTTTTATGCTTTAGAAAATACAAAAACGCCGTTTATCATTGGCCTTGTTGGCGCTGGAATTAATATAATCGGCTGTGTTATTTTGAGCCAAAGGCTAGATGTATCCGGTCTTGCTTTGGCTTTTGCTATTGCTAATATAACAACAGCTTTCATGCTTTTTATTACTTTGCGTTTTAAAATTGGTTATTTGGACGATTGGATTTTAATAAAGGCGCTTCTCAAAATTGTTTTGGCTTCGCTTGTTGCCGGCTTAGCTGTTTACGGAATGCTGAACTTAATGGCTTTGGTTGTTGATATGCGCACTTATCTTGGCATTACTATCCAGGGATTAACTTCAGCTATTGCTGGGCTAATAGTTTATATCTTGTTTTGTTTTGCCATGCGCTTAAAAGAAATGCTGACTTTGTATAATTTGATTAAAATAAAGTTAAAAAAAATTTATGAAATCAGGCTTTCTTAAATCAAAAACTTATTTGATTCTTGTTTTGGGCTTAATTGCTTTATTGGCTTATGCGAATTTAGAAGCTTATAAGAAAAACAATAATAAAAAATTAAACCTGCTAAAAACAGAAGCTCAAGAAGAACGCGAATTTAATAATAAACTGGCTGATTTAAAAGAATATTTTGCCGATGACATTTATCTAGAGAGGCAGGCAAGAGAAAAATTCAAAATGCAAAAGCCAAACGAAAAGGTTATTATGATTCAAGAATCTGAATTGCTAATTAAAAATCAAAACTCTGAAAGAGATAATGCCCCAAATATCTTAAAATGGTGCTATTATTTTTTTGAGAGATAATAAAACAAAAACAAGGGTTTGAAAAACCCTGTTTTTGTTTGCGTTGCTTGATTTATCTGCGGTTAAAACTGCGCTCCGGTCTTTCGGTCATTGGACGAGCTTCGTTAACAACGATTGCTCGGCCGTCCAGTTCTTTGCCGTTCCACATATCAATTGCCGCTTGCGCTTCTTCGTCAGAAGCCATTTCGACAAAGCCAAAGCCTTTTGAACGGCCAGACATTTTGTCGGTAATGATTGCGGCTGATTCAACTGTGCCCGCTTGAGAAAAGGCGTCTTTTAACGCATCTTCGGTTGTGTTGTAGGATAAACTTCCCACATATAACTTCTTGTTCATTTTATCTCGTGAATAGCTTAATAATAATTATGATTTCGTAAGGCGACCTCTTCTCTTTGGATTTAACCTGCGAGACACTTACAGTTTAAATTATAGCACATAGCGCAAAAAAAGTCAACTATTCTGTGGTTTTGCCGTCAAAATGCTCTTCTCGGGCTATTGCCTCTGCTTTGGTTTGGCGGATTATTTTATCGAGGTGTTCGGGTGGAGAATAAATAGTATAAAGCTTTAATTTCTCTGTTCCAGATGAATTAATAATATTATGATTTGTCCCGGCAGGAATAACAATTGCTGATCCGTCAGCAATTTGATGTTCAGCGCCATCTAAAATCGCCAAACCTGCGCCGGCTTCAACGCGAATAAACTGATCAAGATTATTATGAATCTCAGCGCCAATTTCTTCTTTTGGCTCAAGAGACATCAAAACCAGCTGGCTGTGTTTGGCAGTATAAAGCACTTTGCGAAAATTATTATTTTCTAAAGTATCTTTTTCTATATTAGTTATATATCCTTGCATATTTTTTAGTTAATTATTAATTATAATCCTCCTAAACCAGAGTTATAAATACTTAAAAACTTCGGCATAAACAGCAAAAGGCCAAGAAGCGGCAAGACAAACAGAGCCAGCGATACAATAAACGTCCATAAAAAATACTTGCGCGTTTTTTCAACTGATTTATAAATTTTTTTAAGCAACTCGTCCTGTGCGTCGAGTCGCTTTTTTGTTTCTTCTTCCATGGTATTATTGATTAATTGACAAACTTCAGAATAAGCGCTTGGTTCTAGCATCTAAAAATTTTAGTCCCTGGATTTTTAAGTTTGTTTAATTTTTGAATTGTTTTGCTCATAGGAAATAATTCAAACTATATCATCCGCCTTAAAATTTTCTAAGATTGCTTTTGATAAAGCATTAGACAAAAAAGTTGGTACAGCGTTTCCGACCTGTAAGTTTCTATCAGCCCTATGACCATAAAATTGATAATCATCAGGAAAACATTGAATTCTTGCACCCTCTCTTGTTGTAAGCGGCCTAGGCGCTTTTGGGTGGATACAACGAGAAGACGATGGCGTACTTAAATTTCGAGTAATAGTTGTCGCTGGTCTTTTCCACCAGAGACGACAATAAGTGTTTTTAAATCCAGAGGTTGGGCGAAGATTTTTTGGCAAATCTTCAGGAGTGCCTCCGTCAGGCAATAATTCCATCATTTTTACTAATCTTTCATTATTGTTTGGAGAATTATGATCCATTAGTTTTGTAGGAGCATTTTTTCTCATTAACCCCTGGAATTCATTTTGTGGTTCGCTCGCATACGCAAAACTCTCTTCGCTTGTTTTAATAAATGGTAAATCACTTATTGCTTCTTCAAGCGTTAAATATGGTTTAAGTTTTTTATTAAATAGAGTAGGCTTTTCTTCTGAATTATAATGAGTAGGCTCGGGATATCGAAAATCAAATTTTAGTTTTGAACCTATAATCACAACCCTTTCTCTTATTTGTGGTGCGCCATATTTAGCGGCATTTAAAAGTTTATATTGCACTTTGTATCCCAGCGACTCAAAAAGCGAAATAATAGTTTTTAACAATTCGCCCCCTTGCATTGATCTTGTCTATTATATTATAAAGTCTTTCGTTTAATAAACCAATATAATTTAAATCAACCGTTGGCGTAATATCTTTTGCACCAAAAAAGTTTTTTGCATCGGCTTGGTTAAAAAAACCTAGCCTTTGCCTATACTGACGAAAATATTCGGCTGTGATTGTGATTGGTCTTGCCATAAATTTTATTTTCTCAACTCCTCAATCAAAACGCCCAACGCTTTGGCGATTTTTTGAATTATTTGAACGCTTGGCTTTCTCATTTTTGACTATTTATTAAACCCAATAGCATTTTAGACAATATCTCAAGTTTTTGATAAAAAGAATCGAATTTTTCTTTTGTAATCTGATTTTCCTCAAAAATAATTTCTAACAAAGATACACATTCGTAAGTTGATCCTCTCGCAATTGTGTAAAAATTTCGTTTATCAGCTTTTGAAAATTTTCCGCTTCCTTCGGCAATATTTATAACAATACTTACCGAAGCTCTTTTTAGTTGATCGCGGATATAAGAATCAATTTGCTTGTTCTGTTTTAAAAAAATCAAAACATCTTTATTTGATTCCTTTGCTTTTCTGTAAACATTAAGATTTTCAAAATCAAACATAATATTTTTGTAATTTGTGTGTGTAATTTGTAATTTGGGATAAATTTTTGCTGAAATAAAAATAGATTCTTCCTTGTCCTAATTACTAAATACAAATTACCAACTACTCAAATTTTTGCGCAAGCAAAAATTTATGCGG
>JBDRLZ010000028.1:0-2846 GCA_043812555.1 bacterium
GGTTTTACTTTTAACATTATTCTGTTCATGGTTTTATGATTTTAATTTTTAATATTAAATAAATTTTTCATTTTAGAATAAATTTTTAGTGCTTTATCTGATGATTCTTCAATAATAATAAAACCAAGGGTAGGTTTCCACTTATTTATTATGGATATTATTACTCCCTTTTTATTTTTGTTTATAGGAAATAAAATATTTTGAATCTTTTCTAGAATAACTTTTTCGGATAATAGACTTTTCCCGTAGCAGAAAAAATCATATGGGTGCCTCCAGTTCTACGCATATTCGTTTCAATAATATAGGGTGTCCCATTCTCTTTTGATAAAACGAAATCTATATCGAAAAATCCCCTGTAACCTAACTCCCAAAATCTTTTGCCAATAAGCATAGACGCTCTATTTATTTTATTCTTAACTTTTTTGCCTAGAGCATCCTTGCCCATAGCAACTCCTAAAAAATTTCCCTCTTCTGTAACAACCTGGTCGCACAGATAAGTTATTTTAGGCCCCTTCTCTGATAAAAATAATTCTAATGATGGACAACCGCTAGAAATGCCTTTTTCTGCTATTATGTATTCTTCGACTATGATTAATCCGTCATCCCAGATAGAATCATTGCTAAACTCTTTACTGATTCTCGTCAATACTTCGTCCCATGATTTGCGATCCTCTTTTTTGATTATTAATGTCCCCCACCCGCCTTCACCAAAATTTGCCTTAACAACGCAAGAAATATTCTTTTTATAAAACCATTTTGTAACATCTGTGATTTTTTTAATTATAAATAATATAACACTGGCCGAGCCGATTTTAAGTGATTATAGCTTCTCGCAGCCATTTTGACTAGCCCTTTGCCATAAAAAAACTTTACCTTTAGAATAATAGCGTTATGGCTATAAGAAATAAATTTAAACGCTTATGATTGTAAATATAATCACAAAAAATCCCTGTAAACTAATGGCCGCCAAAGCTGTTTTTTCTGAATTCTTAACAAGCAAAATTTGACCTATCCGCGATTTTGTTCTATTATAATTAAAAGTTTTTATTTGCGGCAATAGTTCAATGGTAGAATGCTTGCTTCCCAAGCAAGAGGTTGGGGGTTCGAGTCCCCTTTGCCGCTCAATGAAAAAATGGCTTGACTCTTTTTCAATAAAAGCAAAAAAACAAGGTTATCCAGCCCGATCTGTTTTCAAATTAAAACAAATAGATCAGAAATATAAAATTATAAAAACAGGAAATAAAATTTTAGATTTAGGCGCGTCGCCTGGTTCTTGGGTATTATATGCGTCTGAAATAATTGGCAAAAAAGGCGGGATAACAGCTGTTGATATTAATGCTTTAAAAATTAAGCTGCTGCCAAATTTAAAGTTTATAAAACATGATATTTTTAATCCGGAAATTTTTTCTTTAATTCAAAAAAAATTTGATGTTGTTTTATCTGATCTCTCGCCGTCTACTAGCGGCATAAAAGACATAGACGAACAAAGATCTTTTGAGCTTTCAAAAAGAGCCTTGCAAATAGCTAAAAAATTTTTAAAAAAAGACGGAAATTTTGTCTGCAAAGTTTTTGAAGGAGAAAAATCAAACGAGCTTTTTAATCAAATCAAAAAATGCTTTGATTTTTCAAAAAGATTTAGGCCGACAGCAACTAGAAAAAGAAGCAAAGAGATTTATATTATAGCGAGGGGGTTTAAGAGAAATTTTTAAGGTGTTTTTTAATTCTTTCGCGGTCTTCGTTCTCTTTGTCGCCTTTAAAATACATCTCAATAAAATTAATATCGGCGGCCATATATGCGTAAATAATTCTTAAATCTTTTTTCTTTAAACTTTTACAAAAAAACCTAGCTTTAATAATATATAAATGGTCGGTTTTTGTAATAACATTAAAGTGTTTGCCAATCCCCAAGGGCGCTTCACTTAAAACTTTTTTAAACTCAACTAAATCACCACTTAAGGATCTAAATTTTTTGGACAGCTTCTTGAAATCCTTTTGAAATTCAGTCGTGCTTTTAAAGTTCATCTTCGTAATTTCTAACCGAATGGTCGTCGTCGCGATAAAAAACAGTTTCGTAGCTTATTTTTGCTCCCATTTTATGGACTCTCCAAGGAGTATCTGAATGAGAATAACTGCTTAATTCAGCGGCGTTTTTCCATGCCAAGCGCGCTAAAACCTCATCTATGTGCTGAATTTCTTGAGCTGATAAAATTTTTAAATCAGCCGCTCTTCTTGGCAGGTATTTTTTTTGCTCGTGCTGGAAATATCTGCTTTTAATTTTTTCTATTTCGCCTTTTTCTATCATTTGGTCGATTATTTTTTTGAACTCAATCGGGGTTGGGCCAAAATGATTTTTAATATATGTCGCGCCAACTAATTGCTCTTCAAACTTTTCATAGTAATCAAAGTCTATAAAATAAAGCAATTTATAAATGGCTGTTTCGCCGATATTCGGCCGAGCTCCGACTTTTTCCAAAATATAGAGCAAGACTTCTTTGAATTTTTTTGCGTTTGCCCGCGGCATAATAATTCTCATTTCAGGCTTAGCTGTTTTTTTTGTTTTTTCTTTTTCAAAATTAACTTCAACTTGCTTTTGATTGCGGCTCAATAAATCCTCTAAAGACATATTAAAAACAGACGCCAATTTTTGCGCTTCTGTGATAGTCAAGTCCCGCTTGCCTTGTTCTATTTGAACATAAGTTGGCCGGGAAACGCCGATTTTAGACGCTAAAAACTCCTGCGTCAGATTATTCTTTTTTCGCTGTTCTAAAATAAATTTTGAAAGCATGGTTATATTTTAGATGATGTAAAATAGTTTGTCAAGGACGATGTAAAGAAGTTAGACACAC
>JBDRLZ010000029.1:0-8399 GCA_043812555.1 bacterium
GGGTAATGACGCTTAGCTTGTGCCCCGAATTAGCATAGGGTGTTGTTGAGCCAAAGGTCGAACAAATAAATTAAAAAATCCATGAACGAAGGAAACACAACAATTGAATATTACATTTATACTCGTAAGTCGACGGAATCCGAAGATAAGCAGGTACTTTCTATTGACTCCCAAACGGATGAGTTAAAGAAAATTGCCTGCGACAATAAGATTAAGATAAAGGCCATAGAATCCGAAGCGCACTCCGCGAAAGCGCCGGGCCGGCCGGTGTTTAACAAAATGATAAAAGAGATTGAAGCCGGGAAAGCGCAAGGACTTTTAGTATGGCATGCCAACCGGCTCTCAAGAAACTCCGTAGATACCGGTCTGATTATTTATCTGCTTGATATTGGGAAACTGAAAGAGGTGCGAACGCCGGGCCAAATATTCCGCGACAATCCGAATGACAAGTTTTTGCTGAATCTTTTCTGCAGTCAGGCAAAAGTGGATATTGCCAATAACATGGGATACACAACGCCAAAGCACAAGCGCATTGGCGGAAAGCCAATGGTCTACAGCGCGGCGTATGTGATGTTCCGCGATCCGTTTTACTACGGCATGTTTGAGTTTCCGAAAGGATCGGGCAACTGGTTTAGAGGCCGGCACACGCCAATGGTAACCGAGGAAGAATTCAGAAAAGTTCAAGAGATGCTCGGCGGAACCGAAAACGAACGGCCGCACATTCACACTTTTGCATTTACCGGCATGATCCGATGCGGCGAGTGCGGATGTATGATAACAGCCGAGAATAAAACCAAGCGCCAGAAAAATGGCACGGTTCACCACTACACCTACTACCACTGCACCAAGCGAAAACTCGGTCCGAAATGCACCCAGAGTGTTGTTCAACAAAACGATTTGGAAGGACAGATTATCGCTACGCTTGATCAACTGGACATTTCTCAAGAGGTCCACGATTTTGGCATGAAATGGATGCGCGAGCAAAATGCCAAGGACTCGGTGAACACCAACGCAGTCCTCACGAATTTGCAAAAGGATTACAAAGATTGCGTGGCGGTGATAGACGGCCTTATAGACATGCGGGCCCGGGAGGAACTCAACAAGGAGGACTTCCAGAGACGGATGGAGGACGCCCAGAAAGAAAAGAAGCGCCTTGAGGAGCTTCTGAACGATACCGGCGACCAGATAGACAAGCGGATTAAGTTTGCCAATGAAGCCTTTGAGTTCGTGGAGCACGCAACGATAAAATTCAAAACCGGCGAGTGGGAGAAGAAAAAAGAGATTCTCTCAACGCTCGGTTCGAACCTCTCACTTATGGACAAAAAGCTAAGCATTTCCTTAGAAAACTCGCTTGTGCCCCTCAAAACCGTCTCACTCCTGTCCAGGCGCGAGATTGCCAAGGTTCGAACCGCCAAAAATGCCGAAAATAAACAAGAAATCGAGCAATCTCTTGCCCGATCTCAATCAATGCTCCGCGAGTAGGACTCGAACCTACAACCGTCGCCTTAACAGGGCGCCGCACTACCATTGTGCTATCGCGGAATAAATTAATTTTATCAATATCCTTTGAGTTTTTCAAGCCCTTTCTGGCCTTGAATTCGCTCTAGCGCTTTAGCCTCAATTTGGCGAATGCGCTCGCGCGTGACGCCGAATTTTTGGCCAACCTCTTCCAAAGTGTGGACAATACCGTCTTCAAGCCCAAAGCGCATTTTCAAAATTTTTTGTTCGCGCGGGTTTAAAGCTCTCAAAACCTCGCCAATATGCTTTTTCAAGATTTTCTGGCTAGCGGACTGGTGAGGTGAAATCGTTTCATGGTCTTCAATAAACTCGGACAAACTTGTCCCGTCTTCTTCATCGCCAATCGTAGTTTCCAGAGAAATCGTATCTTGAGAAATTTTTAGAATATGATGAACTTTTTCTAAAGGCAGATTTATTTCCGAAGCTATTTCTTCTGGCAAGGGCTCGCGGCCAAGTTCTTGAACCAATCTTCGATTGACCTTGCTTAGCTTGTTGATTGTCTCAATCATATGAACAGGAATACGAATAGTCCGCGCTTGGTCAGCCAAAGCCCGCGTAATTGCCTGGCGAATCCACCAAGTCGCATAAGTTGAAAATTTATAACCTTTTTTATAATCAAATTTTTCAACAGCCCGGAAAAGACCCATATTGCCTTCTTGGATTAAGTCCAAGAGAGTTAAGTTTTTACTGCGGCCAACATAGCGCTTGGCAATACTAACAACCAGTCGCAAATTAGCTTCGGTTAATTTATGCTTAGCTGATTTATCGCCCCTTTCAATTCTTTTAGCCAAAGAGACCTCTTCTTCTGATTTTAACAACGGAACCTTGCCGATTTCCCGTAAATATATTTGCACTGAATCGCCGGTAAAAGCCGCTAAAGAAAAAGGATCTTTTTTTTCCTCTTTTGATTTTTCGTCTAATTTTTCGTCCCCGGTCATTACTTTGACATTGGCTTGCTCTAAAATCTCATAGAGTTTTTCTAAGCCCTTAATATCTTGCTCGATATTAGGCGCCAAATGCAAAATCTCCGCTTCAGTAATAAATCCGCGCTGGCGGCCTCTTTTAACAAGGTCGTCAATTTTTTCCTGCGTGATTATTATTTTTTTGCGTGGCATAGTTAAAAACTATTTTAGTTTTTGGCTTGTTGTATTAAATTGTTTAATCAATTTTTTAAGCAGGGACTTTTTCTTGTTTTGTTCAGCTTGCTTGATTTTCTCTGACAATTGCTTGAGCTTATCTTTTAATAATATAATTTTAATCTCTTTTTGGCAAATTTTAATTTCTTTTTTTGGATCATCAACTAAAAGTTCGTTCTTTTTCAAAGAAGCTAATCTGTCTTGAAGTTTTTCCAAACGAGATTTTTGTAAAATTTTTGTTTCAGGCTGTTTAACTAAATTCTGAAATTTTATTTTAAAAGACTGCTCTAATAAAATTTTTTCGTCAATATTTAGTTTCAGGCTCAATTTTTGAATCCAATATGATTGCTCTATTTCATTAGGTATTTTTTTTATAAGCGGCAGTAAAGCTCCAGCAATCTCTTTCTTGCCCTCAAGTTTTTTAGCGTCAAATTCTTTAAAAGCATCGTTAAAATAATATCTCATAATCAGCTTTGCCTTTTTAATTGCTTTTTGCCATTCCTGTTTATTTCTTTTAATTAAATCAGCCGGGTCTTTGTCTTTGAGAGCAATAACTTTGACTTTCATTTCCTGCTCAAGCGCCAAGTCAATTGTTCTTTTTGTTGCCTTGCCCCCGGCTGAATCAGAATCAAAAGCCAAAACTAAATTATTAGTATAGCGCCTAATAATTTTAAGCTGGTTTGCGCTTAAAGCGCTGCCTGAAGAAGCAACTGCGTTTTTGACTCCGGCTTGATGAGACATTATTACATCCATGTTGCCCTCGACCAAGACGCAAAGATTTTTTTCTCTAATTGCTTGTTTGGCTTTATCAAGACCGAATAGAATCAAAGACTTTTTATAAACCAAAGAATCCGGGCTGTTAATATACTTGGGAAGACTTTTATCTAAAACTCTTGCTGTAAATCCGACTACTTGGCCGTTTAAATCACAAATCGGAAAAATAATTCTGTTCTTAAATTGCCCCAGAGCCTTTGTATTTGCCGGAGCATAACCGAGCCGAAATTCTTTGACTATTTTTTTAGTCAAACCGCGCTGTTTAAGATATTTGAGCGGCTTTTCAGCCGCTCCTAGGCATCTTTCAAAATAGTCAGCGGCTCGTTCATGAAATTCATAAAGCCTGGCTCTTTCTGTTTTTAACTTAGGGTCTTGCTTTGTCAAAGCTACGCCAGCTCTGTCAGCCAAAAAGCGCAAGGCATCGGGAAATTCAAAGCCCTCTATCTTCATGATAAATTTAAAAATATCGCCGCCTTCAGAGCATGAGCCAAAGCAGTGCCAAATTTGCTTTGACGGAGAGACAATAAAAGATGGTGTTTTTTCGCTGTGAAAAGGACAGAGCGCTTTGTAATTAGCGCCAGCTTTGGTCAATTTAGTATAGCCTGAAATTAAATCAACAATATCTATTCTGGATTTAATTTCATTGATTGGATCGAGCATTCTGTTTTGAATCTTAGCTTGATTTTTAAAAAAAGTCAATTAAAGGCTTGCCCTGATTTTATAAATAGTTTATACTGAAAATATTAAAATGCAAAAAATCGCTAATTTAATTAGGCAAGATATTATTAGAATGCTTTGTCAAGCTGGTTCTGGCCATCCTGGCGGGTCTTTATCTATAGTAGAGATTTTGGTTGCTTTATATTTTGGCGGGGTTTTAGAAAAACAAGACAAGTTTATATTGTCAAAAGCGCATTGCTGTCCAGCGCTTTATGCGGTTTTTGCCGAGTTGGGCTTAATTCCCAAAGAAGAGCTTTTAACTTTGCGCAAACTGGGCTCTCGCTTGCAAGGCCATCCTGATAGATTAAAACTGCCTATTTTAGAAACATCAGGCGGGTCTCTTGGCCAAGGACTGTCTATTGGCATTGGCATGGCTTTGGCTGACAAGTCAAGAAGGGTTTATGTTTTAATGTCTGACGGCGAACAGCAAGAAGGCCAGACTTTAGAAGCAATGATGTTTGCCAGCCAGCATAAAATTGATAATCTAATCGGCATAATTGATATTAACGGCTTGCAAATTGACGGAAACACAACAGAGATTATGGGCGCCTGCGGCTTAGAAGAACGATATAGGGCTTTTAATTGGCACATAGAAGATATTGACGGCCATAATATTCAATCAATAATTAATGCCTGTGAAGAAATCAAAAATATTCATAGCCAGCCATCTGTTATTTTATGCCACACAATCAAGGGCAAAGGCGTGTCTTTTATGGAGAATAAGCTTGAATGGCATGGCAAAGCGCCCTCTCAAGAAGAGGCTAGAAAGGCATTGCATGAACTTAAAAAATCCTGAAAAAATTGCGCAGCGCGATGGCTATGGCCATGGACTTGTTGAACTTGGCAAAAAAAACAAAGATATTTTTGTGCTTTGCGCTGATTTAACTGATTCAACCAGAAGCGACTGGTTCAAAAAAGAATTTCCAGAAAGATTCATAGAAGTCGGCATTGCTGAACAAAATATGCTCGGCATTGCCGCAGGCTTGGCTTTATCCGGCAAAATTCCGTTTGTTTCAACTTATTCTGTTTTTTGTCCAGGCAGAAATTGGGACCAGCTTCGCGTTTCAGTTGCTTATAACAAAGCTAATGTCAAATTAACCGGGGCCCATGCTGGTTTATCTGTTGGCCCGGACGGCGCAACGCACCAGGGCTTAGAAGACATTGCTATTACACGATGCCTGCCTAATTTAACTGTTTTGTCACCATGCGATTATTTAGAGACAAAAAAAGCAACTATTTCTGCCGGAGAAATGCAGGGCCCGGTTTATTTAAGATTCGGCCGAGAAAAAACTCCGGTTTTCACAACAGAGAATACGCCTTTTGAAATCGGCAAAGCTAATATTTTGCGCCAAGGCAAAAAAATCACAATTATCGCTTGCGGGCCATTGGTCTATGAGGCTTTGCTGGCGGCAGAAGCGCTTGATGCCGAAGTGATTAACTGCCATACTATAAAACCAATAGATAAAAAAACTATTATTAATAGCGCTAAAAAAACCGGCCGCGTTATAACTCTTGAGGAGCATCAAATTTTTGGCGGTTTGGGCTCAACAGTAGCCGAGGTTTTGGCTGAAAACTATCCAGTGCCAATAAAATTTATGGGCGTTAAAGATAGATTCGGCGAATCCGGCGCGCCAGAAGAATTATTAGAAAAATTTAAATTAACACATAAGCATGTTATCAAAACAGCCAAATCGCATTTTAGAAGTTAATTTTACTTCTGGGGGTAAGTCTTATACTGGGTGGAGGGTCCAAGATAATAATAAACTAGGTCCTTATAAAGGCGGCATCAGGTATCATCCGGATTTAGACTTAGAAGAAGTAAAATGCTTGGCCATGGCAATGACTTTAAAATGCGCGGTTGCCGGCTTGCCATTTGGCGGAGCAAAAGGCGGAGTAAAAGTCAATCCAAAAGAGCTTTCGCAAAAACAACTTGAAGATTTAACCCGAAATTTTATCAGAGCTATTAAAGACATAATTGGCCCGAAAAAAGATATTCCAGCGCCTGATGTTGGGACCAATGCTCAAGTAATGCAATGGATTGCTCAAGAATACGGTGATCCAAAAGTTGTCACGGGCAAGCCCGGGTCCCCTGGCCGGGAAATGGCAACAGCAATGGGCGGATATTTTATAATTAAAAATTTAAAATTAAAAATTAAAAATTTTACTGTAGCGATTCAGGGCTATGGCAATGTCGGTGCTAATCTGCATAAATTGCTTGGCAAACAAGTGGTTGCTGTGTCAAATTCAAAAGGCGGGATTTATAATCCCAATGGCCTTGATTATCCACAAAAATTAGACAGCAGTAATATTACTAACAAAGAACTTTTAGAATTACCAGTTGATATTTTAGTGCCTGCGGCAATAGAAAATCAAATAACAAAACAAAACGCACGAAACATCAAAGCAAAAATTATTTTAGAATTAGCTAACGGCGCTATTGCGCAAGAACCAGCCGGGCTTGTTATTCCTGATATTCTAGCAAATGCCGGCGGCGTGATAGTTTCTTATTTTGAGTGGGCTGGTTCGCCAAAAACCGAAGCCGGGGTTAATAAAAAACTAAAACAAATTATGCTAAAATCTTATAGAGAAGTTTTAAAAATTAGCCAGCGAGAAAAGATCTCTCTAAGAGATGCTTGTCATAAATTATGCGAAAAGCGTTTACTCTAATAGAACTCTTAGTCGTCATAGCAATTATTGGCTTATTAGCCAGCATTGTTTTGGTTTCGGTTGGCTCGGCTCGGGAAAAAGCCAGAATCGCCGGGGCGCAAAAATTTGCTTCGCAATTAGACCATAGTTTAGAGGCGGTTGGGAGTTGGAGGTTTGATGGTGATGCAATAGATGGGTCGGGGTATGGGAATGATGGGACGCTTACTTGTGTTGGCCCTAGTTGTTGGGCAAGCGCAAGTGAATGTATACAGGGGCAATGCTTGAAAGTTGATGGGAATGATTATGCCGAGGTGCCTTATAAATCCAGCCTGTATCTACCCGGCAATAACGAAACAGTTGCGCTATGGATAAAACATAATAATAGCAGTTATATGCTTTTTCAAGCTAATGATTGGAGTAGAAGATTGTTTAATAATCAATGGTGCTTAATTGATAATAATGGTGTCTATTATTATCCAAGTGCTGCAGGCACGAATGATAACAAATGGCATTTTGTTGCGTACACAATATTAAATAATATTGTTAATTCTTATGTTGACGGAAAACTGGTTCAAAAAATAACTATCTCGGCTGACATTAAACCCGCTAATTCTTATTGGCGGATTGGCAGAGTTTGTAGTGGCAGCAGTTGCGATTGGTATTATAAGGGTCTCATCGACGATGTCCGCGTTTATAACTCATCCCTGACCGCCAGCGAAATACAAAAAATCTATGTTCAGGGATTAGAGAGACATCAAAATATTACAAAAAGATGAAAGATCTAATTATTATCGGCGCTGGGCCTGCGGGTTTGTCCGCAGGGATTTACGCCCAAAGATTTAATTTGGATTTTTTAATTATTGGCAAAATCCCGGGCGGCACAGCTTTAGAGGCATGGCAAATAGAAAATTATCCTGGCTTTAAATCTATATCTGGCTTAGAATTAATGCGGAAATTTCAAGAACAGCTTGGCCAAAAAATTATCCAAGAAAATATTGAAAAGATCACAAAAGACTTTGAGGTTTATACTAACAAAAACAAATATCAAAGCAAAACTTTAATTTTAGCTATGGGCACAAAGACAAGAAAATTGGGTTTGCCCAGCGAAGAAAAATTTTTAGGCCGAGGCATATCTTACTGCGTAACATGCGACGGGCCATTATTTAAAAATAAAATTGTTGCTGTGGTTGGCGGCGGCAACGCGGCTTTAACCGGCGCCCTAGAATTAGCCGATATTGCCAAAAAAGTTTATTTAATTCACCGGCGCGATGAATTCAGGGCTGATCCGATTTGGCAGGAGAAAGTTAAGCAAAATCCAAAAATAAAAATAATTTTTAATGCTCAAGTAGTTAAAATAAAAGGCAAGCAGGTAGGGGTTCAAAATTTTGAACCCTTACTCGAGCAAATAGTTTTAGATAATAATCAGGAGTTAAAAGTTGATGGTTTGTTTATAGAAATCGGCACAACGCCGAATATTGCTTTGTGCAAAGACTTAAATATTAAAACAGAAAACGATTTTATTATTACTGATAAAAACCAGGCAACAAATATTGCTGGTGTTTTCGCGGCCGGAGATATCACTAATAATCCGTTAAAGCAAATTATCAG
>JBDRLZ010000030.1:0-16443 GCA_043812555.1 bacterium
CGGTCTCGGCTTGCTGGCGAAAATGATCTCTTTCGGATATTGGTTCTCTCTGGGATGCTCTATTTTGTCCTCATAAACCACAAAAGATTTCGGACGCATTAAACTAAATCCAGCTTCTGGATTTTCATAAAGCGTCCAATCTTTATACTTCTCGCTATCCGAGCCATCGGGTTTCGCAGTTTTTAAAGCTGCATAAGCCATGCTGACAATTACAGCCAGCGCCAATATTGTTGTGATGATGCTTTTTGCTTTCATGATACTAATTTCCTCCTTTAAATTAGCACACTGCTATTAAATTTTCAATGTGCTTTTCTAAACTAACACCTGCATCCAAAAATTAGATTACTAATTTAGATGCATGTTCTAATTTAGAACAATATATTTATTGCACCCCGGGTGGCGGCGTATTTTCTGCCTTATCACATTCTAAAATCGCTAATAGATCATCGCTTGTATCATAAACCGAAAGACCTCCATCGCTACTCATTACCTGCATTTTATAAGAATAAGATTCTCTAATAGAACCATATCTATAGTCATCAAGTTTACCCACTTTCCAATTATAACTACCATTACCAACCCCACCTTTTTCGTAGTTAATAAGCGCTGATCCGAAATAGAAATTAGAAGCACCACCACTTGAATATTTTTTTAGCGAAAACGAAACAACCTTAACCCCAACAGCTTCAAACCTGATTTCAAAATTCTCCTGCAGACAAAGTTTTTCCCCTCCATTCGGAGAGATTAGTTTAACATATCTATCCTCATATCCCTGCGTATCATCAAGGTCCAATGGTACCGAATAAAGTTTTATGCCACCATTCGACTCGCCTGAATTAAGCTTTAATTTATTTATATCCTGCTCGTTTCTCTTCTTTAATAATTCAGCTTCTCTGCTCAAAACCTGAATTTTATTGTTTAAGATGGTTTCGCTTGCTTTGTGATTATAATACTGCTGGGCACAAACACCAACGCTTGATATTGTTATCACTATAATTGCAATAACAAGCAATTTATTAAATTTGGGCATTTCTGTTTTCATATTGTGTATTTAAGCATACCATAATCAAAATAGTTGTCAATAATTTTTAATATTTGACAGGTTTTGTATTTAAAAGTATAATTTAACTATGTTAAAACTTAAAGCTAAAATTCGCAAGAAGCTAAAAAGAGACAACTTGATTCCAGCTATTATTTACGGCCATAAAATCAAAAACACGCCGTTAGAAGTTAATTATATTGATTTTGCCAAACTCTACACGCAAGCAGGGGAAACCACTTTAATTGATTTAGAATTTGGCGATGAAAAGCGCGCGGTTTTGATTCACGATGTCCAAATAGACCCAGTAACTGATAAATATCTTCATATTGATTTTTACCAAGTCAAAATGGACGAAAAGATCAAAACTGAGGTTTCTCTTGTTTTTGTCGGAGAAGCGCCGGGAGTTGTTGAGCGCGGCGGAATTTTGGTCAAAAGCATTGACAAGCTTGAAATTGAGTCTCTGCCCAAAGATTTGCCCCATGAAATTCAAGTTGATGTGAGCAAACTCAAAGAAATAGAAGACCATATTTGCGTTAAAGACTTAGATATCCCCAAGGGCGTTGAAGTTTTGATTGACAAAGAAGAAGTCATAGCTATGATTGCTTCGCCCAAGGTTCAAGAAGAAGAAAAACCAGCCGAAGCCGCAGAGGAAAAGCCCGAGGGCGAGGGAGAAGGCGAGACAAAAGAAGAAAGCCAAGAAGAGACTAAACAAGAAAATGAGCAAAATAAATAAAATTTTATCAAGTATTTTGATTTTAACAGTATTTAGTCTGCCTAATTTAGTTTTTGCTGATTCTCTAATTGATTTGCAAAAAAAAGCTCTTGAATTACAGGGTGAAATTGATAAATTAGACACAAATATTTCTCAAACACAAAAGAAAAAACAAACTTTGAAAAGAGACATTTCAATATTAAACGACGAAATATCAGAAGCAAAACTAAAAATACAGCAAACAAGCTTAGCTATTCAGATGACAGAATTAGCCATTGGCGGCAAGCAGGTTGAAATTGAAAAGCTGGAACAGGAAAGCGACAGACAAAAAACTATTTTAGCTGAACACATAAGAATGGTTAATTATTATGACCAGGATTCTTTGCTGGAAATTTTATTAAGCAAGGAAAACTTATCTGATGTTTTAAGCAGAATTGAAGCATTAGAAGTTTTGCAAAAACAAATTCATCAGACTCTGGAAATAATCAGGGCTAACAAGGCCTTAACTCTTGAAGATAAGCAAAGCCTAGAAACTCAAGAAGAAGAGCAGGTTGCTTTAAGAAAACTGCAGGACGCGCAAAAACGCTCTTTGCAAACAAAAGAACAGAATAAAAATAAAATCTTAGCGCAAACAAAAGGACAGGAAGCTGAATATCAAAAAATGCTTTCTCAAACCAAAACAGAGCTTCAGCAAGTCAAGAGCCAGATTAGATTATTGCAAAGCGAAGGCAAAGAAGTTTTAAGCTTGGACGAGGCTATTGATTTGGCTAACGAGGCTTCTAAATTAACCGGCGTGCGTTCAGCTTTAATTTTAGCTATTTTAGACCAAGAATCTGATTTTAACAGATTTACAGGAGCTTGTAATTATAAAACAGCTTTACGCTCCGGCCATGACTATGAAGAGGCAATTTTTGAAGATATTACCAAAAGCTTAGGGCTTAATCCAAATGAGATTTTAGTTTCCTGCCCGCTAAAAAACAGCAAAGGCGAATATGTTGGTTCGGGCGGAGCAATGGGCCCGGCGCAGTTTATGCCTAAAACATGGGTTAATATGCAGGACGAGCTTGAAAGTCTGCTTGGCTATACAGCCAACCCGTGGATGCCGCGAGACGCGATTATTGCTATGGCTTTATATTTAAAACGCAATAATGCTTTAAATAATGAGCGTCAGGCTGCTGGCGCTTATTTCGGCAAATGCAGTTATTACGGCGTTGATTACTGCAACAGCGTTCTTGCTTTGGCCAAAGCCTATCAAGCCGCAATTGACGCGAGAGTCTAATTTTTAATCTATTTGCGCGTTTTTTGACTTTGTGCTATTATTTTAATAAATGACTTCGCAAGAACTAAAACAAAACTTTTTAGATTTTTTTAAATCTAAAAATCACGCGATTATTCCAAGCGCTTCTTTGGTTCCGGAAAACGACCCGACTGTTTTGTTCACAACCGCTGGTATGCATCCTTTGGTGCCTTATCTGCTTGGAGAAAAACACCCAATGGGCAAAAGATTAGCTAATTGCCAAAAATGCTTGCGCACTGATGATATTGACCAAGTCGGCGATGAGATGCATTTGACTTTTTTTGAAATGCTCGGCAATTGGTCTTTAGGCGATTATTGGAAAGAAGAAGCAATTAAGTTCGCACTGGAATTTTTGACAAAAAATTTAAAAATTCCAAAATCAAAACTTGAGGTTACTTGTTTTGAGGGCGGCAAAGACGCGCCGCGCGATAACGAAGCCGCTAAAATTTGGAAAAAATTAGGCATTAAAAAAATAAAGTTTTTAGGCAAAAAAGATAATTGGTGGGGACCGGCCGGGAAAACCGGTCCTTGCGGACCAGACACTGAAATTTTTTACAAAAATGTTGAAATCTGGAATTTAGTTTTTATGCAGTATAATAAAAAACCTGGTGGCGTTTTTGAGGTTTTAAAACAAAAGAATGTTGACACTGGCATGGGCTTGGCGCGCTTGACAGCTTTATTAAATAATAAAAACTCTGTTTTTGAAACAGACTTGTTTTACCCTGGAATTAAAACCCGCGAGCAAAGAATAGTTGCTGATCACACTAGAGCCGCAATAAATATAATTCAAGATGGCATTAAGCCGTCTAACAGCGAACAAGGTTATGTTTTGCGCCGCTTAATCAGGCGGGCAATGCGCTACGATAAAAATATCTTGGAAATCGCTGAAAAATTTACTAATAAGCAAGATATTTTAGAAATTATTAGCCAAGAACAAGAAAAATTCGGCAGGACATTAGAACGCGGTTTGCACGAACTGCAAAAACCAAAAAAAACAAGAACTGCTTTTGATTACTATCAAAGCTTTGGATTGCCGATTGATGTAATTAAAGAATATGTTAAAGTTGATGAGCAGGACTTTGAGCAAAAGCTCAAAGAGCATCAAGAAAAATCGCGAACCGCGGCCAAGGGCAAATTCAAAGCTGGTTTGGCTGACCATTCAGAAGCAACAACAAAATTGCACACAGCAACGCATTTGCTTTTAGCGGCTCTGCGCCAAGTTTTGGGCGAGCATATTAAACAAGCTGGCAGTAATATTAATCCAGAAAGGCTGCGATTTGATTTTACGCATTCCCAAAAACTAACTCCAGAAGAAATTCAAAAAATAGAAAATTTTGTTAATCAAAAAATTCAAGAAAACTTGCCAGTTGCAAAATCAACCCAAGGCCCAATAATTTATTATTCTATTGGCGATTTCTCGCAAGAAAAATGCGCTGGCCCGCATATTGAAAATATTGGCCAATTAGGCAAGTTTAAAATTATTAAAGAAGAATCTTCTTCTGCCGGAGTCCGCAGAATTAGAGCTATTCTCGAGACATGAAGCATATATTTATTAACACCAATGAAAAATTAAGCCGGGTCTTGGGCCGCTTAAAAAAAGAAACTGAAAAAGACATTGCCTTGATTATTCCCAGAGAAGCAGTTATTTTGAAAAATTTAGACAACTTGAAAAAGCTCAAAAGAAAAGCTAAAATTTTAAAAAAGACAATAAAATTTATTTCTAACGACCCAAGAATGAAAAAAAATAAAAAGAAAATAATGCCAGATAGACCAAAAACCAAAACCAAAAAAAAAGCAAAAACAAAAAAGATTAGTCGCAAACACGGCCGGCTTTCTTCTTTAACCAGCAAAGCATTTATTATTTTTCTTTTCTGCGTCCTAGGCCTAACCAGCGTCAGCTTATATTTAATTTTACCAAGAGCAGATATTATTATTGCGCCTCAAAAAGAGCCGCTAGCCGTTGATTTAAACATAATTATTGATCAAAATATTCAAGCCATTGATTTGCAAAATAATAAGATCCCAGGAGAATTAAAGATTTTTGAGGACCAGGTTGTCAGGCGCTTTGAGGCAACCGGCACAAAGACGCTTGATGCTAAAGCCCGTGGATTTATCACTGTTCATAATAACTCAAAATCCCAAGTTTGGCGCGAAGAAACCAGATTTGAAGATCAAAATGGCTTAATTTTTAAAACCTTAAAATTTGAAAAAATTCCGCTTGGCACAAGAGAAATTGAAGTAGTAGCTGAAAATCCTGGGGAAGAGTATAATATCTTGCCTTCGACATTTACTTTGCCAGCTTTTAAAGAACGCAAAGATCCGCAATACAGCTTAATTTACGGCAAATCAGAAAAATCAATGATTGGCGGCATTAAGCAGGAAATAATTTTTGTCAGTCAAGACGATATTTCACAAGCAGAAGAGACTTTAAAACAAGAAATGCGGGCAAAACTAAAAACAGAAGTTAATTCTGATATTTTTGAAGAACAAATTCTTCTGCAAGAATCTTCAGCCACGGCGAATACTCAAGCTCAAGCATTTAATATAAATTTAAAAATGTCTTTTAATACTCTGATTTTTCAGGAACAAGATTTGCGCGATTTAATCAAGCAAAATCTGCTTTTAAGAATTTCCGAAGACAAAAAATTATCTGGCGAACCGGAAATAAATTTTGGCCAAGCTGAATTTTATTTGTCAAAAGGCCAGATGTTTTTGCCGGTTAGCATAAAGCAAGAAGTTGTTTGGAAGATTGAACCTGATAAGTTTAAAAAACAATTAGCCGGCAAGAATAAACAAGAAGTTGAGTATCTCTTGCAACGGCAGGCTGGCATTGATTTGACCAGAGTCAGCCTTTGGCCATTTTGGGTTAAAAAAGTTCCTGATTCAGAAGACAAGATTAAAATTAAAATAGAACAATAAAAGCTTGCAAAAAATTTTAAATTAAAATATAGTAAATTACTAAGATTCAATATTTGGGTAGGTGGCAGAGTGGACAAATGCACTAGTCTGTAAAACTAGCGCCGCAAGGCTTCGTTGGTTCGAATCCAACCCTGCCCACTTGAATAATTCTTTATGAATTCTCAAAATCAACAATTCGAAAAAGACATCCTGCCTCTTATAATTTTAGACAATATCGTTATTTTCCCTCGGGTTGTTTTACCTTTGATTTTAAAAAAGCCGGAATCTTTAACTGCTTTAGAATTTGCTATGAAAAACGAAAGCTTAGTTGTTTTTATGGTTCAAAAAGGCACAGGTCAAGAGTTTTATAATATTGGCACAGCCTGCCGCGTTATACAAATACTTAAGATCCAAGATGGTTCAGTTAAAATTATTATCGAAGGCATAAGCAGAGTTAAAATTAAAAAATTTACTCAAAAAGAACCTTTTTTAAAAGTTCAAGCAGAGCCGATTGTTTCGGAGGTTTCTAAAAACATGCCGGCTCAAGCCCTAATGCGCAGTATTCTTGCCCAGTTTAGAGAATGCGTGAATCTGGGTAAAATTGTGCCCTTGGATGTTCTAATGGCTATTTTCAGCGTTAGAGATCCGGAAACGCTTGTTGACTTAATTGTTTTTAATCTTGATTTGAAAATTGAGGAAAGACAGAGATTATTAGAAATGACTAACACAGAAAAAAGACTTGAAGAACTGCATGAACTAATTGCTCGGGAAATCGAAATTTTAAAAACCGGGCAGAAACTGCAAAAAGAAACCGCTAAGAAGTTAGGCAAGATGTCAAAAGAAGTTTTCTTGCGCGAGCAGTTAAAAAGCATTGAAAAAGAATTGGGCATTGGCGAAGAAAGAGATGAAATCAAAGAGCTTAAAAAAGCTCTCAAAAAAGCCAAAATGCCTAAGCCAGTTGAAAAAACAGCCATGAGCGAACTAGCCAGAATGGAAAAAATGCCTTCTTTTTCCCCGGAAGTTTCTTATATCCGGACTTATTTAGAATGGCTTAAAGATTTGCCATGGAGTAAAAAAAGCGATTGTCCAATTGATCTTAAAAAAGCAAAAAAAGTTCTTGACGAGGACCATTACGGCTTGGAAAAAACAAAAGAGCGCGTTTTGGAATACTTAGCAGTCCAAAAATTAGTTGGCAAAATGAAAGGCCCAATCTTGTCTTTTATCGGTCCGCCAGGCACTGGAAAAACTTCTATTGGCAAGTCAATTGCTCGGGCTTTGGGCCGCAAGTTTTACAGAATGTCTTTAGGCGGTATCCGCGACGAAGCAGAAATAAGAGGCCATCGCCGCACATATGTCGGCGCTTTGCCCGGCCGAATTATTCAAGGCATTAAAACAGCTGGCGTTAAAAATCCAGTTTTTATGCTTGATGAAATCGACAAAGTCGGTTCTGATTTTCGCGGGGATCCGACTTCAGCTTTGCTAGAAGCTTTGGATCCAGAACAGAATAATAGTTTTTCGGATCATTATTTAGAAGTGCCGTTTGATTTATCTGATGTTATGTTCATCACAACTGGTAATATTTTAGACACAATCCCCCATGCTTTGCGCGACAGAATGGAAGTTATTTATTTTCCCGGGTACACAGATAATGAGAAATTTAATATTGCTAAAAAATATCTAATTCCAAAGCTCTTAAAAGAGCACGGGCTTAAAGCAAAAAACCTATTAATTACTGACGCGGCTTTAAAAAAGATTATTCAAGAATATACTCGCGAAGCAGGTGTCCGTAATTTAGAAAGAGAGATTGCTAAAATTTGCCGCAAAACAGCCCGCCAAATTACCGAGGGTAAAAAAATAATTCACAAGGTCAGCTTAAATGACTTAAAAAGATTTTTAGGTCCAATAAAATTTCAGTTTAATCACAATGAGAAGAAGGACGAAATCGGCGTGGCCGTTGGACTGGCTTGGACCGAGGCTGGCGGTGATATATTATCAATTGAAGCAATTAAAATGCCGGGTACTGGCAAGCTAATTTTAACCGGCAGTTTGGGCAAAGTAATGCAGGAATCGGCTCGAGCGGCTTTTTCTTATGCTAAGGCAAAAGCTGGCAAGTCTTATCAAAATCAGGATATTCACATTCATGTGCCTTCGGGCGCGATTCCTAAAGACGGTCCTTCAGCCGGAATCACAATGGCTAGCGCTTTGGTTTCGGTTTTAACTGAAAAGCCGGTTAATCATAAGATTGCTATGACTGGCGAGGTTACTTTGCGCGGCCAGGTTTTGGAAATCGGCGGCATTAAAGAAAAGGTCTTGGCCGCCAAAAGAGCTGGCATTAAACAGGTGATTTTGCCGAAAGACAACAAAAAAAATCTAGATGATATTCCCAAAGATGTCCGCAAAAAAATGGAATTTATCTTTGTCAGCCATATGGATGAGGTTTTGAAAAGGGCGTTGGTTGGGGAATAAAAAAATGTTGCGCGAGCGGAAATTGAATCGTTTGTCTGGTTATGATTATTCGGATTTTGGATATTATTTTGTGACGATTTGTACGCAAAATCGCGAATTGTTTTTTGGCGATGTGGAAAATCAAAGAATGATTTTGAATGAATTTGGGAAAATTGCCGATAAATGTTGGCGAGATTTACCGAATCATTATTGGAATTGTAAATTGGACGAATTTGTTATAATGCCAAATCATGTGCATGGGATTATTGTGATTGATAATGACACAGAGAACGGTTTTCGTTTTTGCGTAGGGAACGGTTTGAAACCGTTCCCTACAAATAAAAATAAATATTCATTATCTGAAATGATGCGCGGATTTAAAACATTTTCATCACATCGAATTAATAAAACGCAAAATATAATATTTCGGTTCCAGTGGCAGAAATCATTTTACGACCGCATAATTCGCAATAATTCTGAATTATACAGAATTCGTAATTATATTATTAATAATCCGTTAAAATGGGATTTTGACCGCAATAATCCGGATAATTTATTGTGATATCGTAGGGAACGGTTTCAAACCGTTCCCCGTAAATCAAACAAAACGGAATGGTTATAAACCATTCCCTACAATCGATTGCAATAACATATTAATCATGTTATTATTTTTTTATGGATAAAATGCAAAAAATTGTTTCTTTGTGCAAGCGCCGTGGATTTGTTTTTCCGGGTTCTGAAATATATGGCGGATTAGCAAACACATGGGATTACGGGCCATTAGGCAGCCAATTAGTTAAAAATATCAAAGATTTGTGGTGGAAGAGGTTTGTTGAAGACAAAAAAGATATTGTTGGAATTCAAACAGGAATTATTATGAATTCAAAAGTCTGGCAAGCCAGCGGCCATTTGAAAAATTTTACCGACCCTCTCGTCGAATGCGAAAAATGCAAAAAAAGATTTAGACAGGATCAAATTAAAGATAAATGCCCTGATTGTTCCGGGCTTCTAACAAAGCCAAAACAATTTAATTTGATGTTCAAGACTTTTATCGGCCCATTAGAAAATAAATCTTCAGAAGTTTATCTGCGGCCGGAAACAGCCCAAGGCATGTTTGTTGACTATAAATTAGTCAAAGATAGCATGCGCTTAAAACTGCCTTTTGGCATTGCCCAAATCGGCAAAGCATTTCGCAATGAAATAACTCCGGGAAATTTTATTTTTCGCGTTTTAGAATTTGAACAAATGGAAATAGAGTATTTTTGCGAAGAAAAAGACTGGCAGAAATATTTTGATTATTGGCAAAAGCAAATGCAAAATTGGCTTAAAGATATTGGCATTCGAAATTACAAGATTAGAGAGCACCAAAAAGATGAGCTTTCGCATTATTCCAAAAAGACCATAGATTTTGAATATAAATTTCCGTTTGGTCAAAAAGAGCTTTATGGCTTGGCTTACAGAACTGATTTTGACTTAAAAGCTCATGGCTTTGAAAACCCGGCACATGTTATAGAACCGACTTTTGGAGCAGAAAGAACCTTTTTAGCGCTTTTATGCGAAGCGTATTGCGAAGAAGATAAGCGAATAGTTCTAAAATTAGACAGAAAATTAGCGCCTTATAAAGCCGCGGTTTTCCCATTATTAGCTAATAAGCCAAAATTAATTAAAAAAGCAAGAGAAATTCTAGATATGCTAAAAGATAAATTTATGGTTGCTTGGGATGACAGAGGCAATATTGGCAAGCGCTATTTTTCCCAAGACGAAATCGGCACGCCATCTTGTATCACGATTGACTTTCAGACTCTAGAAGACGATACTGTGACAATTAGAGACAGAGACACAACAAAACAAAAAAGAGTAAAAATAAATGACATTATCACAAATCTATAATTTAGCCATTAAAATGGGCGTTGATTCTGATTTGCGCGGCAAAACAGAAGTGCAAAAAGTTTTAAAAAAAACTAAAGAGCAATATCAGAAACTAGATCAAGATCAAAAATCAGAATTTGATTCAGAAAAATTAATTAATCCATATTCTGATACTAGAATTTTATTTGATAATAAAAAGTCAATTAAAAAAATATTAACCGGCATTGACATTGGCACTGGCGAAATGCTTTTAGCTGACAAATTAGGATGTGATGCTGTTGTTTCTCATCACCCGCTTGGTCCTGCTTTAGCTGACTTATCAGATGTAATGCATTTGCAAGCTCAAGTCTTGGCCCAATACGGCGTGCCAATAAATATCGCTGAAGGCGTTCTAAAAGAGAGGATAGAAGAGGTTTCGCGCGGCACAGCGCCAATAAATCATAATCGGCCGGTTGACACAGCCAAATTATTAGATATTAATTTAGTTTGCGTCCACACTCCCTGCGATAATTTAGCGGCTGATTTTCTTGATAAATTTATTAAAAAAACAAAACCAGAAACAGTCGGCGAAGTTGTTAAAGCTTTAAAACAAATTCCTGAATATCAAGAAGCTGTAAAGCTTAAAGCCGGGCCGAGAATTTTTGTTGGAGCTGAGAATAACAGCGCTGGCAAAATTGTCTTGACAGAGATTACCGGCGGGACCGAGGGGTCTAAAGAAATTTACGCAAAAATGTCTCAAGCTGGCTTGGGCACGGTTATTGGAATGCATTTGGCTGAAGAGCATCGCGAAGAGGCGAAAAAAGCCCATCTAAATGTTGTTATTGCCGGACATATGTCTTCTGACAGCATTGGCATTAATTTGTTTTTGGATGAGTTGGAAAATAGGGGACTGGAAGTAATAACATGTTCTGGAATAATTAGAATTAAGAGAAAATAAAAAGTTGTGTTTAATAAACAAACTCTCAAAAATGGCCTTAGAATAATTACCGCGCCAATGGCTGGAACCAAGACAGCGACTGTTTTAATTGCTGTTGCTGCCGGTTCAAAATATGAGACAAAACAAAATAACGGCATATCGCATTTTTTAGAGCATATGTTTTTTAAAGGCACAAAAAAAAGGCCAAGCACCCTAGCTATCAGCGAATCTTTGGATAGAGTCGGCGGCGCTTATAATGCATTCACATCAGAAGAATACACTGGCTATTGGGCAAAAGTTGATTATAAGCACCTGGACTTAGCCCTAGATGTTGTCTCTGATATTTTTTTAAATTCAAAGCTGGATAAAATAGAAATCGAACGAGAAAAAGGCGTCATAACAGAAGAGATTAATATGTATCAAGATACACCAATGCACTATATTAGTATTTTGTTTAATAAACTACTTTATGGCGATCAGCCAGCTGGCTGGATGATTGCTGGTAATAAAGAAAATATAATTAGATTTCAGAGAAAAAATCTTTTGCAATATTTGCAAAATTATTATTTGGCTGAGAACACGGTTGTTTGTCTTGCTGGCAACATAGATAATAATATAGAAAAATATTTTGAAAATATCAAAACAGGAAAAGCAAAACCAAAAATAAAAGTTCAAGAAAAACAAAACAAACCAGAAGCTCTTATTTTTAACAAAGACACTGACCAAACGCATTTTTGTTTAGGCGTTAGGGGATATAGTTTATTCCACCCGGATAAATACGCCTTATCTGTTTTAGGTGTTTTGCTTGGCGGGATGATGAGCTCGCGTTTGTGGATCGCGGTGCGCGAAAGACAAGGTTTGGCTTATTATATCCACACTGAAGTTGAGAATCAAACCGACACTGGTTTTCTGGTTACTCAAGCCGGGGTTGAGCACAGCAAGGCTGGAAAAGCAATTAAGCTTATTTTAAAAGAATACCAAAAAATAAAAGATAAAAAAATTTCCAAGCAAGAATTGCAAAAAGTTAAAGACTGCATTAAGGGCCGAATAATGCTTGAACTAGAATCTTCTGACTCTATGGCGTCTTTTATTTGTGCTCAAGAAATTTTGAGAAAAAAAATCTTGACTCCAGAACAAGTTTTTACTGAAATAGATAAAGTTAAACCCGAAGATATCCAAAGGGTCGCCCAAGACATTTTCCAGAATAAAAAATTAAATTTAGCAGTGATTTGTCCGAAACAGATTAAGCTTTCGGGTATTAAGAGCGCGATGGCGTTATCTTGATAAATTTTGTTTTATATTCAAACGGCTCGAATTTTTTGCCGCCGCCTTCGAGAAATTTCGGGAAAAATTCTACGAATTGCAAACGAGCCGAGTGAATAAATCCGCCAAGAGCATTTATGCCAATATTAAATAAATGCCCGCCAATTAAAGCCAAAACCCAAATTCCCCAGCCGAGTACTGGGATCATGTCTCTAAAGATTCCAGCAATAATATTAATAATAAAGCCAATTATGCCAGTTGCCAGGCCCAAAGCCATTAAGCGTGAATAAGACAAGATATCCGACATAAAGCCAATCAAGCCCTGTAAAACAGAAATTACGCCAATAAACGGCCTCAAAAATATTTTAATATTTAAATTAGTCAGCATAATTAAAAATAAAAAGCAAATTATTGCCGGCCAAAAAGTTTTTAACAGCGCAGAGGCTGGCAGGCTTAATAAAAATACTGCCCAAGCGCTAGATTCAAGCATCTGGGCTTTATTTTTTATCTTGATGCCATGATAAAGCTTTACTATTTGGGAAAACCAAACTTGAATAAAACCTAAAACAAAAGTCAAGCCCATAAAAAGCAGAGTATCGGTCATTGGATTAATCAGGCGAATTTTGAGCAGAAAATCTTTAACAGAACTCTCTGGCAGACTATTTAGATCTATTCCAAACCATCCTCCAAAAACAGCTCCGATAAAAAAAGTCATAATCCCGGCATAGATTAATAATCTAAAAAACTTTTGATTTTGTTTTGGAATTTTCATAATTATAATTGCCAAAACAGATACAATCGCCATAATTAAGCCGTATCCTGCATCAGTTAAGCAAAGCGCGAAAAATAAAATAAAAAACGGCGCTAAAAACGGCGTTGGGTCTAATTCTCCGAATTTTGGCAGGCCGTAAATACCAGTGACGATTTCAAACGGCGCAACAAAACTTTTGTTAGCAATAATCACTGGCGGCTTGTCTTTTTTAGTAATTTTTTCTTTTTTTAAAATTATTTCCGGGCTGATTTTTCTGATTTTTTTTCTTAATTTTGAAACTGTATTTTTTTGAACCCAGATGCTGATAATATTAAAATACCGGCTTGTAAAAATATTTTTTCTAGCCTCTAAACTTTGTTTTTTAAAGCTTAAATAATCATAGGCAATCTCCAAGTTGGGCATTTCTTGGCTCAGCTTTCTAAGCTCGAGCCTATTTTGTTTTAACGCGTTTTTGAAATTCCTAATTCCTAATTTAAAATTTACAAAAGCTTCTTTTGGATTTTTCACAGCAAATTCTTGTCTCTCAAACTTGTATTGATTTAAAATTTGGCTTATTTCTCTGTCTTTATCAAGAATTATTGTCAGATAAACATATTTTAAATCTTTAAAAACCAGCTCAAAAGCAATGTTTTTAATTTTTTTCTCCAGATCTTGGGTTAAAGCTAAGTAATTATTAAGCAGCGCTTTGCCAAAGATGATTTTAAAATATTTTGGCGCAGACGGCAGAGCATCAAGACTTTGCCAAGGCGCAATTTCTTGCTTTTTTTGTTTAAGAGTTGTTAGCTCGCTTTCAAAAAGATTTATTTTTTCTTCGGCTTTCTGCGTTTTGCGAATTATTTGTTTTAAATTTAAATTTTTATATTTTTTTTGGATCTCTGGCACAGTCAGTTCCGGCTTTACACCTGCCAGTTTCTGCCAAAGAGATTTTTTTTCTTCTGATTTGTAATTTTTTAAAAAGCTCAAAGCAAATTCAATATCGCGCAGTTTAAGGCTGATATTCTCAATTTTTTCTTCTATTTTTTTTCTGTTTTTATTGTTTATATTGCTGATTTCAGCTTGGCCAAAATTCTGGAGCAGATTTAAAATATCTTTTTTAAAGCATTTTGGGCTAATAACGCTGATTTTTTCAAGCGGGCTTATCATTCAAGTATTCGCGAAACAATTAAATTAACAGCTTTTTCTCTTTTAGCTGGATCGATTTTTAATTTAGCTAATTCGAATTTTGTATCGTGGTCCTGTTTTTTGATTTGTTTGAGTGTTTGCTGGCCGATTTCTTCAACTATTTTTTGTTTTTCCAGCTTGCTTAATTTTTGTGCTTTCTGGATAATTTGCTTTGCTTTTTCATGGCTTGACTTAATAAGCTCCTGGGTTTGCCCTTGAGCTTCTAAGAATTTTTTTTCTGATTCTTTTTCTCGGGATTGGATTGTTTTGATAATATTATTGGACATAAGATTTTATTGTAGCACATATTTTAAAAAAATAAAGCCCTGAGTATTTATAACTTGGGGTCAATTAAAAAATTTTAAGCAGGCAATTTTAAAATTCAAAAACCCCCGCGAGGCGGGGATTATTAATAAACCTGGTTATGCGTGCCAATGTCTAAAAATAAAACATGGTTTTTAGAAACTGGAAAATAAACAATGCGAATATTACCGGTTATTGAAAAAGCCCGTAAATCAGTTTTTTTTCCAGACAAAGAATGGTTTTTTAATAGCGGACAATGCGGATTACTTTGAAACAAAGCAATTCTTTTTTTTGTTTGTTTTACAAGTTTAGCATTGTGAACAATGCGCTTTTTGTAATATTTTTTAAAACGAGGATGAAGCTCAATGATCATTTATTCAGATAATCCATTAGTTTGTTAACATCAGAGAACTTTTTGGTTTTAATTTTGCCTGCTTTAACTTCATCAATCATTTGGCTATAGCGTTCATCGTTTTTATCAGAAAGAACTAGATGAGAAGGACTAAAAGAGACCTCAATCTTATTCATTACAAGTTGGCTTAAAAAAACGCGAATAAGCTCTTGCAAAGAAGAGAATCCTTGTTTTTCAGAAATTTTAGCCGCCATGGTTCGTATTTGTTGATTTATTGGAATTTGAAGTGTTGTATTCATATATTACCATTATAATATTTTGATAATTTATGTCAAGCTTTTTAATTGCTTTAAATCCTAAAAAGACAGCCAGCAAATAGGTATATATTAGCTTATATTTTTGCATGGCAAAAATGATTCATTTCCCATCCCATGATCTTTTAATTTTTCTATTTTCGCTTTCTCTCCAAGCGCTTTTCGTTTTAAAAAAAGAGTAAGCCTGCGGTTTCGCCGCCAACAATCTCCTCCGCAATGTTTTGCGGCGCTTGGGCGTAGAAATTAAATTTGACTTGCGTTTATTAAAGTCAAGCCAACAATTTTGTTATTGCGCTTGCGAATAAGCATGCCATTATCCAAAACTTCAGTATCAGTTGCTTGCTGCGGTTTTTCAAAACTAACATACATTATGTCGGCTTCTTTATCATAATCAAGCCAGATGTGCTTTGAGGGCATTCTCATGATATAAGGCATTATTTCTATTGCATTATTTAAGATTTCTTTTTGGACCATACAATTCCTCTCTTTTTGGCAAGAAAAAGCCCCGCGTGATGCGGGGGCATTTTTATCCGAACAAAATCAAATTGTAAAGAAAATTGATTATTGGCCGGATTAAATTAAAAGCAAAAAAAATAAAAAATAATAAAAGCATAAAACCGAATCTTTCAAAGACTATTTTAATATGATTATATCTGTCCGGTATAAAAGCAAATAAAATTTTTGAGCCGTCCAAAGGCGGAATCGGCACTAAATTAAAAACAGCTAAAATAATATTAATTAAGACGATTAGGGTAAAGCCTTCTAAGGCAAGAAATCTAAATAAAATGCCAAAAACAAGAGCTGTGACTAAATTGGCTGACGGCCCGGCAACCGCAACCAAGGCTGGCCCGTATTTTTGATTGCGCAAAAAATAAGGGTTATAAGGCACTGGCTTTGCCCAGCCAAAAACAAAACCAGTTGTCAAATACATTAAAAGCGGCACCAAAATAGAGCCGAAAATATCAATATGAGCAATTGGATTTAAAGTCAAGCGGCCCATGTTCTTGGCTGTTGGATCGCCTAATTTATAAGCGGCATAGCCATGAGCGTATTCATGAATAACAATTGACAGAATTAAAATAACAAAAAATAAAATAAC
>JBDRLZ010000031.1:0-3484 GCA_043812555.1 bacterium
TGGTGGACCGGAGGGGAATCGAACCCCTGATCTTCGGTATGCAAAACCGACATTCTGCCGCTGAACTACCGGCCCTTTTTTCAAGACACTTATCAAGTATTATAATTAGTCTTGAGCAATATTACAAGAGCTGGATTTATCTTGAAAATATTGGTAAAATTAAAAATATGATTTTGGGAAAAAGCTGGAAAAAGTATTTATTTTTATTAAGCATTAATTTTTTTCAAATTGCTTTTCTCCCCCACCCAAACCTAGCTTTATTTTATGTTTTAATAAATCGGTCTTTGGCAATGGCTTTGCTGGCCGGCTTTTTATTAGACCTATATTCTCCATGGCCATTTGGCATTAATATGTTTGCTTTTATGGTTTTAGTTTGTTTTTTTAATTATTTATCTTGCAAATTATTCAAGCCGAATTATTTATATTATATAATTATTGGCATAATCAGCATTAGTTATAATTTCGTATTCAATGCGCTCTTTTCTTGAAATAGAAGAAATATTATTGGATCAAGAGAAAAAATCGGAAATCCAAAAACCGCTAAGCAAAAAACGGTTGCTGTTTTTGTATTTTTTAATTTTTATTTGCTTTTTTGTTTTACTCATAAGAACGGCTGATTTGCAAATTGTTCGCGGCAATTATTATAGAAAATTAGCTGAAGAAAACATGATTATGGCTGAATCAATCCCAGGCCTGCGCGGCGTAATTTATGATACAAATGGCCGTCAATTGGCAAGCAATACTTTAAATCTTAAAGAAAAGAATGTCCGCCAGTATTTTGACGGACCAATATTAGCTCATATAATCGGCTATACAAATTCGGAAAACCTAGGACAAACCGGATTAGAGCTTGTTTATCAAGAATATCTAAAAGGCGAAGACGGCAAAAAAAGAATTGAAGTGAATTCTTTGGGCCAGAACCAAAGAACAATCGCTTTGCAAGAACCGGTCTCCGGCAATAATTTGGTTTTAAATATTGATTTTGATTTGCAAAAAAAATTATACGATACTTTGCCTGAATCGCCTTCAGCCGGCGTTATTTTGGATTCAACAACCGGAGGAGTTTTAGCCTTAGTCAGCAAGCCAAGTTTTGATAATAATCTGCTAAGCCAAGGCATTTCAGAAGCGGACTACCAAAAATTAATTCAAGATCCGCAAAAACCCCTTTTTAATCGGGCAATAAGCGGACAATACCCTCCCGGCTCAACAATTAAGCCGCTAATGGCATCAGCCGCTTTAGAAGAAAAAGTTATTGATCCTTGGAAAGAAATTACTGATGTGCCTTATTTAGAAATACGCAATCAATATAACCCTGATATTGTTTATAAGTTTCCTGATTGGAAAGATCACGGCAAAGTTAATATGGTCAAGGCAATCCAAGAATCTTGCAATATTTATTTTTATCGAATCGGCGAAAAGCTGGGCTGGCGGAATATCAAAAAATACGCCAGCATTTTTAATTTAGGCAGTACGCTGGGCATTGATCTGCCCAACGAAGCCAAGGGCTTTGTGCCTGAACAAGGCTGGCTTGGAGATCTTTATCACACTGCTATTGGCCAAGGAGACTTAACCGCGACAGTCTTGCAGATTAACGCTTATACTGCGGCCATTGCTAGCAATGGCAGGCTTTATCAGCCGCAAATAGTTGACAAAATTGTTGATAGCGATAATAATTTAGTAAAAGATATTTTGCCTAAGATTTTAAAAAGCAATTTTATCCAAGAAAAAAATTTAGAAATAATTCAGCAAGGAATGGATCAGGGATATGATCACGGCAAGACGGGCACTGCCCAATTTACTTCTGAAAAAGATAAATATCGCGCCTGGTACACTTCTTATAAAGACAATTTGGTTATTACTATTTTAGTCGAACAAGGTATAAGCGGCCAGCAGAATGCAATGCCTATTGCTAGAGAAATTTATAAGTGGTATGATTCTAATCAATGAATTTAACTAAAGAAAATTTAGAAAAACTGCAAAAAGAATTAGAACTTCTTAAGACAATAAAACGGCGCGAAATTTCTTTGCGTATTCAATCGGCCAAAGAGCTTGGCGATCTTTCTGAAAATGCCGAATACAACGAAGCAAAAGAAGCCCAGGCCTTAAACGAAGTCCGTATTGCTGAATTAGAAAAGCAAACGCGCGAAGCAACAATTGTCGACGGATCTAAAAGCAGCAGCGTCCAAATCGGTTCAAACATCAAAGTACAAAATAATCAAAATATTCACAAGTTTCTAATTGTTAGTTCTAACGAATCCAATCCTTTAGAAGGCAAAATATCTGACGAATCGCCCTTAGGCAAAGCGCTTATGGGTCATTGCGCCGGCGACAAAATTGAAATTGAACTGCCTGATAGAAAAGTCAGTTACAAGATATTAGAGATTAAATAATGCGCAAATCTGATAAACAATTAATTGCGAACTATTTTACAGGCGATGAAAAATCGCTTGAAATTTTAATTAGCAATTATCTTAAGCCGATTTACAGCTTTGCTTATCGCTATTTAAATAATTCCCAAGACGCTGAAGACGCAACCCAAGATGTCTTTGTCAAAGTCTGGAAAAATTTAAAAAAATTTGACGAGAACAAAAAATTTACAACTTGGATTTTTCAAATTGCCAAAAATACTTGCTTTGATTTTCTAAAGAGAAAAAAGCCGGTTTTAATTTCTGTGTTTTCTGATTTTGAAATTCCTGTTGAGCCTGCTTTTTTAGCAGCCGCAGAAATAAATTCTTCGCTTGAGCAATTGCCATTAAAATATCGTTTAATTATATTTTTGCGCTATAACGACCATTTTAATTTTCGCGAAATCGCTGAAATTCTGGGAGAGCCGCTTAATACTATCAAGAGTCGGCACAGACGGGCGCTGGCAATGCTTAAAAAATTACTCTGCTAATGTGTTTTGTTTTTTTGGAAAAATTATGCTAAATTAAATAATATGACAAGAAAAATTTTTATTCTTTTTGTAATAATTTTAATAATTCTAGTTGTTCTTGCTGTTGGCAGAAGAGTTAGACAAAAAAGACAGGAAGCTGCGCCTCAACCAATGCCGCTTGTCTCTGCGTTTAATCCGGGATTAAAAATAATTGATTTTGATTTTCATAATCCCGTAACCAAGCAAGAAGAAACCATAACCGCGGCTGTTTGGTATCCAACAGATACAGAGCCGCAGTCTTTTGTTTATCACGATGCCGAGGACTTTCAAAGCAAAGTGGCTTTGAATGCGCCTGTTTCTAAAAAAGGCGCTCCCTACCCTTTGATTATTTTTTCTCACGGCGCGTTTGGTTCTGGCTATAATGCCGCTTATTTCATGGAATATTTAGGCCGGCAGGGATATATAGTAATTGCGCCGGATTATATAGATACTAAACCGCCTCAATACAAAGAAGAAATCGCTTTTTCACGAATTAAACCAAAAAACACTTTTAGTAATTTGCAGGTTTTGATGGCTGCTAAGAAGTTTGTTGAAGACGCTAACGCAGAC
>JBDRLZ010000032.1:0-16376 GCA_043812555.1 bacterium
AATAATTGGCTCGAACCAATGAAAGAAATGATTTTAGCCAGTAGCCAAGCCAAAATTCTTTTGTCGCAAAGCGACAATCAAGAAATCCGAGCATTCCTAAAAAATATTGGCTCGAACTTCATTTTGAAAGATAAAAAATTCCAATTTGCGCTTCTTTTCCCAACTGGCGGAGAGGACAGGATTCGAACCTGCGAGGACATTTCTGCCCCACCTGTTCTCCAAACAGGCGCACTAGACCACTATGCGACCTCTCCAAATTAAATTATTTGATAATCGTCCCTTTAAATTTCTTCCCCTCAAAAAGATCAGCCAAATTCTCCAGCTTAGCCCCATCTAAAACAACAGCTTTTATTTTTTCTTTTTGAGCCAGCTTAGCAGCTACTGGATCAACCGGCGCTGAAACGCCCGGCTGCCATTTGCGCCGGCAAATTTTGCCGTATTCCAGCCATGACATCTGCGAAATCGGCCGAGCATCTTGATGCTTTGGGTCTTTAGAATAAACATAATCAGGCCGGCCGGCGATAATCACCAAATTCTCTTTTAGTTTTTTAGCCCAGGCCACAGCCACATAATCAGTTGACCAGCCCGGCCGCCAGCCAGCGCCAATAATTAAATTTGCATTTTTTACTATTTTATCATCCGGCGTTAAAATTTGGGGCCAGGCAAAATCTTTTAAAGCTGTTCTAACCAATTCAGCATTTAAGTAAGTTGCTCTGATGCCAATTAGGTCTTTGTCTTTATTTGAAGCTTCTAAGATTCTGGATATAGCTTTTTGATATTGACGACAGATTTTTCCTCCGCCAATAACCAAAACAAATTTTCTATTCTGCTGTAAAAAAGCAATTAAAAATCTGCGGAATTTTTTTATAAATCTTGTGTTAATGCTGTTTGGCGCAATAATCGAGCCGCCAAGAGCAATAATATAACGCTTTTGAGCCGGGATAGAATGCTTTGACATGAATTTATTTATTTTTATAATAATACAAAAACAGGGGCTTGTAAATCCCTGTTTTTGTGGAAAATCTAGTATTGCGGCATTTGCGGCATTTGAGCATCCTGTCTTTGTTCCGGCTCATCAGTAATAACCACTTCAGTTGTCAGAAACATTGCCGCGGCTGAAGCCGCATTTTGCAAAGCCGAACGAGTAACTTTAGTCGGATCAACAATACCAGCTTGAAGCATGTCTTCGTATCTGTTTTTAGCCGCGTTATAACCCTCATTAGATTTTCTCTTTTTAATCTCTTCAACAACAACTGAACCTTCTTGTCCGGCATTTTCAGCAATCTGCCTGGCCGGTTCTTCCAGCGCTCGCCTTAAAATATCAATACCTACTTTTTCATCGCCATTAGCTTCAATAGTGTCTAAAGCGCTAATCGCTCTGATTAAAGCAACTCCGCCGCCGGGCACAATGCCTTCTTCAACCGCGGCCCGAGTAGCTGAAAGCGCGTCTTCAACCCGGTGCTGTTTTTCTTTCTGCTCTACCTCTGTTGCCGCGCCAACTTTAATAATTGCCACGCCTCCGCTAAGCTTAGCCAATCTTTCCTGCAGTTTTTCTTTGTCAAAATCAGAATCACTCTTAGCCATCTCGGCTTTGATTTGTTCTATCCTAGCTTCAATATTTCTTTTCTTGCCCTGTCCTTCAACAATAGTTGTGTTCTCTTTGTCAGCAACAACTTTACGGGCTCTACCTAATTGATTTAGCTCGACATTCTCCAGCTTTAAGCCAGCGTCTTCGGAAATAACATGGCCGCCGGTCAAAACAGCAATATCGTGGAGCATTTCTTTGCGCCTGTCTCCAAAACCCGGAGCTTTAATAGCCAAACCAATAAAGGTGCCGCGCAGTTTGTTAACCACCAGAGTGGCTAATGCTTCGCCTTCAATATCTTCAGCAATAATAACTAATTGTTTTTTGCCTGTTTGGCTTAGCTTTTCTAAAAGCGGCAGAATTTCAGCAATAGTCGAGATTTTTTTATCTGTAATCAATATTTGGCAGTCTTCAAGTTCTGCCTGCATTTTTTCCGGGTCAGTAATCATATAAGGAGAAACAAAGCCCTGATCAAACTGCATGCCTTCGACAATTTCTTTGTCCAAGCCAAATGTTTTGGATTCTTCAACAGTAATTACTCCGTCGCGGCCAACTTGCTCCATTGCTTCGGCAATTAATTTGCCGACTTCAGGGTCGTCAGCCGAAATAGTAGCTACCTGTGCAATTTCGTCTTTATTATTAATTTGCTTAGCGCTCTTTTTTAAAGCGGAAACAACTGCTTTAACAGCTTTTTCAATGCCGCGCTTGATTGCTAAAGGATTAGCTCCGGCAGTTACATTTTTTAAGCCTTGGCTGATTATAATTTGGGCTAAAATGGTTGCGGTTGTTGTGCCGTCGCCAGCCAAGTCGTTTGTTTTAACAGCGACTTCTTTTACTATTTCTGCGCCAATATTCTCAAATTTATCTTTTAGTTCAATTTCTTTGGCAATAGTTACGCCGTCGTTAGTAATTGTTGGCGAGCCAAAGCCTTTATCCAAAACAACATTGCGGCCTTTTGGGCCAAGAGTAACTTTAACTGCGTTAGCTAGCTTATCAACGCCTTTTTTGAGCCGGCGCCGAGCTTGTTCATTGAATTTAATTTGTTTTGCCATATGTTTAATTTACCCCTCTTATTTTCTCCCCTTGCTAAGGGGAGAACTAAAAAGGGGTTATTCTATAATTGCTAATATATCTTCTTCTTTGATAACTAATAATTCTTTGCCATCGACCTTTATTTCATTAGGAGCGTATTGGGTGAATAAAACCAAATCTCCTTTTTTTACTTCTTTGACTTTTGGACCGATTGCCATTACTCTGCCCTGCTCTGGCTTTTCTTTTTCAGCTGTGTCAGGCAGGATAATGCCGGTTTTTGTTTTTTCTTCTTTGGTAATTGGTTTTATAATTACCTGTTTGCGTAACGGTCTTATTTTCATATTTTTGAAAATTAATTAATTATTAATTATAGATAATATAATAAAAGACTTGAGCCATGTTGTCAAGTCTTTTTGTGCCGATGGCGGGAGTCGAACCCACATGAGATTTCTCTCACACGATTTTGAGTCGTGCGCGTCTGCCAGTTCCGCCACATCGGCCGGCCTTGAAAAATTAAACAATATAAGCTATAATATTCTATTATGCCTCGAAAGATTGCTATTGTCAATTCAAAAGGAGGCGTTGGCAAAACAACAGTTGCTTTGAATCTTGGAGTTTATTTAGCGGCTTTAGGCCAAAAAACTTTATTAGTTGATGCTGATTCTAATTTAGCAATTATGCGCAAATTCTCAAAAAAGCTAATTTTTGGTTTGGATGTTTGCGACTGGCAAAAATTCAAAAAAATTAAATATTTAAATTATAATTTTGTTTTATTTGATTGCGCGCCCGGGTTAGGCAAATTAACGCAAAATATTTTAAAAATTTCTCAAGAAGCAATTGTGCCAGTGCAATATAATTTAGATAATTTACCAAAAGGCAGATTGCTTCTGTCAATGTTTGACCGGAGAAATAAATTAGACCGGCAAATCTTAAAAAACATCAGGCGGAATTTTGAGCATTTTGAAAGCATTATTCCCAAGTCTATTTCTCTGGCTGAAGCTTATCAGGCTGGCCATGTGATTTTAAAGTATGCGCCTTTGTCAAAGGCGGCTCGGGCTTATCGGGATTTAGCGAGGGAGGTTTTGTTCTAAAGTTGAGAAGACATGCCAAAAATAGAAATTACAACTAAAAACGAACAAGAAACCAGAAAGACCGGCGAATTATTAGCTAAAGAATTGCAGGGCGGCGAAACTTTGTGTTTACAGGGCGATTTAGGCAGCGGCAAGACAACTTTTGTGCAGGGATTAGCAAGGGGGCTTGGCATTAAGCAATGGCCAACAAGTCCGACTTTTGTGATTATAAAAGAATATAAAAATTTATATCACATAGATTGTTATCGTATAAACAAAAATGCTTTGTTAAAACTCGACTTTAAAAAAATTCTAAAATCTGATAAAATAAAAGCAATAGAATGGGCTGATAAAATAAAAGATATTTTACCGAAGAATAAAATAAATATTAAGTTTGACTTTGTTGATGAAAAAACAAGAAAAATTATTATTAATTGACGGCAATGCGATTCTGCATCGCGCTTATCACGCATTGCCGGCTTTGACAGATAAACGCGGCAGATTAGTTAACGCTGTTTATGGCTTTGCCAGTATTTTATTAAAAGCATTCAGAGAAATAAAGCCAAAATATATTGCGGCTGCTTTTGACTTGGCCGGTCCGACTTTTCGACATAAGCTATTCAAAGAATATAAAGCCAAGCGCGTCAAGGCGCCGCAGGAATTATATGACCAATTGCCAATAATTAAAAAATTGCTTAAAGCTTTTAATATACCTGCTTTTGAGAAACAAGGCTATGAAGCTGATGATATAATCGGCACTATTAGTTATCAGCCAATAAAAACTATTATCTTAACTGGAGATTTAGACACCTTGCAATTAGTTGATAAAAATACGCAAATCCTGACTGGCTTAAAAGATATGACTTTTTATGATATTAAAAAAATAAAAGAGCGCTATGATCTAACGCCAAAACAAATTATTGATTTTAAGGCATTAAAAGGCGATGCCTCTGACAATATTCCTGGAGTTCCTGGAATTGGCGAAAAAACAGCAATTGAGCTTTTAAAAAAATATAAAACTTTAAAAAATATCTATAATAATCTAGACGCAATAAAACAAAGCACCAGAAAAAAATTAGAAGACTTTTATGAACAAGCTTTGTTTTCTAAAAAACTGGCAACTATTATTCGCAATGTGCCGATTAAATTTGATTTGGACAAATGCCTAGCTTTAGGTTATAATAAAAATAAAGTAATTAATTTTTTTAAAGAATTAGGTTTTACAAGCTTAATTCAAAGATTAGAAAGGGGGTGAAACAATGATTCAAGCAGGAGTTGGTCAAAGTAAAAATAATGATTCTAAAAAAGCAGGTCAAGAAGCGTACCAAATGGCCTTAAGCCAAATCGCTGGAGAAAAACCAGAGCTGGTTCTTGTTTTTGCCTCATCCAAATTTGATCAAAAACAATTATTAGACAGCATAAAATCAGAAACAGAAAAAATCCCAGTAGTTGGCTGCTCTACTTCCGGAGAAATTACTAACCAAGGACCAAATAAAGAATCAGTGGCTGTAATGGCCATACGAGCAGATAATATTGATTTTGCCGTTGGTTTAGGCAAAGGGGTTAAAGAAAATAGCCGGCAAGCCGGCAAACAAACGGCTGAAGATGTGCAGAAAAAGCTAGCTGGCAAACCATCAATGTTTATTATGCTTCCTGATGGTTTAACCGGCAACGGCGCTGAAATTGTCCGCGGGATTCTTGATGTTTTAGGTGAGCATTTTCCATTAATGGGCGGTTCAGCTGGTGATGATTTCAAGTTTGAAAAAACTTTTGAGTATTATGAAGGAGAAGTTTTTAATGACGCGGTTGTTGGCATTGGCATGACTGGAAAATTTGCTTGGGGCGTTGGTGTGCGTCATGGCTGGGAGCCAATTGGTCTGCCTATGAAAGTCACTAAATCTGAAGGAGCGGTTCTTAAAGAATTAGACAATAAACCAGCTTTAAGAATTTATGAGGATTATTTTGGCAAAAAAGCCGAAGAACTAATTAGAGAACCAATTGCTAGAATGGCTTATACTTATCCTCTGGGCATGAGTGTTGAAGGTTCGCCCGAACTTTTAATTCGCGATGTGGTTATTGCCAATGAAAAAGGCGAGATTACTTGCGCCGCAGAAATTCCACAGGGCTCGGAAATCCGTTTGATGCTAGGAGATCCGGAAAAAGCAATTAACTCTGCCAGAGAAGCGGCAGAAAATGCTAAATCGCAGCTTAAAGGAGCAAAGCCAAAAGCAATTTTCGTTTTTGATTGCATAGCGCGATGCAAATTATTAGGTCAAGGCATTAGAACCAAAGAAGAAGTTGACGCTATTCAAGAAATCTTGGGCAAAGATGTCCCTTTAATTGGGTTTTATACTTATGGAGAACAAGCGCCATTGGGCGGAAATATTGATCCTCAAGTTTGCCAAGCTGTATTCCACAACGAAACAATGGCCTTATTAGTAATTGGAGAATATGACTAAAAGAGAAAAAGAATTAGATCGTATTGCGAAACTTCTAATCCGCAGAGACTTAGCTTTAACAGAAGCCAATGAGCGCTTAATGGCTATGGACATAGCTAAATCTGAATTTATTGCCATAGCTGCTCATCAATTGCGCACGCCATTGTCAGGTGTAAAATGGACTTTAAAAATGCTCATTGATGGCGACATAGGGTCTATCACCAATGAACAAAAAGAGTTCTTGAAAAGAGCTTATGAAACCAACGAAAGAATGATCTACTTGGTCAATGATCTTTTAGATGTCGCCCATATTGAAGAAGGCCATTTTATTTATGAACCGCAAGCCTGCCAATTAGAAGATTTAATCAAAGAAACCATTGCCGGCTTTCAAAAAGACCTAATGGCAAAACAGATAAATTTAGAAATCAAGCAACAAAACAAAAACTTGCCAAAAGTTCAAATTGACTTAGAAAAAATCCGCTTGGTTCTGCAAAATCTTCTTGAAAATGCAATTCACTATACGCCGATTAAAGGCAAAATTAAAGTCTGCTTAGAGCAGATCAACGATAATTTAAAAGTGAGCATAAAAGACAATGGCTTTGGTGTTCCAAAAGAACAGCAAACAAGAATTTTTAGCAAATTTTTTAGAGGGCGCAATGTTATTAAAAAAGACACAAGCGGCACAGGACTTGGCCTTTATATTGCTAAAAATATTGTTGAAGCGCACAATGGTCAAATTGGCTTTGAGTCAGAAGAAAATAATGGCTCTGTTTTTTGGTTTGAATTACCATTAAGATAAAAATCTATGAAAAAAATTTTAATCATCGAAGATGATACTCTTTTGAGAGAAAGCCTTCAAAAAAAATTAATGCTTGAAGGCTACCAAACTTTAACAGCAGTGGATGGCGAAGTCGGACTTGAGAAAATTAAAGAATCAAAACCAGATTTGATTTTATTAGACATTGTTATGCCTAAAATAGACGGCACAGAGGTATTAAAACAAATTAAAACCGACAAAGACTTCAAGAATATCCCAGTGATTATGATTTCTAATTCTGGTCAGCCGGTTGAGACCCAAAAAATGCTGGAGCTGGGAGCGTTTGACTATCTGGTAAAAGCGAATTTTGATCCTGATGAGGTTTTAGAAAAAGTCAAAAAAGCATTAAGCGAGCAAAAACCTGCTAGGCCCAAGATTCTAATTATTGAAGACGATCAATTCTTAAAAGATTTACTTGAACGCAAACTTATTCAAGCTGGTTATCAGGTTTTAAGCACTAATGATGGAGAAGAAGGGTTAAAAATAACGCTTGAAGAAAAGCCAGCTCTGGTTTTACTTGACATTCTTTTGCCTTCTATGTCCGGCTGGGAAATTCTAGAAAAAATGAAAAACAACGCAGAAACAAGTAAAATCCCAATTTTACTTTTAACCAATTTGGGCGAAAAAGAAGATGTAGAAAAAGGCTTAAAAATGGGCGCCAGCGACTATATTATAAAAGCTCATTTTACTCCGAATGAAATTATTCAAAAAATTGAAAAATACTTAAGCCGTTTGCCCGTTTCTGATACTTTGTAAAAGCCCGATAGCAATCAGGGTTATTAAAAGATTGCTGCCGCCGTAGCTTATCATAGGCAGTGGTATGCCGGTAATCGGCATAAGCCCAATGTTCATGCCAATATTAATAAAAACATGGGTGAACAAATAAATAATTATACCTAAAACTAAAAATTGGCCAAAATTATCCTCTGTTTTGAATAAAATCCTAAAACAGCGAGAAAAAAGCAAGCCGAAGAGAATAATTATAAAAAACGCTCCTATAAAGCCGAGTTCTTCGGCAATAGCCGCAAAAATAAAATCTGTGTGCTGTTCAGGCAAAAAATCGAGTCGGCTTTGAGAACCATAGCCAAGGCCATTGCCAAAAAAACTGCCCGAACCAACAGCAATGATCGACTGAATTATATTATAACCCCTGCCTAATGGGTCTAGTGCTGGATTTAAAAATACTATAAAACGATTTTTTTGATAATCTTTTAACAAAAAATACCAGCTGGCTGAAGCAGTAATAATTAAAATTAAAAAAATAATGCAAAGATGCTTAAGCCTAATGCCAGCCGCTAGGTTGATGCCAAGCCAAATAACTATGAAAACAAATGCCGAACCCATGTCCGGCTGTAAAAAAATAAGCCCAACAGGCAGAATCAAATAAAGAGCTGAAGTTATGATTGTTCGCCACTTGTAAATATTATGAGAGTTTTGAGAAAAATATTTTGCTAGAACTATAATCATAATAAGTTTTGCCAGCTCAACTGGCTGAAAGCCAAATTTGCCCAAGTTAAACCAACTGCTTGCTCCGCGAATCTTGTGTCCAAAAACAAGGACTAAAAGCAATAAAATTATAGCCAAGCAATATAATAAAAGTGTGTAATTTTTTAAATTATGATAATTTATACGAGAGACTAAAAACATCAAAACAAAGCCGATCAGACAAAAAATAGCTTGGCGATAAAAATTATCCGGCGAAGCGCTGTAAATCGCTGACAAGCCAAAACAAAGCAGTAAAAAAACAATACCGTTAATCACCCAGTCTTGTTTAGAAAAGTTTTGCATTTATTATTCTACCAGATCTAATTAATAAATTAAAGAAAATTAAAGAAAACTTCAATGCTATCTGAGACCAACTACATAAATAAATTCATGCAAAAAATTACTTGTCTGATGTCCGGCGGCGTTGATTCAAGCGTTTCGGCAATGCTTTTAAAAAAACAAGGCTATGATGTTGAGGGCGTTTTTTTAATGCTTAATAAAAATTTTAATCCCAGATTTGCCCAAGCAGTTGCTAAAAGATTAAATATCAAATTTAGAATTTTGGATTTAAAGCAAGAATTCAAAAAGCAAATTATTGATTATTTCGTATCTGAATACAAAAAAGGCCGAACGCCGAATCCCTGCGTCAGATGCAACCAATTTATTAAATTTAATCTGCCCGGACTTTTAGCAACCGGCCATTACGCAATAATTAAAAATAACAAACTTTATCGCGGCAAAGATAAAACACGAGACCAATCTTATTTTCTTTATAATTTAACAAAAAAGCAGCTTAAAAATATTTTATTTCCAGTTGGCGGATACACTAAAAAACAAGTCAGAGAAATAGCTCAAGATTTACCTTGCAATCAGCAAGAAAGCCGAGATATTTGTTTTCTCCAAGGAAACCATAACGAGTTTCTCAAAAGACATCTTAAACTTGAACCCGGCCCAATAAAATTTCAAAATAAAATTATTGGCCAGCATCAAGGACTGCCGCTTTACACAATTGGCCAAAGAGCAGGCTTAGGCGGCGGGTTATTTTTTGTTAAAAAATTAGATGCTAAAAATAATATTTTATATGTCACAGACAAAGACCAAGATTTATATTCCAGTAAATTAGAAGTCGAAAACATCCATTGGATTGACAAACCAGTAAAAAGGTGTTTAGCTCAAATCAGATACGGCCATCCAGCAGAACAGTGCGCAATCAAAAACAATAAAGTTCTTTTTGAAAAGCCGCAAAGAGCAATTACGCCTGGGCAAAGCATAGTTTTTTATGATAGAGAAGAAGTACTAGGAGGAGGGATTATTAAATGATAGACAATGCAAAAAAGAACAAAAATCTCAATAATTATAATCATTTTAGCCTTTATAATTTCCGGCTCTTTTTTAGCTTTAAACAAAAACAATGGACTGGCTTATGAAATAATAAAAGTTGAGAGAGGCGATATTATTCAAGAAGTATTTGCAACCGGCACAATTGAACCAAGCGAGAAAATTAATTTAGCTTTTCAAAATCAAGGCAGGATTTCTCAAATTAATATAAGAGTCAATGACCAAGTGAGCATTGGCCAAATTTTAGCCCAGCTTGAAACAAGCGAGCTTTATGCCCAGCAGTTAGAGAAACAAGCTGGCTTGCAAGCGGCTCAAGCCCAGCTTGACAAAATTTTATCAGGAGCAAGCCAGGAAGAAATTCAAGTTTTAGAATCTAAAATTTTAAGCAGTCAAACTAGCCTAGACAATGCTAATCAAAATCTAGCTGATATCAAGCAAAAGGCTGATCAAATCTTAAGCCAAGCTTATCAGGACAACACAGAGCTTTTAAAAAATGCTTATATTAAATCTGAATATGCTATAAACACTCAGATTGACGAGATGTTTTTGAACGATGATAAGATTAATCCCCAACTAACTTTTTTAACCAGCGACTTGCAAGCAGAAATAGATTCAGAATGGCAAAGGCAAATAGCTGGCTATGCTTTGATAAAATTGCGGACAGAACAGAATTTAAACCAAGCTGAAAATAATTTAATTATTATTCGAGATTTTTTAAACAAACTAAACCAAGCAGTTTTAGCTTCTGTTAATTTATCTCAAGAAACTTTAAATAAATATAAGTTAAATATTAATTCCGGACTTTTAAGCATTAACAGCTTGATCGCTGATATTATTAGCCAGGAACAAAAAATAAGTTCTCTTGAATTAGAAAATCAAATTAGTTTAAACACGGCTCAAGCCCAGATTAATACAACGCAAGCTAATTTAAAAATAGCCAAAGAAGAATTAGCTTTAAAATTAGCCAAGCCAAATCAAGCTGATATTGATTTAGCCCAAGCGCAAGTTGCCCAAGCCCAGGCTAATTTGCTTTTTGCGCAAAAACAAATCCAAAATTCTTTTTTAATCGCGCCAATAAGCGGCATAATTGCCAGTATTAATTTTAAAATTGGCGAAACTGCTAATTCAGGCCAGACAGCAGTTTCAATAATTAATTCTAATGTTTTGCAAATAGAAACCGAAATTCCCGAGGCTGATATTGCTAAAATTGTAATTAATAACATGGTTGATGTTTCTCTTGATGCTTTTCCTGACCAAGTATGGCCTGGCAGAGTTATTAGCATTGAAATAGCACCAAGAGTTGTTGAGGGCGTTGCTTATTATAAGGCAATAATTTTGTTTGACCAAATAGACCAAAAAATCAGAACTGGGATGAGCGCTGATTTAACTATCCAAACAAACAAACGGGAAAATATTTTGTTTATTCCGCAAAGAGCGATTTTTAATAAAAATAAAGTTCGCATTCTGGCGAGCAAAAATTTTAAAGAAGCCCAAGTTGAAACCGGACTCTTGTCTTCTGACGGCAACATTGAAATTCTGTCCGGTTTGAACCAAGGAGATAAAATCGTGATTTTTGTTAAAAAATAAAACTTTATGACTCATATTTTTGAAACAGCTTTTATCGCTTTAAAAACAAACAAAATGCGGACGATTTTAACGCTTTTGGGTATTGTTATTGGCATAGCCTCGATAATTTTAGTTATGTCGGTCGGCAAGGGCGCTGAAGAAATGATCTTGTCCCAAATTCGCGGCCTTGGCTCGCAGACAATTTCAATCGAACCAGGCCGCCAGCCCCAGGGTCCGGCTGATTTTGCTGAAATGTTCACTAATTCTTTAAAAGAGCGTGAATTAAAAGCTTTAGAAAAAATTCCCGGAATTTTGAGTTTAGCGCCAATGGTTATGGTGCCGGGCAGTGCGTCTTATCAAGGTGAAGTTTTTCAAGCAACTATTTTAGGCGCTGATCCAGCTATAACTGAAATGCTTAATATTAGTCCTCGCGAGGGCGTATTTTTCAGCAAAGAAGATGTCAGGCAAATGGCTAGTGTTGTTGTTATTGGTTCAAAAGTTAAAAAAGAGCTTTTTGGCGAAGAAAACGCTTTAGGCGAAAAAATAAAAATCAAGAACAGAAAATTCAGAATTATCGGCACAATCGAACCAAAAGGACATGTTGGCATGCTTAATGTTGATGAAATGGCTGTTGTCCCCTACACAACTGCTCAGCATTACATTTTGGGCATTGACCATTTTCAAGCTATTACTGTCCAAGCCCAGAGTGAAGCACTAATTCCGTTTGTTATTGAAGATATTCAAAACATCCTGCGCGCTCTGCACAATATTACTGACCCTAAAAAAGACGATTTTCATATTGAAACCCAAGCTGAAGCCGCTGAAAAAGTCAAAACAATAATGGGAATTATGACTGCGCTTTTAAGCTCGGTTGCGGCAATTTCTTTGATTGTCGGCGGAATCGGCATTATGAATATTATGCTTGTTTCGGTCACTGAAAGAACGCGGGAAATCGGTTTGCGCAAAGCAATCGGCGCCAGAAACAAAGATATTTTAATTCAGTTCTTAATAGAATCAATTATTTTAACCAGCCTGGGCGGAATACTCGGCATTATTTCGGGCGCTGGTTTTGCTTTTATTGCTTCTGTGATTTTAAGCAAAACAGTTGCCAGCGCTTGGCTTTTTGCTCTGCCGATTTCAGCTGTAATTTTAGGCTTGGCTGTATCTAGTATAATCGGCTTGATTTTCGGAATTTATCCAGCCAAAAAAGCGGCTAAACTAAATCCTATTGAAGCATTAAGATATGAGTGATATAATTTATTTATGTCCCAGCTATATTCTAAAAAATTAATTGATATTTTTACTAATCCTAAAAATATCGGCAAGTTAAAAAATTCCAATGCTGTTGGCGCTTATCAAAGCCCGGTCTGCGGGGATATGCTGACTATTTATTTAAAAATCAAGAATAATAAAATTATTAATGCGTCTTTTGAAACTTTTGGCTGTATGGTTTCTGTTGGTGTTTCTTCTATTGTGACAGAGCTGGCTAAAAATAAAACTTTAGATCAGGCATTAAAAATTACAAAAAAAGATGTTGCTCAAGCAATTGGCCAAATCCCGCCAGTTAAAGAGCATTGTTTAGAAATGAGCATCCAAGCACTAAAAAATGCAATACAAAATTTTAAACACAAAAAAATTTGATGAGTTTGATAGAAAAGCGCTTTATCTTTGGGATAAGATTTTTAAAGACGACCCAGAGTATCAAAAATCGCGGAAAAAACTCAAAATAAAAGCAAAAAAGCCGCGATTAAGCTGGCGCATGAAACGCATCAAAAAAAAGATGCAGAAAAAATTTAATAAAAAGCTCTGGAGCGAGCTTGGCAAAAAATGCATTGAATGCGGTCAGTGCACAATGGTTTGCCCAACTTGCTTTTGTTTTAGATTTGAAGATTCTTCAGACAAAAAACGCAAACTTTTACCAGATTCTTGTTTTTATCATGATTTTTCAGAAATCACTGGCAACTATAAATTTTTAAATAATACAGCCAAGCGCATTTATTTCTGGTATTATCATAAATTTGTCAGAATCCCTGAAGAGCATAATTTGCCCGGATGTGTTGAATGCGGCCGATGCACAAAAGCCTGCCCAGTTGGGATTGATATTAAGAAAGTTTTAAAAGAGATTTTGAAAACATGAAAAGCCTTTATAAATCAAAATCAGTCAAAATCTTAGATATTCAAGACTTAAATTATAATACTAAATTATTTACTCTTGATATTAATTTGAGTTTTAAGCCGGGGCAGTTTGTTATGGCTGGCTTGCTTGGCTTTGGCGAATCAGCCTTGTCTCTGCCAGCTTCTAATCAACTGGCAATTCGCAAAGCCGGCACAGTTACTAAAGCATTGCATCAGCTTAAAACTGGTGATAAAATATTTATTAGAGGGCCTTATGGTAAAGGCTCTTGGCCAAGTGCTAAAAAAATTTTAATTGTTGCTGGCGGCTGCGGTATAATTTCTCTAAGGCCTTTATTAACAAATAAAAATAATATAATTTTTTACGGCGTAAAAAGCAAAAAAGATTTATTATTTAAAGACGAACATAAAAACTGGCCAAATCTGCATATCAGCACAGAGCCGAAATTAATAACAGACTTATTTGATGAAATTCAGCTCCCAAAAAATCTAACAGCCTTTCTCTGCGGCCCGCCAATTATGTATAAATTTGTTATTCAAAAATTAAAAGCATTAAAAATTAAGAATATTTACATGTCTTTGGAGCGTCGAATGTCCTGCGGAATCGGCGTGTGCCAGCATTGCGCAATTGGCGATTATTATGTCTGCGAACATGGACCAATATTTAGTTTAGAACAATTAAAAAATCAGCGATTTTAACATGTGTTTAGCTTTGCCTGGAAAAATTATTAAAATAAAAAACAACAAAGCAATTGTGGACTTTGGCGAACATCAACATGAAGCCAAGCTAGATTTAATAAAAAACCTGAAGCTTGGCGATTATGTTTATATGCACGGAGGATTTGTTTTAGATAAAATTTCCAAAAAGGAGGCAGAAGAAAATGACTGGTTTAAAATTAGGAGCTAGTTTTTCTTGGAATTGCAATCGAGCAAACAGATTAGAAATAACTCCAATGTTGCGAGAATACGCTGAAAAATATATTGGCGATGAACAAAAAATCCGCGAAGCCCTTGAAAAGTTAGTTTCTTGCTCTATGTATAAAATCATTGCGCGAGCCAATAATATTTCTGATCCCCTAGACTTGCGAGTTGTCAAGGCTCATTGGATTGGCGGACCGACATTAGAAAAAGCTGGCTATATTTGGCACCATAATTCTTATGCAAAAGATAGACCGAATTGCCAAGTTTATCTAAAAGACGGATACTTTTGGCATTTAGGAAGTCCAAGAATAAAAGCAAAGCCAGAAGATATAAAAATATGGCAGGAAGCAGAAAAAAAACTGCAATCATTAACCTGAAGCATAAATGCTTTCAGGTTTTTTTTGAAAGTTATCCACAGCTGTCTATTGAGCTCATCTCAAAACTCATTTTCTCTTAATTAATAATTTTAAATAAGTTCTAATGCAAGCTAATGTCAGAAATGCTTCATAGCGATTTCTAGTTCTTTCAAACATGAAATTAATTCTTCGGTTCTGGTCTAAACAAGCAATTCTCTGTTCAACTCGCCAGCGCTTTCTGCTGTATCTGATTTCTTTGCTAGCACAAAATCAGTGTTTTGAGATGACCTTGATGAGCTCCGCAGATTATCTGTTTTCGGAACTTGCAAATATCTATCTAAAAGTTAAATTAGCAATGCAAGGTTTCCAAAATCTTAATTATCTTGTTTTAAACAAAAAATAAGAAAAAAGACAAGTTGTGATTAACTTGCCTTTTAATGTTGGTAAAAGCCCTTGAGCGATATGTTATATTTCTCGCTTAATTGCTTTAATGTTTTTTTTGTTTTCTGCCAGTATGCCTGGCTGAATCTTTTTTGATATTCTGGCAACAAATTAGAATATTTATTTTTTAAAACTTCTTGCAAATATTGCCAGTTTCCGCATTTCATATTCAAGCTTTCTGCCATAACAAAATTAACTTTATTTTTAATAGCAGAAAATATTTTTTCTAAATCAGTTAAGTCAGGCAGAATCGGCCCAATAAAGCAGTAAGTTTTAATTTTATTTTTGTGCAACTCTTCTAACGCGATTAGTCTTCTTTGTGGGGCTGAAGCTAGCGGTTCAAAATCTCCAGCAATTTTATTGTCTAGCGTTGTAATTGTCAGCCCTGCTTCGCAATCACTGAATTGCTTTAATAAATCAATATCCCTAATTATTAAATCTGATTTTGTTAATATTGCAACAGGAAAATCATATTTTAACAAAATTTCCAATATCTGCCTTGTTAGTTTATATTTTCTCTCAATTGGCTGATAAGCATCGCAAACACTGCCAATTAAAACCGCGCCCTTCTTTGGATTACGAGACAATTCTTGCTCTAACATTTCTGGAGCATTGATTTTAACATCAACAAATTTTCCCCAATTTTCGCCAGCATGGCCAGTAAAACGACGCATAAATCTAGCATAACAATAAACGCAAGCATGCTGACAGCCAATATAAGGATTAATGCAATAATTCACCTCTGGCAGGTTGCTTTTATTTAGAACACTTTTGCATTTTATTTCTTTTATTTTCATGGTTTTATCTCTTGCCTAAAGAGGCAATAACTCTGCAATAACCAACTTCTTCTTGAAATTCTGGTTTTTCTTTAGCTGATTGAATTATATCTGAAAGATTTTGCTCTGGCAACTTGTTCTTGAGTGTGCGGAGAATACATAGTTCTATTTGTTGATTGAATTAGCCACCGAAAAATCAAAAAGCCCAAAATAATAAAAACAACGATGGTAGCAATTTTCTCGGTTTTAGTTAACATAGATTAAATTTTCTTCTTAAATTATAAAATAGTTAAAATCCACAAAGAAATCAAAATAACTGCGATTATTTCTATTACAAATTCTTTTATTTGGAGTCCCTTATCCCAATTTTGTTTTAACCAATTCATTTTTTTATTCTTTTCTATCATAAGTCCTCCAA
>JBDRLZ010000033.1:0-27182 GCA_043812555.1 bacterium
TGTTAATGGCATAGTTTCAAGCATTGCTGTTGCTAATCAATGGCAGTATATTACTGTGACTACTGGCACGGCTTTGAATGCCAGTGATTTAGATATTGGCAGAATTGAGGGCGTGGGCAATCACGAAGGCAAAATTGACGACATCCGCATCTACAGCTATGTCCGCACCCGCCGCCAAATCCTGGCGGATATGGCAGGCGGGCAGGCCCAAAAGCAATATGTGGGTTATTGGGATTTTAACGAAGGCCAAGGCGCGGTGGCTTTTGATAAGTCGGCAAATAACAATGACGGCACAATTACCGGCGCGGATTGGACTTTGAACGGCAAGTTTGGCGGGGCGCTGGATTTTGAAAGTGGGAGTAGTGATTATGTAAATGCAAGCACGGGAAGCAGTTTGAATATAACAGGAAATATCACATTAGAAGCGTGGATTAAGCCAGAAAGTACTGTTGTAGCAGATATAATAGCAAAATGGGGCACGAATGATTCTTATTTTTTGAGAAGAACCAGTGATAAAATTCAAATGGGACTTGATTCTGATGGAGTCGAAGGTAGTATCGGTAGTGCAACCTCAAACAATACAGCGCCAAATGGAAGTTGGACACATGTTGTTGGAACATGGGATGGAAGTACAATAAGAGTTTATTTGAATGGTGTTGAAGATGGAAGCACGGTTTATACTGCAGGCATCCATTCCAATTCCTCGCCAACTTGGATAGGTCAAAATCCTCATCCCTGGGGTCCTTTTGACGGCCTTATTGACGAAGTCAAAATTTATCCGTTTGTCCTGACTCCGGCGGAAATCAAACAAGAATATAATCAAGGCAAAACAATGGTTTTAGGCAGTCCGCGCAACTCGTCATCGGTTTGGGATGACGGCGGTTTTGGCGGCGCGGCGCCGGTTGCGATTTGGAAAATGGATGAAAAAGCAGATGGCACTTGTTCTGGCGGGGTAAATGATGTTTGCGACACTTCGCAAAATTCCAACGACGGCGCCATCACCGGGGCCACTTGGAAATCCGCGGGCGAGTGCAAACAAGGCAGTTGTTTGGGGTTTGATGGGAGTGGGGATTATGTGAACTGCGGAAGTAATGCGAGTCTTTCACCAACTAAAATAACTATTGAAGCCTGGTTTGTTGATTATGGGGGCAGAACAGGAATATATCCCCCAATTATGAAAAGCAGCAGCTTTACTTTGGAATTTAATGGTTCTAATTTAAATAATTGGTTCAAAATAGCAGGAACTTGGTGCCAAACTGGTTCAGCGGCAGTTTCTACAAATGTGTGGCATCATGTTGTTGCTACTTTCGATGGGACAATTGCTTCATATTATTTTGATGGGAATCTTGTGGCTTCAACTTCAGCATATTCTGGAGACCTTAGTTCAGCGGGCACTGTTTGGATTGGCAGAAGTCCGGTTGAAACTGGAAGGATATTTCAGGGCCTCATTGACGATGTCCGCATTTACAACTACGCCCGCACGCCGGCGCAAATTGCTTGGGATTATAATCGCGCTAAGCCCAAACTGCATTGGAAATTTGACGAAAACACCGGCGCCACTGCCTATGACTATTACAAAACAAAAAATGGCGACCTAACCGGACATAGTCCGGACTGGACAGGAGCCGCAGACCAGTGTAAATTTAACTATTGCTTGGATTTCACGCCAGCAAATCTTGACTATGTAGATGTGGGCAATACCGGCATTGGAACAAACTTGCAGGCAGTCAGTTTCTGGATTTATCCGGATTCTGTAGTCAGCCAAAACATAATAGATTTAGATAATGGCACGCATAAAATTACCACCGACGGGAGCGGCAATTTGACGGCCAATGGCTGGACTTCGCCAACTTATTATAAAAACGGCGTACAAACCGCAGCCCCTGTTTTAACCGCGTCAACCTGGCAGAATATTATGATAACAACCGCAACCGCATTTAGCCCGTCAGATGTTGACTTTGGCCGAGTGGCGGCGAATTATTTTGACGGCCGATTAGATGAGATTAAATTTTATACCTACCCTCTTACCGCAGGCCAGGTGAAGATGGATTATCAGGGCGGAGCCGTGAGGATGGGGCCGGGAGAGGGATTGCCGTAAAGATTTCAATCAATTTTCAATAACAGATGACTAAATTTTCAAACAGTTTAAAAATTAAAAATTGATAATTTAATAAAAATTAAAAATTAAAAATTAATATAAATTTTATGTCAAAGCCAATTTTTATCACTCTCTTAATATTAACCATGTTAATGCCTTTATTTTTCCTGCCTTTTAATACAGACCCAATAAATTTTCCAAAATCTGTTTTATTTATCGGTCTTGTGCTTTTAGCCTTGCTTTTTTGGCTGATAAAAATATTAAAAGAGAAAAAAATAAAAATTAAAAGAACGATTTTGGATTATCCAATTATAGCTCTTGTTGTGATTTATTTTTGCTCTGCTTTGCTCTCTGTTGATAAATATGTCAGCTTTTCTAAATTCGTCGTGATTCTGTTTATGGGGATATTTTATTTTCTTGCTGTCCAGATTATTAACAAAAAACGCCGTATAATGCTATTGTGCGCACTGGTTTATTCATCGCTGATCGCAGGAATGGTTTTGCTAATCTCAAATTTGCAATTTGGAATTTTAAATTTTAAATTAAATTTATTAGGCACGCAGTCGGCATTGGTTGCGCTTCTGGCAATTCTGGCAGTAATTGTCTATAAATGGCGCTGGCTGATGATTTTGCCAATAACAATAATTCTGGCAATTTTATTGTTAATTAATTTTAAAATCGGCTGGTATGTTTTAGGCGCAGGCACGCTGGTATATTTGGTTTTTGGCATTGCAAATACAAAATACAAAATACAAAATACAAAATACCAGATTATCCCGATGATAGTTTTGGCGATTTCTATTTTAATGATTGTCCTAAATATTAATATTGCCAAATATTTTGTAGGGAACGGTTTGAAACCGTTCCTTACACTGCCAGCAGAAGTCGGTTTGTCAAAACAATTATCTTGGGACATTGCATTTAAAAATTCTACTGAAAATATTAAACAGGGGCTTTTAGGTTCTGGTCCTGATACTTTTTGGTACGCGTTTTCCAAATATCGTCCGGAACGATTTAATCAAAATGCTTTATGGCAGATCAGATTTCAAAGAGCCAATAACTTTTGGCTGGAAAATTTAGCGACAATTGGCTGGCTTGGGGCTTTGGCGTGGCTGTTGATATTTGGCTTGGGGATTTGGAAAAATCCGAAATATATTGCGCCGATATTTATTGTTGGGATATTTACGAATTTTAATGTTGTTTTGTTATTTATATTATTTTTATTTTTGGGCATTGTAAGGAACGGTTTGAAACCGTTCCCTACAACAACATGGCAATTGCCAGGATCCAGCATGGGATTGGGATTTGTCTTGATTCTTGCCGGTATAATTATTTTTGGTGTTTTTATCGGCCGAATTTATGCGGCGGATTATTATTTTATGAAAAATAATATATCGCAATCTATAAAATTAAATCAATATAATCCCCAGTATCATCTTGCTTTGAGTCAAACAGCATTGGCTGATTTACAAGGTATGCGCGATAAAGAAAAAGCAGAAATATTACTTGCCAGGGCAGTTAACAGCTCTAAAAAAGCAATTGATATGTCGCCTTATAATGCGGCTTTTTATCAAGTTCGGGCGCAGATATTTACTGCTTTACAGCAAAAAGACTGGGCAATAAAATCTTATGAAAAAGCGATTGAGCTTGAACCGACTAATCCTGTTTTGTACCAAGAGCTTGGCAAAATAAAAGAAGACATTGGCATTTTAGAAAAAGCAGTTGCCTTAAAGTCTGATTTAGCTGTTGCTCAATATGAATTAGGCAGGATTTATTATAACCAAAGCGAGATTAATAAAGCCGAGGCATGTTTTATTAAAGCAATCGCAATAAGCCCGAATTATTCTAACGCGCTTTACAGCTTAGCCTTGGTTTATCAAAAGCAAGGCAAAAAAGAAGAGGCATTAAAATTATTTGAGAAAGTTTTGGAACTTAATCCTGATAACGAAGAAGTAAAAAACAAGATAAACCAGTTTGGTGGATAATCTGTGGATAAAGCTGTTGACAAAATTTAATTATTATTTTATATTTATTTTTGTTGAAACGGAAATACTTTTCTACAATTAAAGAAGTTGAAATGCCCAATCTGATTGCTAATCAGATTGCTTCTTTTGATTGGCTTAAAACCAAGGGGATTAAAGATGCTTTTAAAGAAATATCGCCAATTAGAAATTATGCCGGCAATGTTGAAATTTATTTTAACAATTATTATTTTGACGAACCAAAATACGACGAAAAAACTTCTTTGCAAAAAAACATAACTTATGAAGCGCCGCTAAAGTGCATGGTTGAGCTTAGAAACAAAGCAGCTCTTATTAAAAACTCAACGGTCGAACAAGAGATTTATTTAGGTGATTTTCCAATCATGACAAAGCGCGGCACTTTTATTATTAATGGAGTAGAACGGGTAGTTGTGCCTCAATTAATTCGCTCGCCAGGCGTTTTTTTTACTGCCAGGGGCGCAAAAATTATTCCGACCAGAGGGGCCTGGCTTGAAATAGAACAAGATTCAAAAAATATTATTTGGGCAAAAATTGACAAAAAAAGGAAAATCGAAATGGATTATATTTTAAGAGTATTTGGAGTGGGCGTTGATGTGCCTGAAGACAAAGCTTATATTGAAATATACAGGCGCTTGCGGCCGGGTGATTTAGCAACAATTGATAATGCCAAGTCTTTGGTTGACAATATGTTTTTTAACCAAGAGAGGTATGATTTGGGCGAGGTTGGCAGATATATGATGAACCGCAGGCTAGATAAAATCAAAGACCAGCAGTCTAAAACTCAAAACTTGAGAATTTTAACCAGAGAAGATTTAATGGCAATTGTTGAAGAAATTAAAAAGAGAGCAGACAAAGAACCAGCTGACGACATTGACCACTTAGCCAACAGAAGAGTAAAAATGATTGGCGAGTTGGTTCAAGACCGATTTAGAATTGGAATGGTTAGAATGCAGCGCAATATTCGCGATAAAATGTCAACACTAGATGTTGAGAACATAGTATTATCTCAATTAATTAATAGTCGGCCCCTGGTGGCGGCAGTAAAAGAGTTTTTTGCTTCGTCCCAGCTTTCTCAATTCATGGACCAGGTTAATCCACTTGCAGAATTAGAACATAAGAGAAGATTGTCAGCAATGGGACCTGGCGGATTAACCCGCGAGAGAGCTGGGTTTGAAGCTCGCGATGTTCACTCTTCTCATTATGGCCGGATTTGTCCGATCCAAAGCTCTGAAGGCCCGAACATAGGCTTGGTTGTTTATTTGTCTAACTATGTCAGAATAAACGAACATGGTTTTTTAGAAACACCTTATTATCGCGTTAAAAAAGGCAAGGCTGTGAATGAGATTGTTTTTTTGAATGCTTATGAAGAAGAAAAATATGTGATTGCGCCATCTATGGGGAACGCAGATCGTTTGCCAGCGCGCGTAAAGGGCCAGCCGAAAATTGTTGCTCGCTCAAAAATAGATTTTGTTGATGTTTCGCCAAAGCAGTTGATCAGTGTTTCAACCTCGCTTATTCCCTTTTTAGAACATGATGACGGGCAAAGGGCATTGATGGGTTCAAATATGCAGCGGCAAGCTGTTTCCTGCATTAAGCCAGAATCACCGGTTATTGGAACTGGTCAAGAAGAAAGAGCCGCAACAGATTCCGGCCAAGTTGTTGTTTCTGAAGAGTCTGGGAAAGTCGTTGAAATAGATGGCGAGCATATTAGAATTGGAGAGCGTATCTACGCCCTCCAAAGCTTTGCTAGATCTAATGCCGATACTTCTTTAAACCAAAGGCCTATTGTTCAAAAAGGTGATTTGGTTTTAAAGGGTCAGGCAATTGCTGATGGCGCGGCAACAGATAAGGGCGAACTTGCTTTGGGGCAAAATCTTTTAGTTGCTTTTATGAATTGGGAAGGGTGGAACTACGAAGACGCAATTGTTATTTCTCAAAAAGTTGCCAAAGAAGACAGGTTCACATCAATCCATATTGAAGAATTTGTTATTGATGTTAGAGACACAAAATTGGGGTCAGAATTGACAACTCGCGATATTCCGAATGTTGGTGAAGAAAAATTACGGAATTTAGATAATGACGGTATTATCAGACTTGGCGCTGAAGTTGGCTCGCGCGATATTTTGGTTGGCAAGATTTCACCGAAAGGAGAAAAAGACCTGACTGCTGAAGAGCGATTATTGCGGGCTATTTTTGGCGAGAAAGCAAGAGATGTTAAAGACACATCTCTGCTTTTGCCTTACGGCAAAAGAGGCAAGGTGGTTGATGTAAAAATTTTTTCCAGGGACCAAGGCGATAAACTGCCGTCTGGAGTTATTCAAAGAATTCAGGTTTGTATTGCTCAATTGCGAAGCATGGCTGTTGGCGATAAATTGGCCGGCCGGCATGGCAATAAAGGCGTTATTGCGGCTATTGTTCCGGAAGAAGATATGCCTTATTTGCCAGATGGCCGTCCAGTTGACATTGTTCTTTCGCCATTAGGCGTTGTTTCTCGTATGAATATCGGCCAGATTTTAGAAACGCACTTGGGCTGGGCAGCTCAAGCTTTGGGTTATAAAGCCGCTTGCCCGGCTTTTAACAGCGCCAGCGAAGAAGATATTAGGGCAGAGTTTAAAAAAGCTGGTTTGCCAAAAGATGGCCAAATCCGACTTTGCGACGGCCGCACTGGCAAAGCGTTTGACCACAAAACAACCGTTGGAATTATTTATATGATGAAGCTTCATCACCTGGTTGAGGATAAAATTCATATGCGCTCAACCGGGCCTTATTCTTTAATCACTCAACAGCCATTAGGCGGTAAAGCGCAGTTTGGCGGGCAAAGATTTGGCGAAATGGAGGTTTGGGCATTGGAAGGCTATGGCGCGGCTTTTACTCTTCAAGAAATGCTGACAATCAAATCCGATGATATTTTAGGCCGTTCAAAAACTTACGAATCAATAATTAAGGGCGAGCCAATTAAAGCGCCGAATGTGCCGGCGTCGTTTAATGTTCTTGTTCAAGAATTAAAAGCGCTAGGCTTGTCCGTTGAATTAAAATAATTATGCAAAATTCACAAAATTTTAAATCTATTTTATTAAAGATTGCTTCTCCGGAAGAAATTTTATCGTGGTCATACGGCGAGGTTGTAAAGCCGGAAACAATCAATTATCGAACTCAAAAATTTGAAAAAGACGGTCTTTTTGCCGAAAACATTTTTGGACCATCAAGAGACTTTGAGTGTTATTGCGGCAAATACAAAAGAATACGCTATAAAAATATTATTTGCGATAAATGCGGCGTAGAAGTGACAAACAGCAGTGTCCGCAGAGAGCGCATGGGGCATATTAAGCTTGCTGTGCCAGTTGTCCATATTTGGTTTTTGCGCGTTGTGCCGTCAAAAATCGGCTTATTATTAGATAAGTCAGTAAACGACTTAGAAAAAATAATTTATTTCGCTGCCTATATAGTAACTGAAATCGATGAAAAAGCGCGCGCGAAAGTGTTTAAAGAAACCAAAGACAAAGAAACCAGGGAAGAGCTTAAAAATTTGCAAAAAATGCAAGTTTTATCTGAACTGACTTATCGCGATTATTCTTTGAAGTTTGGTTATGTTTTTAAGGCGCAGATGGGGGCCGAGGGCATAAGAGAAGCTCTTAAAGAGCTTGATTTAAATCAAGTAGCCAAAGAATTAAATAGTAAAAAAATAAAAGATGAGAAAACCCTAAGAAGACTGCGCGTTATCCAAAGCATGATTCGCAACAATTTGCGGCCGGAATGGATGTGTTTAACTGCGCTGCCGGTTATTTCGCCTGACTTAAGGCCAATGGTCCAACTGGACGGAGGCCGTTTTGCTACTTCAGATTTGAACGATTTATATCGCAGGATTATTAACAGAAATAATAGATTAAAAAGACTGATTGAGCTTGGCGCTCCGGAAGTTATTTGCCGCAATGAGAAAAGGATGCTTCAGGAGGCTGTTGACGCTTTAATTGACAATAGTTTAAGACACAGCCAGACTCAGGTTTCTGCGTCAACAGGCGGCCGCAGACCATTACGCTCTTTAGCCGACATGCTTAAAGGCAAACAAGGCCGCTTTAGACAGAATCTTTTAGGCAAAAGAGTTGATTATTCTGGCCGCAGTGTTATTGTTTCAGGACCAAGTTTGAAGTTAAATCAATGCGGATTGCCAAAAAAAATGGCTCTAGAGCTTTTTAAGCCATTTATTATTAATAAATTAATTAATGCTGGTTTGTCGCATAATGTCAGGGCGGCTAATAAATTAATTGAGCAGGAGACTGACGAAGTTTGGGAATTTTTAGAAGAGGTTATTCAAAATCGCTATGTGCTTTTGAATCGAGCGCCTACTTTGCACCGTTTGGGCGTGCAGGCTTTTCAGCCGGTTTTAATCGAGGGGCAGGCTATTCAGCTCCATCCATTAGTTTGCACTGCGTTTAACGCGGATTTTGACGGCGACCAAATGGCTGTTCATCTGCCCTTGTCTAGAAAAGCTCAAGATGAAGCGCGAAATATTATGGCCTCTGATAAAAACTTTTTAAAGCCGGCAACTGGCGAGCCCATTATTAATCCTCAAAAAGACATTGTTTGGGGCTGTTATTGGATGACTAAAATTCAATCCGGAGTCAAGGGTCAGGGCAAAACTTTTAATAATTTTGATGAAGCAATGCTGGCTTACGAATTTGATGAAATTGACTTAAAAGCAGAAATTATTATTCGAGGCATGGTTGGACATACCTGCGTCGGTCGAATCATTGTTAATCAGGCATTGCCTGAAAATATAGAATTCTGCAACGAAGTTTTAGACAAAAAAAATCTCAGCAGATTAGTCACTCAGGTTTTAAACAAATGCCAGCACAAAGACATAGTTAAGTTTTTAGACGATATTAAAGAGCTTGGTTTTTGTTACAGCACTAAATCCGGCTTAAGCTGGTCAATGGATAATTTAAAAACGCCGCCTGAGAAAGAGAAATTTATCAAAGACGCTGAGCAAAAAATAGAAGCCATAGAAGAGTATTATAAGCAAGGGCTTTTAACTGATGACGAACGCTATGCGCAGGTGATAAGCATCTGGGCTGAAGTAAAGGGCAGATTAGCCGACTTGGTCAAAGAGTCTCTTGATCCTAATGGTTCAGCTTATTCAATGGTAGATTCTAAGGCCCGCGGTTCTTGGGAGCTGATTAACCAAATGAGCGGCATGAAAGGCTTGGTTGTCAATCCAGCCGGTAAAATTATTGAACTGCCGATCAAATCTTCATTAAAAGAAGGCTTTAGCGTCCTAGAATATTTTATTTCTACTCACGGCACGCGCAAAGGCATGGCTGATACAGCTGTGCGTACGGCTGCGGCTGGCTATTTAACGCGCCGGCTGATTGATGTGTCGCAGGATGTGGTTATTAGAGAAGAAGACTGCGGCGCAAAAAAAGGCATTATTTTGCTGAAAGAAGATTGTGAAGCAATGGGGCAGACAATGTCGCAAAGGCTTTTGGGACGGGTTGCTTTAGACGGGACAATAATTGATTATGAAAAAGCTAAAGCAATAGAAGAAAGCGGTGAAGATCAAATCATTGTCCGCTCGCCGATTACTTGTGAAACAAGAAGAGGCATATGTCAGAAATGCTACGGCTATGATTTAGCCAAAATGCAAATAATTAACTTGGGCGAAGCAATTGGCATTGTTACTGCTCAGGCTATTGGCGAGCCTGGAACGCAGTTGACATTAAGAACCTTTCATACTGGCGGGGTTGCCGGCGGCGAAGATATTACCCAGGGTTTGCCGCGCGTTGAGGAGCTTTTTGAGGTTAGACGGCCTAAGGGCGAAGCAATAATGGCTGAAGAAAATGGGCGAATAACCAGCATCACAGACAAAGACGGTTCAAAAATAATAAATTTTAAAACAAAAGACAAGAATTTAAAATCTTATGAAATTCCAAAAAAGCACGCTTTATGGATTAAGCAAGGCGATGAAGTTAAAAAAGGGCAGCAACTTTGCGAAGGGTCTTTGGACCTGCAAAAATTATTAAAATTTTCTGGACTTGAAGCGGTCTGCCGTTATCTTGTTAATCAAATTCAAGTGATTTACGCGGCTGAAGGCGCAAGCATTAATGAGAAACATATTGAGGTTGTTGTCAGGCAGATGCTTTCTAGGGTTAGGATAACAGACCCTGGCGGCACTAATCTTTTGCCGAACGAAATTATGAACAAAGACTATGTTCTCGAGGTTAATGATGGTTTGAGAAAAAATAAAAAACCGGCTAAAATAGAGCATTTGCTTTTGGGCGTTACTAAGGTTTCTTTATCAACTGAAAGCTGGCTTTCAGCCGCGTCTTTTCAAGAAACAGCGCGGGTTTTGGTGAACGCGGCAACAATGAGCAAAGAAGACAATTTGCGCGGATTAAAAGAAAATGTAATTATTGGCAAACTAATCCCGGCTGGAACAGGGCTTATGGTGCGGGGTCGACCGGATTCGAACCGGCGATCTTCTGCGTGACAGGCAGACGCTTTAAACCAGCTAAGCTACGACCCCTTCACCCGCCACATTTTTTGCTTCGCAAAAATTGGGCGGGCAGGGTGTCAGGGATGGGATTCGAACCCATGGCCTCACGCTTATGAAACGTATGCTCTGCCGCTGAGCTACCCTGACTGTTCTTTTTGTTGCGGGGGTTGGATTTGAACCAACGACCTCCGGGTTATGAGCCCGACGAGCTACCAGACTGCTCTACCCCGCTGTGTTAAGTATTATATCATATTGCTTCTAATTCATCAAGCGCTTTTTGGATTGCTTCTACAGCCTCCTGCGCTTGATGAAATTTAACCTCTGTTTCAATATCATGGACAATATTATTGCGCAGTTTATGCGCCTGCCAAAGAGCGTCTAAATTACTAAATTGAGCAGGCGTTAACCGCTTTAATCGGTCTCCCAAGCTCTTGCCTGGATAGCCAGCTCTTTCTAATAAATTATCAAGAATTTTATCAGCTTCAACCACAGCCATTTTATAATTGCTTTCATCGCGGCTTTGTAAGCGCTTTTTGATAATCTGCCATTTCCGCCGCAGTTTGCCCGGCGTTAATAATGGCACATCAACGCCTTTAAAAGTCATGAACCAGCTTTCCTCTAAAAATGGACGAGACTGCAAAGTAACAATAATAATACTAATAATTAAGAAAACAGAAAAAAGCAAAAAAATTATTTTAGTACCCAGTAAAAGCCTTTGCGGCCAAGGCGAATGCCAAAAACCAATTGCCTGGACTTGGCCTTGGCTAATAATTTGATTGGCAATATCTTTCCAGTTCATAAGCAATTTTAAAAATTGTTTCTTCTTCAAAATGACGGCCGATAATCTGTAAGCCGACTGGCAGACCGGATATTTTGTTGATTGGCATAGACAACGCCGGCAGGCCGGCTAAATTAACAGGCACAGTATAAATATCTGATAAATACATCTGGATCGGATCTTGAATTTTTTCGTTGAATTTAAAAGCTGTTGTAGGCGAAGTCGGCGTGATTAAAACATCAACTTTTTCAAATGCTTTTTTAAAATCTTGAGCGATTAAACTGCGGACTTTTTGAGCCTGCAGATAATAAGCGTCATAATAGCCGTGAGACAAAACATAAGCGCCAAGCATAATTCTGCGCCGGCTTTCGTGTCCGAAAAATTTTCTATCTTTGCCGTATCTTATGCCGTCGTAACGAGCTAGATTAGCGCTGACTTCAGCTGGCATAATTAAATAATAACAAGCTAGGGCGTGTTTTGTGTGAGGCAGGCTGACTTCTTGGATATTAAATTTGCTGATTGTTTTTTTAATTAAATTATCGATTTGCAAATCAAGGTCTTTTGAGAAATATTCTTTGGGAATGCCGATTTTTAAATTTGTATTTGTTGGGAACGGTTTGAAACCGTTCCGTACAGATGTTGAGTCCAATGGGTCGCGGCCCTTGATAATATTAAATAAAACTTGACAATCTTCAACGGTTTTTGTAATCGGTCCGATTTGATCCAAACTAGAAGCCATAGCGATTAAACCAGAGCGCGAAACAGCGCCGTAAGTTGGCTTTAAACCAACTACGCCGCAAAAACTTGCTGGCTGCCTGATTGACCCGCCTGTGTCAGAGCCCAAAGCGCATGGCGCTAAATCTGAGGCAACGGCAGCGGCACTGCCGCCGGAAGACCCGCCTGGAACGCGGGAAATATTGTTAGGGTTTAGAGTTTTTTGATAAGCTGAATTTTCAGTAGAAGAGCCCATGGCAAATTCGTCCATATTTGTCTTGCCTAAAACAGCAAAACCGGCTTTTTTAAGTTTTGTAATCACTGTTGCGTCATAGGGCGCAATATAATTTTCCAGAATTTTAGAACCGGCTGTGCAAGGCATATCTTTGACTAAAATATTGTCTTTAATCGCAATCGGAATGCCGATTCCAGACTTTGCTTTATGCAAAAAACAACCAAATTTGTCTTGCTTCTTGGCGTATTCAGCAAAAAGTTCTTTACGAGAAGATTGTTTTTGTTTTAAAATATTGGCCAGCATTTTTATTATTAAAATCTAATTTTTTAATTTTATCTTGGCGCATTATATTTCCCAGTCCAACAGCACCAGAAGTCGGCTGAATATTTTTTAAATTTAATTTTGAAATTTCTGAAACATAATCTAAAATACCTGACAAATCTTTTGAATATTTCTCAAGCTCTTTTTTAGACAACTCTAACTTAGTCAATCTGGCTAAATGCTTAACTTGTGATTTTAATAAAGTCTTGTTCATCTAAAATTTTAATGCCTAATGCTCTGGCTTTATTATACTTGCTTCCGGGGTTTTTGCCAAGAACAAGATAATTAGTATTTTTAGAAATACTATTTTTTATATTACCGCCTAAATTTCTTATTTTGTCTCTTGCTTGATCTCTGGTCAAACTTTCTAATTCACCCGTTAGAACAAAAGACAAGCCAGATAAGCTTTGTTTTGTTCTTTTTGGATTAATTATTGCTATCTGCTTAAGCAGTTTATTTAAGTCTGTTTTTCTAAAATAATCATAAATGCTTTTGGCAACTATTGGGCCAATATCTTGAATATTTTCTAAATTTTCTAAATTTGCATTTTGCAAATTTTGCAAACTGCCAAAGTGCTTTGCCAAATCAATTGAGGCCTCTTCGCCAACCTGATAAATTCCCAAAGCATAAATAAAACGAGCTAAAGAAATTTTTTTTGCTTTTGCAATTGCTTTAATTAAATTGCTGGCTGATTTTTCAGCAAAACGCTCTAAGGGCAGTAAATCGCCTTGCTTTAAAGTAAACAAATCAGCCGGATTATAAATCAAATTATTTTTTAACAACTGGTCAATAATTTTTGGGCCAAGACCATCAATATCAAAAGCTTTTTTAGAAACAAAGTGATAAAGTTTTCTTCGGCGCATAAATGCTTGTTTTTTACTGGTTTTGATTTTTGGCATTTTGAATTTTTTCTCTTTGCCAGTGCGTAAATTTTTTAAAACTTTAATCACTTTAGGAATAACATCGCCAGCTCTTTGGACAATAACATTGTCATGAATGCGAACATCAAGCCGCTCTATTTCATCTTGATTATGCAAGGTCGCTCGTGAAATAGTTGTGCCGCCTAATTGCACTGGTTTTAAAACAGCTACTGGCGTTAAAGCGCCAGTACGGCCAATTTGCACCTGAATATTTTTAATAATAGTTACTGCTTCTTTGCCTGGAAACTTGAAAGCAATCGCTCCTCTTGGCGCTTTGCCAACCACGCCCAAATTTTCAAAAAGCGCATTATTATTCACGCTAACAACAATGCCGTCAATCTGATAAGCTAGTTCTTTTCTCTGCTTTTGGATCTTTTGATAAAAATCAAAAACCTGATTTAAATTTTCGCAAAATTTGCCCGGGGCTGGTTTAAAGCCCAAGATTTCTAAATTTTCGTATTCTGTTTTTTGATCTTCTTGGCCAGACAAGCGCCAGGCCAAAAAATCTAATTTTCGCGAGGCAGTAATTCTTGGATCTAACTGCCTGATTGATCCGGCGGCTAGATTTCTTGGGTTGGCATATTTTTTAGAGAATTTTTTAAAGTTTTGTTTGGCAATATAAACTTCGCCGCGGACTTCGCAATCTATATTTTTTTGCAAGCGCAATGGGATAGAATTTATTGTTTTTAAATTTTGCGTTACATCTTCGCCGATTTGGCCGTCGCCTCTTGTCGCGCCTTTTGTAAAAATGCCATTTTTGTAAAGCAAACTAACTGCCAAGCCGTCAATTTTTGTTTCGCAAAAAAAATTAAAATCCTGCTTATTTAATTTTTTTAATCTTTTTTCCCAATTTTCTAATTCTTCAAAACTAAATGCATCATTCAGAGAAAGCATTGGCTTTGCATGCTTGATTTTTTTAAATCTGTCTAATGCCTGGCCGCTGACTCTTTGGGTTGGCGAATCAGGAGTAATAAATTCCGGATATTTTTGTTCTAAATCAAAAAGCTCATGTTTTAGCGAATCCAGCGCCGAATCAGAAATCTCCTGCTTGTCTAAAACATGATATAAATATCTATGATGATTAATCTCTTTTTTGAGTTTATCTATTCTTACTTGAATTTGTTGCTTTATCATTTGTATAAATTTTAATACAAATAATAATATTTATCAACAAAAAAACTCCCTTGCCTACTCTGCTGCAAGCAAGCCCGGTAAGAGAGGTTTTATTAATCAGAACAACATATAACACGATGCTTCGTATCACACCTATATGTAGAATCATCTGCAGCAAAAACCGTGCTCAGCGGTGATTCATCAATATTAGTGCACAAAGAACCACTGCATAATCTATAAATCGCTCCATATTCTGAGCTACTCGTAGAGCTCCAGCCATTACAATTATTAAAGTTTCCGACCTCGAACCATGCTGTTCTACCCACACTAACAGTCAGTGACTCAAAAATAACAGATGTTCCACCGCTTATCCCTGTAGCGTATTCTCTAGTCACCCATTCAAATTCGGTACACATATGATATCCTGTAGCGCAGACATCGTCTGCGCCTGCAGTAGAGCCATCAAAAGTATCATCTTCTGTCCAATAAAAACTTGGGCCGGTTGGGCCAGCTGCCTGCGCTACTTCAACCTCAATCCCTCTTCTTGCTTCCCCGGCTTTGCCAATTGCTTTAATAGAATCGCCTTCTTGTTTTAAACAATAAAAAGCGCCATCAACAGGCTGCCAATTATCGCATTTATGACTTTCTTCAATTTCTAAACTATTTTTTATTCTATACAAAGCATACTCAATGCCTGATTCTGCCGCGTAATAGGCTTTCATAGAATCGCTGGTGTTTCGGGACATTTTGATTTTGTCAACCATAACTTTGCCAGCTGTTAAAGCAATTGCTAAAACAGCAGTTAGAATAATCACACTTAAAATTAATGCTACGCCTTTGTTTTTTGTCATATTCTCACCTCCCTTCTACTCATAAATTCTTGATGAAATTGTTGTTTGAATCGGAAGCTGGAGAGATGGGTTTTTTACGCTTTGCAGAGTCATGTTTATCGTTACTAATCCGTTTGGATTTATATTGCCCGAAAAATCGCCGGAAACTTTTACTAAATTGGAGCTTAATGAATCGAGGCCAGCGCCGGCTTGTCTTTGTATTTGATCACTTTGAAATTTATACATAATCGCGTCGTCATTAAGTTTCAGTATTTTGCCACCACCACCGATCTCATTTATTTTGGCTACTCTAATCTCCCTGGCCATATAATCCATAATATATCTGGCTTCGTCCTGCAAAACAGATAATTCTTTGACTTGTTTTTTAGCGCCAAGAGCTGTCACAAAAATTCCGGTAACCAAAACAACAACAATGCTAAAGCAAGCCATGCCGACTAATAATTCAATTAAAGTTATGCCTTTACTGCCAGTCATATAAATAAGTGGTTAATTTGCCGCAGGTAATTTGTTTGTTTGATGCGCCTGCGAAAAAGCTTGCAGGATCTCGGTCTCTTGCATTTCTTGCTGTTTCAATGCACTCTTGATCTTCATTTGCGTAAATAATTTGCTCGGAGCTTGTTTTATAAGAACGCAAAGAAACAGAAATCAAGCTCAAAGCCGCAACCAGTCCAATAGTAATTATAGCCATAGATATTAAAACTTCTAATAAACTAAAGCCTTTATTTACCATGATATTTTGCCTTCATCGCTAATAGTAATAGTAATTGGGGTAGTGCCGATAGTAAAAACTTTTGTGCCCGTGATGGTTATTGTTGAATTCAATTCGTCAATTGGCCAGAAAGAAATTGTGCCTGGTGAAACAGTAACTGATAAATCAATTTGGTTGGTGCTGCACGGAATAGTATATTTGTTGCTAGAGACAGTAAGATTATAATTTGTGCAAACCACCTCACCAGCACAACAAGGCGCGACTGCCATTGCCATATTCTGGGCTCTTCGCAAATCAGAAACAAATTGCAAAACAGCTTGTTCTTCAAGATCTTCTTGCTTTTGGCCAGAATAGTTCACAATAATAATACTGGTCATTAAGCCAATAATGGCCATAACCACAAGAAGCTCAATAAGTGTAAATGATTTAGATAGAGACATATTATTGTTGCTCCGACCAAGAATGGTCCAAATGGGATTTGTGATTTCATAGTCTTTTTGTTAAAAACTATGAGCATCACTCCTATTATAGCACCAAATAAAAACGATGCAAATAGAGCAAGTAAAATATTGGGCCAACCAAGCAAAAGCCCCATTAAAACTGCTAATTTTACATCGCCCCAGCCCATCCATGTCTCATGCGAAATCAAAACCAAAAAAGCAAAAAAGCCGGAAGCGATTAACATAGCGAGCCAATTTTGCCAAAAAAATATTCCAGCTAAAATTATTGCTGGTAAAATAATTATTTCTGGAATTAGATAATGCTTTAAATCATAGACAAAAATAATTATTAAAGCCGCTATAAAAACTAATAAAATATTAAAACCGGATAAAACAAACAAAATGCCTGTCGCCAGCTCAACAAATAAATATTCTAATTTTATTTTTGTTTGGCAATACCGGCATCTACCTCGCAATAATAAAAAACTCAAAACCGGTATTAAATCATAAAATTTTAGCTTTTTTTTGCAGGTGTCGCAAAAAGACCGGCCAAAAATATTTTTGCGTTTTTGTTCAAGCCAACCGATTATGACATTCAAAAAACTGCCAACGCAAATGCCAAGTATAAATAAAAATATTTTAATTAGCATACTTTATTTTATCACAATTTTCTAAAAACCCAAAACCCGCCGAAAAGGCGGGTTTGTTGGTTGTTAGATTAAGAAAATAAATTACTCACAATTTTGATTTGTGGCATCACAATTAGCGATTGCCCCCGAATAACCATTACTATCTGCACACCATGCAGAACCAGCAACGGCAGTAAGGGGGCTAGAAATACAATATTTACTAGATACGCCCACGCCTCCACCTACAACACCATTGCAAGTTACAGAAGTACCCCCGTTTTTGTTTTTTATATCTTGTGCAAGCATGTACATATTATTGCCTGCAGTAATCATTTTAGTGCATACCGTGCTATAATCAGTCAACATTTCTGCTTCTAATCTTAATTGCATTAATTCTGCTTGTACCGCCGCATCATTTGCTTTCTTTCTCGCGCTGCCGACAGATACTAAAACCACACTGGCTAAAATACCAATAATCGCAATAACAACCAATAATTCAATTAGAGTAAAACCTTTTTGTTTGTTCATATTCTCACCCCCTTTCTTGACCTCCCCTCCCGCCTTCGGCGGGTTTCCCCTCCTTAGCAAGGAGGGGATTAAGGGGAGGTTTTAATAAAATTCTAAAACGCTGTCACCATATTATAAATCGGCATTAAAATCGACAAAACCAAAAATCCAACCATTATGCCCATACTGACAATCAAAACCGGCTGAATAAGCTCAGTCAGCCCGTCTAGGGCATTATTAACTTCGCGAGTATAAAACTTGCTCAAGCTTTCAAGCACAATATCTAATTGTCCTGTTTGTTCGCCGACTTTAATCATTTGCGAAACCATAACCGGCATATACTTATTATTTTCAAAAACCGCAGCAATCTGTTCGCCGACCTTAACTCTTTCGCTTGCTTCTAAAATTATTTTTTCATAAATCTGGTTAGACACCACTTGAGAAACAATTTGCAAAGAATTTATAATTGGAATGCCGCCGGAAATAAGAGTTGCCAAATTGCCGGCAAAGCGGGACATATAAATTTTTTTAAAAAGCGGTCCGAAAATCGGCAGTCTTATTTTTAAATAATCAAATGTTTTTTTGCCATCCAGTGTTTTTCTATAATACCACAAACCAATGCCTGAAATCAAAAGCGCAATCACGCCAATCCACCAATAAATTCTAAACAACCCTGTGAAATCAATTAAAACGCGAGTAATAATCGGCAACTCCTGGCCAGTATCGCCTAAAATCAAGGTGATTCTTGGAAAAACAAAAACAAGCATTAAAATAATTACAGCAATATAAGCAAGCAAGATAAAGGCAGGATAAATCATTGCGCTTTTAATCTTACTGCGCATATCGTATTCCTGTTCAAGGTGTTCGGCTAAGTAAAGCAAAGACTTGTTTAGCGTGCCTGATGTTTCGCCAGTTTTGATCATACTGACATAAAGATTTGAAAAGATTTTGGGATTTTTTGCAAGCGCGTCAGAAAGCGGCATGCCGCCTTCAACATCAGCAGCAACATTAAAAATTATTTCTTGGAAAAACTTTTTTTTGGTTTGCTCCAGCAAAGAGCGCAGAGAAGAAACCAGCGGCACCTGTGATCCAACAAGCACTGCTAGTTGTCTTGTGAATATAGCAATGTCTTTAAAGCTGATTCTATCAAAAATTTTGAGTTGTTTGGCAAAAATCGGCACTTCGCTTTGGGCAATCAAAGAAATAACTGTTAAGTTTGCTGTTTTTAAAACATCTAAAGCCGATTGTTTATCTTTGGCTCTGATTTCGCCTCTTTGGGAATTGTCTTGTTGGTTTTTAGCTTCGTATAAAAATTTCATAATTTTAAATTCACAAAAGCGCTTTTAATTCTAATGGGTTTGGTGAATAAATTTCTGCTGTTTCAAGCGTTATTTCCTGTTTTTTAACTAGATTAGCCAGCGATTTATTTAAAGAAATCATTCCTTGGTCAGCGCTGGTTTCAATTACTAAGTCAATTTGATGAGTCTTGCCTTCGCGAATAATATTGCGCAAGGCTGGATTAGCAATGAGAATCTCAACCGCTGATGTCATTTTGCCTTTTATTGTTGGCAAAAGACGGCGCGAAATAATACCCAAAAGAGTAGCGGCTAATTGAACTCTAATTTGGTTCTGCTGGTGTGATGGGAAGCTGTCAATAATTCGGTCAATGGTTTGAGCCGCTGTATTTGTGTGCAAAGAAGCAAAAACCAAATGGCCTGTTTCAGCGCCGGTTACTGCCGTGGCAATGCTTTCTGGATCGCGCATTTCGCCGATCATTACTACATCAGGGTCTTCTCTAAACATTGACCGAAGCCCGCTGTGAAAAGATTTAGTGTCAATGCCGACTTCTCTTTGGGATATAATGCATTTATCTTGAGTAAAAATATATTCAATTGGATCCTCAATAGTAACTATATGCTCTTGCCTAGTATGATTAATAATATCAACCAAAGCGGCCATAACCGATGTTTTGCCGTGTCCGGCCGGACCGACTATCAAAACAAATCCTTGAGAAGGCTTGGTAAATTCTTTAATGCTTTCCGGCAAATGCAGTTCTTCTATAGTTCTGATTTTTGTTGGGATTAATCGCAAAGCAGCTGACAAATAGCCTTTTTGATAATAGACATTAACCCTAAACCTAGCTTTATCTTCAAGGCTGTAAGAGAAATCTATTTCTCGTTGTGTCTGAAGCTTTATTTTTTGATCTTCGCGCAATAAGGCTAAAACCAAATCAGCAATATGTTCAGGCGTTAAAACAGCGCTTTGCTTGGCTGAGACAAGATTGCCGTTGATTCGCAGAGCAGGCTGTTTGCCAACTCCAAGATGCAAATCTGTCGCATCTGATTTAACAACTTCTTCTAATAGATTTTTTAATTCTTGCTGGCTAGACATTTTTTTATTTTTTCTACTACTTCGCTTGGGGTAAACCGCGCTTTCATAACATAATCATCTGCCCCTAATTTAATGCCTCGCTCTATATTTTCTTTTTGATCTAAATTAGACAAAATAATAATTGGTATTTTATTAAAATTATCATCAGCCTTAGTTTTTTTAAGCACTTCAAATCCGTCCAATATCGGCAAAATCAAATCTAATAAAATTAAATCTGGCTGCCACTCTTTTATTTTCTGGAGCGCCTCTTCGCCATTTTCAGCTACTTTAGCTTGGTAGCCCAAGCCAATCAGCTTTGCTTCGTACATTTTGGAAATAAAAGTATCATCTTCCACTATTAAAATTTTACTCATGTTTTTATTATACAATAGGCTAATAGTTCTTGCAAATACTTTATCCACAAGCCTTACTCTTCAACAGCCTTGAGCACTTCTTCTAGGCTTGTTATCCCGTTCATTATTTTAATAATCCCGTCTTGCTTCACAGTTGTCATGCCTTGAGCCTCGGCTTCAGCGGACAAGGCTCTTTCAGTTGCTTTATCAATAATTATTTTTTCAAGATTAGATGTTACTTCAAGGACTTCGAAAATGCCAATGCGGCCATGGTATTCTGCGGGCTTGGGCAATTCAGCTGGTATTTTTATATCAATGCCTTTCAGTTCTTTCTCGAACATTTTTTTTGCCTGAATTGGCAGAGGTGTAAGATTGCCTTTTTTGCTTATTCTTCTAACTAATCTCTGGCTGATTATTAGGTTAACAGACGGCGGGATTAAAAATGGTTCAACGCCCATATCAATTAGGCGCGGCACAGCGCCGATAGCATTATTTGTGTGTAAAGTTGATAAAACAATATGGCCGGTTAAAGCGGCATGAACCGCTAGTTCAGCTGTTTCTTTGTCTCTGATTTCGCCAACCATAATTACATCTGGGTCTTGGCGCAGGATTGATCTTAGTCCAGAAGCAAAAGTATAGCCGATTTCAGGCTTAATCTGACTTTGATTAATGCCTTCAATGCGATACTCTATTGGATCTTCAAGAGTAACAATATTAACTCCTTCTTTGTTTAATATTTTGAGCATAGCGTAAAGAGTGGTTGATTTACCCGAGCCTGTTGGTCCGGTTATCAAAATCATGCCGTATGGTTTTTTAAGATTATTTTCAATAATTTGCAAATTGCGGCCGAACAAGCCCAATTTAGGCAGTGTCTGAACCCCGGTGTTTGGATCTAAAAGACGCAGAACGGCTTTTTCGCCGTCAGCGGTCGGCATAGTTGAAACTCGGAAATCAATGTCGCGGCTCATAATATTTGTTTGGAAGCGGCCGTCTTGGGGTTTGCGCTGTTCATCAATTTTTAAATTAGCCAGAATTTTTATTCGCGAGACAATCGCTTGATGAATTTTTTTGGGTAGGAGTAAGCTGGTATGCAGAATGCCGTCCAGTCTGAATCTAACCCGCAAATCTTTTTTAGTTGGCTCAATATGAATATCAGAGGCATTGCCTTCGGCTGCATGCCGCAGAATCACAGCAACCATTTTGGTGATAGGCGCTTCTTCAGCAAGTCTTTCAATTTTTTCAGCTTCTTCAATTGTCGGCTTTTTTTGGAGTTCTGTTTCTAGAGTTTCAAGGGCTTTTTCAACTTCTTTGCCCAAAGAGGCGTATTGTTTGAGCGCTTTTTGAAAATCCTGCGGCTCTATTTTATAAATTTCAGTTTGGACATGATGCCGCTGGCCAATAAATTTCAAAGCTTCTAGAGTAGTAATATTATCTGGATTGACCAGAGCTACTTTGAGTTTGTTTGCTTCTTGCTCAAACGGAATAAACTGATAAAAGACAGCTGATTCATAGGGCACTTGTTTGAGAATTTCTGTTGATATAGCTCGATTTTTTAGTTCTATTTGCAAAACAGGCATATTATATTATAGCATAGTTTTGTTTTTAAACAAAAAGCGCCCAGGGCGCAGAAATCGGTATTGGACATAAAGTCCGATTCAAGGAAGGAGGGATCCTTGAATCGCCCCGAAGAGCTCACAATTCCTGCGCCCTAGACACAAGGACATAATAGCATATTTTGTCAAGAATGTCAAGCACTCTTAAAACAAATAAACAAAAAGTGGCTTTTTAAAGCCACTCTAAGCGTGCTCATAATGTCATTATTTAATTGCAAAATACCCTTGACGAATAAAAAAGTTTGGGTTATAATAAATTGATTTTAATTTATTTAATTTAAAAGGAGGTGAGAAAAATGGGTGGCAGGTAACAAGCGACACCAAAAAAGGGAAGACTTCAACAGTCTTCCCTAAACTTTTTAGTGCCCTCCCATGCCAGCTTAAATAAACTTCGCAGGGTTTGGGTTATATGCTTATCTTCAATAATAACTCCAATAGGTTTTTCTTTGGCAAAAGAAGCAATTCCTGTTTTATTATTATAAAGAGTAATATCAGCTTCTAACGGAAATTCTTTATGCGAAACTCGTATTCTAATAGAGTGCTTATTGTTTTGCAACTTTTGTCCTGCGATTGAGGTATAAATTGCTTGTACATTAATATTTTTTCTCTCCCTAGCTTTTTTATATTGCTCGTTTTCTTTTTCTGTAAATATTTTTGAATAACCCTCTAAAGGATAAATAGCTTCTATTTTTTTATCGGTTGTTCTTAAAAAATCATCGCACATTGCTTGCAAGCCGGCCTTGCCCTCAAAAAATCTTACTCTTGGTTTATCACCGGAAATATTGTGAATCGATAAAAGCTGGGGCAGTAAATCTTTTTCTAAATTTTCTCTCAAAACATGAATATCCGATTCTTTTTGTTTAATCAAACGCAAAAGCTGGCTCGGATGCGTTGCCGCAAAAAAGCGTTTTTTGCCCTGTTCAAAAGACGAAACCATGCCTTTTTTAATTAGAGACTCAATCATCACATAGGTTGTTGCTCGATTAACACCGGCTTTGCGGGCAATTTTTTGAATAGAGCTTGAACCAAGCTCTAAAGCGGCCAAATATACATTGGCTTCTTTTTCCGAAAGCCCTAAATTTTGGAGACCTGTTAACATATTTTTATAATATAATATAAGAAAAATTAAGGCAAGGACTTGCCTAGGTCAAAAAACTCTGCTACTCTAATAATTAAGCATTAATAATTAATAATTATTTTTATGACTCCGCAAGAAATCTCAAAAGCTATTCGCGACGGCTCAATGGCGTTTTTGCACAAAGAATACAAAATTTTAATTATCTTTGTTTTAGCAGTCGCAATTTTATTGCTCTTTTTTATTGGCAAGCCAATTGCTATTTGTTTTGCAGCCGGAGCTTTTTTATCTGTTCTGGCCGGCAATATCGGCATGCGCACAGCCACAAAATATAATTTAAAAACTGCTGAAGCCTGCCAAAAAAACTTAATTACTGGCTTAAAAAAAGCTTTTACTGCCGGGACAATTACCAGCTTGACAATTGTCAGCTTGGGCTTAGCTGGAATTATTGGCCTATATTTAATTTTTAAAAATCCCCAAGTAATTTACGGCTTTGGCTTTGGCGCTTCAGCCGTTGCTTTATTTGCCCGGGTCGGCGGCGGGATTTACACTAAAGCGGCTGATGTTGGCGCTGATTTAGTTGGCAAAGTTGAAAGAGGCATTCCTGAAGACGACCCAAGAAATCCGGCAGTAATTGCTGATAATGTCGGCGACAATGTCGGCGATGTCGCTGGCATGGGCGCGGACTTGTTTGAATCTTATGTTGATTCAATTATTGCGGCAATGGTTCTAGCCGGGCTTTTAATTTGGCAGCCATTAGTTTTAGCAGCCGCTGGTTTAGCCGCAAGCTTAATTGGCATATTTATTATTTTTTTGCGCAAGTCAGGCAAACTGCATAATATTTTAAATATTGGCATTTGGACTAGCGCAATTTTATTTGCAGGTGCAAGTTATTTTATTCTAAGAGATTTAAAAATTTTCATTGCTGTTTTAGCCGGACTTATTGCAGGTGTTATTATCGGCCAGATTACAGAATATTACACCTCTGCCAAAAACAAGCCAGCCCAAGCTTTGGCAAAATCAGCTGAAACCGGAGCCGGCACAAATATTATTGCCGGCTTGGCCCTTGGCATGAAAAGCACGATTATGCCGATTTTAGCTGTTTGCGGAGCAATGTTTGCGGCTTATTATTTTGCCGGTTTTTACGGCATTGCTTTAGCCAGCGTTGGCATGCTTTCAACATTGGGCATCACTCTAGCAACTGATACTTACGGCCCGGTTGCTGATAATGCGGCTGGCATTGCTGAAATGGGTTTTATGGGCAAAGAAACAAGAGAGCGGGCTGAAGAGCTTGATGCTTTGGGCAATACTACTGCGGCAATTGGCAAGGGTTTTGCAATTGGTTCAGCCGCTTTAACTGCTTTGGTTTTGTCTTTCAGCTACGCGCAAATCGCCGGTCTTATGAGTATTGACCTTATTAATCCAAAAGTCATGATTGGTCTTTTTATTGGCGGGCTTCTGCCTTTTGTTTTTTCAGCCATAACTATGAAAGCAGTTGGCAAAACAGCCCAGTCTGTAATAGAAGAAGCTCGCAAGCAGTTTAAGCAAAACATCACTGATTACAGCAAGTGCGTTGAAATTGTTACTAGCAGCGCTTTAAAGCAAATGATCCTGCCAGGGCTTTTAGCAATTGCTTCGCCAGTGGTTGTTGGTGTTGTTTTGGGCAAAGCCGCCTTAGGCGGGCTTTTGGCCGGAGCAATTGTTACAGGATTTTTAATGGCTGTGATGATGGCTAATTCCGGCGGGGCTTGGGATAACGCGAAAAAATTTATTGAGGCTGGTAATTTTGGAGGCAAGGGTTCGCAGACTCACAAAGCGGCTGTTGTCGGCGATACTGTCGGGGACCCGTTTAAAGACACTTCCGGCCCTGCTCTAAATATTTTAATCAAACTTATGAGCATAGTCGCGTTAATTATTGCGCCATTGCTTTAAGTTTGTTTAATGCTAAAATATAATAATATGGGTATAAAAGAAATACAAAATAAAATATCGCCGATATTAAAACAGCAAGAAGTTGAGAAGTTGGCAATTTTTGGCTCTTTTGCTCGGGGGGACGATGATAATAACAGCGATATTGATTTTTTGGTTAAGCTAGGAGAGAACAAAACACTTTTAGATTTAATTGGCTTAAAGTTTAAATTAGAAAATATTCTTAATAAAAAAGTTGATATTTTGACCTATAATGCTTTAAATTCATTATTAAAAGATAAAATTTTACAAGAACAAAAAATTATTTATGAAAAAAGATCCTAAAATTTTTTTACAACACATTATTGATAGCATTGAAAAAATAGAAGAATACACAGAAAAAATGTCTCGTGAAGAATTTTTAGCAGACTCGAAAGTTAAAGACGCTGTTGTTAGAAATTTGGAAATTATTGGCGAAGCTGTTAAGAACTTACCTGAAGATTATAAGAATAGCAAAGAAATTAACTGGCAAGAAATCGCTGGGATGCGTGATATTTTAATTCATCATTATTTTGGCGTTGACTTTGATATTATCTGGGCAACAATTAAAAAAGATATCCCAGCTTTAAAAGACGCAATTTCAGAAATATTGATTAGTTTATAATTTTTCAAATTTTAATCACCAGCATAAAACTTTTGATTCTTTCTGCTTCTTTCTCAACTAATTCTCCGTCGTATTCGCCGCTATGAGCAGAAGATCCGGCATAAGACGGTTTTTTTTGGTCTAAATGCAGATTAAAAATCAAATTATTATTATTTTTGACATGAAGATGGAATCTGGGATAATCCAAGCCAGAAAGAGATCTGACGCAGTTAAATTCGCCGTCTTGATTGCTTGGCAATGGCCGATAACCAAGTTGGCGAATTAAAGTCAAAATATTTTCTCTTGATTTTGGAACAATAAATTGCATTTTATCTCCTATCTTATCACCCTTCCCTATCTTTTTCAAGGCAGAAAATTTGCAAATTTTTTTGTGTGTGTTATAATATACTCTTAAATTAATTAATAATTAAAAACAAACAATATGATTGGAATAATTTTTGCGATAATCGGCGCTGCGATTTCTGTTGTTTTAGGCGGCATTGGTTCTATAATCGGAACCGGAAAAGCAGGCCAAGCCGGAGCCGGCATTGTAACCGAAGAACCGGAAAAATTCGGTAAAGTCCTGCTCTTGCAGGCACTGCCCTCAACTCAGGGAATTTACGGCTTTATCGGCTGTTTTTGGGTTATTTTTAAGTTGGGGTTATTAGCTGGAGCAACCCCAGACATTTCTTGGCAAATAGGCCTTTCTATTTTAGCCGCTTGCTTGCCAGTAGCAATTTGCGGTTTAACTTCAGCTATTTTTCAAAGCAAAGTGTCTGTAGCTGGCATGAACATCGTTGCCAAACAACCCGACGCATCAGGCAAAGGCGTAATTCTAGCCGCTATGGTCGAGACCTATGCTGTGCTTGGCTTGCTAGCCACTATTTTGCTGGTCAATGGCATTGTCATCAGCTAACATGGCTCTTCAAAATATTTTACAAAAAATAGATCTTGAATCTGAAAAAGAAATCCAAGAGATAAAAAAACAATCTGGGAAGCAGATCAAAAAAAATTTATCTCAAGCGGCGGAACAAGCTGGAAAAATCAAAGCCAAATCAATAGAAAATTTTCAAAAAGAAAAACTTGAAGAAGCCAAACAGATTTTAAGAGATAAAAAAAACGACGGTCGCAGAATTGTTTTGGAAAGAAAAAGAGAAATTTTAGACATTGTTTTTCAAGAAGCGCTGGAAAAACTAAAGAAATCAGACACCGAAGAGCTAATTATTAAATTAAAAAAGAATCTGCCGCAAGACGGGAAAATTATAGATGACAAAAACAACGGATTTAAGTTTGTTTCTGAAAATTTCGAAATCGATAACACCCTGTTGAGCTTGGTTGCTCAAGCGCGGCAAAAATTAGAAATAAAAATAGCAAAAATGCTCTATGCTTGAATATGCCACAGGATTAATCAG
>JBDRLZ010000034.1:0-16295 GCA_043812555.1 bacterium
AAACTTGAAAGACTGTCTTGGGGATTGTTTTTACAGATAATGATTTTTATCGCGCTTTTAGCTGGCCTTATTCACAGCGAATGGGCTTTGGGTTTGTTAATTTGGTTAGCGCGAAAAATCAAGAATATGCTAATCAGATTACAGATAGATTATCATGAGACCATTGATGATTTTATTGTTCAGTTGCAGAAAGCTGGCAAAAAAATCAAAATAGCTGTTAAAATTTTATGCTTGATTTTTATTAGCTTAATTTTAGCCAGCATTATTTTGCTTTTATGGCATCAGCCGGTTTATGCGGCTTTATGCGTTTTAATTCTAGCCATTGGGCCATTTTTATTAGCTCATGCTTTAAGCGCTGCGGCTTTGGATTTAATTGCTATGCCAATAGCAGGTTTGGCTGCTTGGCTATTGCTGATTGCTTTTAATTTTATTGTCTGGCCGCCAGGAACAATTATGCTTGGCTGGCGATTGAGCATTTTAATTCTCTTAATGCTTATCTCTTCGGTTTTTGTTATCAGCGGCCGCAAAACCAGAGGACTGCCTCTTGTTTTGGCTATTACTCTGTCAGTCTCTATAATGATTTATTCATCATCTTCTTTTCTGCAAGCTGTTGGCCATAAGTTAGGCGGCAAATTCGCCATAGGCACTGCTTCAAGCAACCGCTGGGCAGGCGCAGATCAAAGAAAAGCTGAAGCAATTAGAGAGTTTACTAAAGGCATTGTTATTGAAGATGGTTTGTTTAGAGATAAAGATAATCCTCAAAACACTAAGAAAGCTGTTAAGAATATGTCTGTATTGATTGAATATCAGAGCGGCAAGCCAATTAGGCCGGAACCAGTTTCAGAATTGTCGCGACAATTTAAGGGCAGTTTCTGCAAAGTTTATCTGCCGGATCAAAATGGCTCGTTTCCAAAAACAGGCCAGGGCTGGTGGATTGAGGATATTAAAATTCAGGATACTAAGCTTTTTGTGCCAAGGGTTTCCAAAGGCGGATTCGCGAAAATACAAGCGGCAAGCACAGGAAGCGCCAGCGCTAGAACTAGCCGTAGATCTTTTGCAAAATCAATTGTTCTCAAGGGACCAAGTATACCCTCAGAAGCAATTGATTTAAACAGGTATCCGGCTTATAGAGTAAATTGGTGGGGGCCGGACAATGCCAAAGTGGTATTGGGTGATGGCAGGTCCGGCGATCTCACAAAAAATTTCGGAACCATCACTGGCCGAGTGTGGTTCCAAGGGCCGGCTGGAGCAACTGTTACAGTTGTCTTCACGCCGAGGTAAAAAAGGAGGCAAAAAAATTCAAAAAATAAAAAGGCATCGAAAAAAAACGATGTCCTTTTTTATTTTCTAAAAATTATACCAAAAAACTTCTAATCACAAATTCAGCGCCCAAACCTCTTTAATAATCATAAGCGAAGCTATGTTCTTATTTTAATCTATTTTCAAAACCGCGTCAAATTTTTGTACGAGATGACCACATAGGTAAGGGGGCTTATAGCAAAAGACATGGCGGTTGAGGTAATTGACACTTTAAATTCAGTGAATTTATCTGAATACAGAGAAGTTATTAAATACTGCCAGAATTTTGATATTCCTTGCAATTTCAGTTTATTCAAACCATTTAAGCCGGAGCATAATGCTTTAATTCCCGATCCCGAAGAAATCTTTGCAATAATTGTGGATTTGCTGAGCTTGCGTTCTGGCTCTGATGGTTATAAAAAAATTGGCCTGTCTAACGCAGCCATTGTTGCTGATTTACTTGAATTGCCTCAGCGGAATGAATACCGAGCAACCTTGTCGGGATTAGTGATTGATGTATCCGGACGAATGATTACCTGCCCCTCGCTAGTAGAGGCTGGTTATTACCGAGGAGAGGAATTACCATTTTTTGATGAAAACTTTTTGGAGACATGGAGAAATCATGAGATGTTCATGAAGTTTAGAGAAAACGGGTTTCGCGAGTGTCAAGCACGCAGTTATATTTTTAGCAAAGATATTAAGGGCTATGATCCTTATGGAATAAATGCTTTCAAAAAGACTTGGGCCTCCTAATAATAACAATGTTAGCTAAATTTATGCTATTCGTCTTAAACCGGACGAGTAGCTTTTTTTCCAGAACGATAAAGATCTGGGAGTTAATGACAAGAAAATCAAAAAGGCGGCAGAGCAATATAGATAATATACTACTTTTATGCTATACTACTATTATGAAATTAGTAACTCTAAATCGCGTTATTAAAACAGGGCTTTGCAACTTCTGGCGAAACAGCTGGCTCTCAAGCGTGACCATTAGCATTATGGCTTTTACTCTTTTGATTATTGGATTTTTGCTTTTTCTTAACACAGCCACCAATGTAATTCTAGATAGCTTGCAGGAGAAAATTGATATCTCTGTTTATTTTAAGCCTGGCACAAACGAAGAAGAAATTTTTAAAATAAAAAACGAATTAACAGCTTTGCCAGAAATTCAAAATATTACTTATGTTTCCCAAGAAGAAGCCTTGGCGCGTTTTCGCGAAAAACACAAAGACAATTCTTTAATCAGCCAATCTTTGTCTGAGCTTGACGAGAATCCTCTTGAGCCGTGTTTAAATATCCAAGCCAAAGAAGCCAGTCTCTACGGCGCTGTTGTTAGTTTTTTAGAAACAAGTCAGTTTAAGCCGTTAATCAGCAATATTAATTATCAGGAAAGCAAAAAAGATATTATTGAGCGCTTTGCTTTAATTTCTAAAAACATGCGGCGAGGAGCTTTGGTTTTATCTTTGATTTTTGCTATTATTGCTGTTCTCGTGGCTTTTAACGCTATTCGGCTGGCGATTTATGACTCAAGGCAGGAGGTTGAAATTATGCGCTTGGTCGGAGCAAGAAATTGGTTTATTAGGGGTCCGTTTATTGTCAGCGGCTTGCTTTACGGAATAATTGGCGCTATTATTTGTTTGATTTTGCTTTATGCTGGCATTAACCTTGTTTCGCCTCAATTAACTGCTTTTGCGCCCAAGCTTGATTTAATTTTATATTTTCACAACCATATTTTGCTTATTTTTGGTTTAATTTTTTCAAGCGGCATTGCTTTGGGTGTTTTTAGCAGTTTAATCGCGATTAGAAAGTATCTTAAAGTTTAGTACTTGGGGAGTAGCCAAGCGGCCTGCCCGCATCGCTACGCGAAGCGTTGCGGGCGGGTAAGGCAATATGTATTATACCTATGTTTTAAAAAGCAAAAAAGATAAAAACCTGTATGTTGGTTTTACAAGAGATCTTAAAAGACGCTTTATCAAGCACAATAAAGGGTTGATTAGGTCTACTGGCAAAAGAAGACCGCTTATTTTAGTATATTATGAAGCATGCCGCAATAAACAAGATGCAGCAAGACGAGAGAAATCTCTTAAAACAGGATTTGGAAGAGCATATTTAAAAAGAAGGTTAAGCGATATTTAGTATTTGGGGAGTAGCCAAGCGGTAAGGCAATGGACTCTGAATCCATGATCGTAGGTTCGAATCCTACCTCCCCAGCTTGAATAATTAACATTAAAAAACATGAATATAAAAATGCAAAACAAAGATTTTTTTATTAAGGCTTTTGTTGTTGCTCTTTTAACGCTTTTAGTAATTTTTGCCGGCAATGAGCTGATTGATTGGCGCAAGCAGGATAATGTTTTTCAAGTCTCGGCTGACGCTTCAATTTTTGCCAAGCCGGATTTAGCAAAAGTTAATTTAGAAATTATAAGAGAAAGCAATGCCCTGACTATTCTCCAACAGCAAATAAGCCAAGCTTCAAGCGCCCTAATAGACCAACTAAAAGAAATCGGCCTTGGAGAAAAAGACATTAAAACAACTAATTATTCTATTTCGCCGAAAACTTCATGGAACAGAGAAACAGGAGAAAGCTATATTTATGGCTTTAGAGGCGCTTTAGAAGTTGAAGTAAAAATCAGGGATTTTAATAAAATAGATCAAATTATTAGATTAGCCCAGGTTAAAAATTTGAGCTTTGAGATAGAAAATAAAGACGAGCTTTTGGCTAAGGCTCGCGAAGAAGCAATTCAAGAGGCAAAAATTAAAGCACGAAAAATAGCTCAAGAAGCAGGCGTGTCTTTGGGCAAATTAGTTAATATTAATATTGTTGAGAATCAAGATAATATTTATTCTAGATACGAAGCGCAAGCAATGACTAAAGAAGATCAAGGCGCTCAAATCCAGCCCGGGGAAAACGAGATTAAAGTTTATGTTAGCTTGAGTTATGAGATTAAATAAATGCTTAAACAAGTAATTATAATAAATAATAAATTAGATATGTCGGCTGGCAAGATAGCGGCCCAGGCTTGTCATGCCAGTTTGGGCGCTTTTTTGCGCGCTGATGGCCGCAAAATTCAAGAGTGGCAAGAGCAGGGACAAAAAAAAATAATTTGCAAATCAGACGACTTAATAATTTTAAAAAATCTAGCTGATAATTTAGAAATTGCAAATTTTTTAGTCAAAGACGCTGGGCTGACAGAACTTGAACCCGGCGCAATTACTGCTTTGGGCTTGGGGCCTGACCAAGAAGAAAAGATTGACAAGATTACAGGAAATTTGATGCTTTATTGACCAAATGCACAAGTCCCAAGTGTTTTTTTGGTTAGTTCTAAGTTTTTTAGCCGGCGTTGCTCTAAGCATAATTGGAGCGTTTACAGCCGGTTTTATTTTAATTTTGGGAATTTTGCTAATTAGCATTTCTTGGCGCAATAAAAAATTTGTTCTTGCCGGTTTTTGTTTGATTGCTTTATTCTTGGGAATATGCCGCGCAAATTTGCCTGATATAAAATTTAATATTAGTTTTTCAGGCCTTTTGCTTCAGGCAAACGCGAGCATAGAAAAAATTCTGCCAGAGCCTCAAGCCAGCTTTTTAGCTGGGCTTTTGTTCGGTCTTGATAAAAATATTCCAAAAGATTTATTAGAAGATTTTAATAAAACCGGCACTCGGCATATAATTGCCCTGTCCGGCTATAACATAACTATTATTGCTAGTTTAATAATGAGTTTTTTATTATGGCTTGGCTTTTGGCGCAAACACGCTTTTTATTTGTCTATAATAGCAATTATATTTTTTGTGCTTGTAACCGGCGCCAGCGCTTCGGTTGTTCGGGCCGCTGTTATGGGCATTTTGGTTTTAATTGCCCAGCAATTTGGCCGGCTTTCTAACCCGCGCAATCTTTTGGCCAGCGCCGCATTTTTAATGATCTTAAAAGAGCCTAGCGGCCTTTTAGATAATATTGGCTTGCAATTGTCTTTTGCCGCAACTATTGGCATTATTTATTTATCGCCTTATTTGAAAAAATTGCCGGAAATTTTAAGAACTACTTTGTCAGCGCAGATTGCTGTCAGCCCGTTAATTTTATTTTATTTCAAGCAGATATCTTTGATTTCTCCGATTGCAAATTTATTAGTTTTGCCGATTATCCCAATAACTATGCTTTTTGGATTTATTGCTTTGGCAATTAGCCTGCTCTATTTGCCAATCGGCATATTTTTATCTTGGCCAGCATGGCTTTTTTTAACTTATGAAATAAAAATTATTGAACTTTTGGCAAAAGTCCCATTCGCGGGCTTGAATTTTTGAGAAAAATAAATTAAAATTATAAAAATGGAGGTGTTAAAAGATGCTTTTGACAAAAGAATTAATAAAGGACATGAACCTTCCTGTTGTTCAAGAAGAGAATGGGGGCTATCGTTTTCTCCAATCGGTTTGTTTCTTAGACAATGGCCGGGTTTTAATTGGAGACGAAGCAAAAGAATTCAAATGTGTTATTATGTTTTTGATTTTTAATAATTTAAATGAGTTGCCGCCCAAAGAGGAATGAAAATTAAATTTATAATCTTTGGCAGTCTAGCAATGGCTGCCATTTTATTTTGGATGTGCTATAATAAGAACAAATGCAATTATCAGAACTTAAAAAAGAACTGCGGCAAAAAATATTAAGCTATATTACAGCCGCTTTTGGCTTAGTAGCGGCTTTGGCATGGAAAGACGCGATTAGCGCTATGATTGAATATCTTTTTCCATTAAGCCGCAATAATATAATTGCCAAATTTATTTATGCTTTAGTCATGACATTGGTTTTAGTTGTTATTTCGGTTTATCTGCTCAAGTGGCTGAAAAAAGACGAAGACTAAAAAAATGCCGCAAAAATCAAAATTGATTATTTTGGGCAGTTTAGCAATAACTGCTTTTTTAGTTTGGCTTGCTGTTTATATTCAAGAAGAGCAAAATTTTTTAAAAGTTTATTTTTTTGATGTTGGCCAGGGAGACGCGATTTTAATTCAAAAAAACAGCCAGCAGATTTTAATTGACGGAGGGCCAAACAAAGCAATTTTGCAAAAGCTTGGTCAGGCAATGCCTTTTTGGGACAAAAACATTGAGCTTGTGATATCAACTCATCCTGATTATGACCATTTGGCTGGCTTGAATTATGTTTTAGAAAGATACAAAGTCAACTTGATTTTAGAAACAAGTATTTTATGCCAAACACAAGCCTGCCAAAAATACCAGAGCTTTGATAAATTGAGAAAAATTGCTGAAATTGGCCAGCAAATTAAATTAGGCCAGAATTGGCTGATAAATATTTTGTCTGTTAAAGAATCTATTGTCGCGAAAATGCTTTATCAAGATAAGAGCTTTTTGTTTACTGGCGACGCTGGCTTTGTAATTGAAAAAGAGTTAATTAATAATAATTTTAATTTAAAATCTGATATTTTAAAAGTCGGACATCATGGCTCAAAAAACGCAACTAGTCAGGAATTTTTAGAACAAGTAAATCCTGAAATTGCTGTGATTTCAGTTGGCAAAAATAATCAATACAACCATCCGGCTCCTGAAACACTAGAAAGACTAAAAGACATTCAGGTCTTGCGAACAGACGAAATTGGTGATATAATTATAAAATAAGGGGGTGTACTTTGACATGAAAATCACGAAAAAAATTTTAATTTTTTTCTTTTTAGGACTTTCTGTCGGGCATTTAATTAAAACGCAGTTTTTGTCTCCGGGAAAAACAGCCCTAAAAATAATAAAAAACGGGGAAACTATCAGCGTTTTTGCTTGTGAAGAGTCTGGCGAAAAATGCGTTGTTATCGCAGTTGAAACGCTCACGAAAAATAAAAATAAATACTTTGTGAGTACTCTTAAGATATCAGATTTTCTTGTTGAGATTGAGATTTCAAAAGCAGAAAAAAATAAAAATACATGGGCTATAAAGCCAGTCTTTTTCAAGAACTTTAATTCTCTTCCAAGGCAATGGGAGAAAATTTGCAAGAACAAAATTCAAGAATATCTTGTTCTTGTCAATAACCGCAGTTAAAAAAACCGCGGTTATTTATTGAAATTAAACAAAATTTATATTAAGCTTAAAAAACATGCTAAATAACAATTTTCCAATTTTTAAAACAAAAATTCCGGGTGATAAAACAATTTTTGATTTAGACGATCCTGTTGAACGCAAAAAATATTTTGAACATAAAGCTGATTCTGAAATAGAAAAACTGCGCGATTATTTAAGAGACAATACTTTTGTCGGTTTTTTAATTGGTAAAAAAGGCTCGGGCAAAGGCACTTATGCCAAGCTTTTTGCCGAAGCAGTTGGCCCGAATTATATTGAGCATATTTCAGTCGGCGACATTGTCCGCAGTATTGACGCTGAATTCAAGAAAAAAGATTTTTTAGATTTTTTAAAAATAAATTATCGCGGACCAATTGCCCTAAAAGATATTATCAAATCTCTTTCTAAAAGATCGACTAAAATTCTTCTGCCAACAGAGTTAATTTTAGCTCTAGTTGAGCGGGAGATTTCAAAGCTTGGCCGCAAAGCGGTTTTTATTGACGGCTTTCCGCGCAATATGGACCAAATTTCTTATTCTCTTTATTTTCGGGCATTAATCGGTTATCGCAATGACCCTGACTTTTTTGTTTTTATTGATGTGCCAGAAGCTGTTATTGACGAGCGAATGAAATATCGCGTTGTCTGCCCAAAATGCCAATCTCCCCGAAATCTTAAACTGCTCTGCACCAAACAAGTCGGCTATGATAAAAATAACAAAAAGTTTTATTTAATTTGCGACCAGGACAAAACGCAAATGCGGCCCAAAGAGGGAGATGAGCTGGGCATTGAAGCAATTCGCGACAGGATAGAGGCAGACGATAAAGTTGCTCAAAGCTTAATGCAAATGCAAGGCGTGCCAAAAATATATTTGCGCAATTCTCTGCCAGTCAGCACTGCTAAAAAATATGTTGATAATTACGAAATAACGCAAAGTTATTCTTACGAGTTTGATAAACAAGTAAAAATTATTAAAAAACCATGGGTGATAAAAGACAATCAAGGCGTAAAATCTTACAGCTTGCTTGCTCCGTCAGTTGTCGTGGCTCTGATTAAGCAGATGGTTAAGATTTTGGGATTATGAGAATGCAGCTTGACTGATTGTTATATGTCCGTTATTATGTACATATAATATAATTAAACTAAAAATATGAATTCACAAAATTCTCTTTCTGTAACTGAAGCCCGCGGCAGAATTTTTGATTTAGTGCAAAAAACTGCTGCTGGCGCCAGATATTTTTTAACTGATCGCGGTAAGGCCAAGGCGGTTTTAATGTCAGCTGATGAATTTGATTCTTGGCAGGAGACTTTGGAAATAATGAGCGATCCTGAATTAATGAAAGATATCAAAGAAACAAAACAGGATATTAAGTCAGGTGCTTATAAAAATTATCCAACTTTGGAAGAAGTTCTAGCTGAAGAAGGATTTGTGCTGGCTGATAAAAGCAAAAAGAAATATGTACCAAGTAGTAGTCAAAAAAAGCGCTCAAAAAAGCTTGGCAAGACTGGATCCAAGATATAAAGCCAGAATCCATTCTGCTTTGTTTAAATTGGCTGAAAATCCGTATCTTGGTAAACGACTGGAAGGAAACTTGCGAGATTTTTTTTCTTTGAGGGTTTGGCCATATCGGATTATTTATCAGATAATTAAAAACGAACTCATTATTTTTGTGGTGCAAATCAAGCATCGCCAAGGTAGTTATAAATAAATTTTTGTAAGCGAAGACGGAGCGTCGTATAACGGTTAGTACACAGGGCTGGGGGTCCTGTAATCTGGGTTCAATTCCCAGCGCTCCGACTAGAAAAAGCATAAAACTATGCAAAAAGAAGCTAAAGCTAGAATTAAAATAAATAATCTGCTCCAAGAAACCGGCTGGAGATTTTTTGATGATGAAAAAAAAGGCGCAAGAAATATTGAAGTTGAGGGCAATGTTAATTTAGAAAATTTAGGCGATGATTTTGAACACAGCATAGGTTTTATTGATTATCTGCTTTTGGATGTAAAAGGATCCCCTTTGGCTGTCTTGGAAGCGAAATCATCCAGTAAAGACCCTGTTGCCGGCAAAAAACAAGCGGAAGATTACGCCAAAGCAAAAAGATGCCGTTTTATTATTTTAAGTAATGGCGACACACATTATTTTTGGGATTTAAACCAAAATGCTGAAAAAATAATTTTAAAATTCCCGACACAAAAAGATTTAACGAAGTTGCTCAGCGCAACAACCGCAATGCCTTTATCCGGCATTGATGTAAAAAATGATTGGATTGTTTTAAGCCAAGGCGCAGTGGCAGAGGAGGAGAAAAAATATCTGCGGGATTATCAATTAGAAGCGTTAAAAACCATTGCCGCTAAATTTGACAGCAATACTAATAATCGCCGTTTTCTTTTGGAAATGGCAACAGGCACCGGTAAAACTCTGCTGGCCGCGGCTTTGATTAAATTATTTTTAAATACCGGCAATGCCAGCAGAATAATCTTTTTGGTTGATAGAATTGAACTGGCGCAACAGGCATTGCAAAACATCAGTTCTTATTTAAAAGAATATAATCTTTGCATCTTTAAAGAAAACAAAGACCAAGCCTTGCAAAACCAAGTAGTAATTGCGACTATTCAAAGCTTATCATACAATCAAAATTATTTAAAATATTTCAGCCAGTTTGATTTTGATTTATTAATTTCTGATGAAGCGCATCGCAGTATTTACGGCAACAATCGGGCAATTTTTGAATATTTTCAAGCCATAAAAATCGGACTTACTGCTACGCCAAAGGATTATTTAAAAAACATTGATGAAAAAGATTTAGCAGACACGGATCCGCGAAAATTAGAAAAAAGAATTCTTTTTGACACTTATAAAACATTCGGTTGCGAAAAAGGCGAGCCAAGTTTTCGATTTGATTTAAAAGCCGCGGTTAATCATCAGCCGCCTTATTTAGTAAATCCGATTATTTATGACAAGCGAAGCGATAAGACTAATCAAATGCTTTCAGATCAGGGCTGGACAGATGCTTTTATTGACGAGGTAACTGGCGAACGAGTGGAAGAAACATTTAAAATCCGCCAGCTGGAGCGCAAAGTATTTTCTGATAGTTTAAGTCGTTTAATTGTTGATGAATTTTTAAAAACCTCCCAAAAAGATCCGATTACCAGAGAAACAGGCAAATCAATTATTTACTGCATATCTCAAAACCATGCCTCAAAAATTGCCCGCCTTCTAAACCAGGCGGCTGATAAAAATTGGCCAGGAAAATACTCCGGACACAGCGGAGTTTTCGCGCGCCAAATTACCAGCAATGTAGTTGGCAGTCAAGATTTAGCCAAAAAATTCCGCAACAATCAATTAGGCGCAACCAGGGTAGTAGTTACCGTTAATATGATGACTACTGGTTATGATTGCACTGATTTGCTAAATGTTGTTTTAATGCGTCCGATTTTTTCAATCACTGATTTTATTCAAATTAAAGGCCGAGGCACCCGCCTGCATACTTTTAAAAATGAGCTTACAAAAACAGAGATTAAAAAGGATAATTTTCATTTAATTGATTTTTTTGGCGTGTGTGAATACTTTGAGGAAAAATATGATTTCACAGTGCCAATCAAACTTTTATCTGTTCTTAGAGACAAACCAATTAGACATTATGGGCAAATTAAGACAGAAGACAAAACTGTCCTAGAGAAAGAAGAAGCGCCGATTGCTGTTTTGCATGGCCATTATATTTACATCGGCACAGACTTTTTAGTTCGCGACAATCAATTAGTAGTTGGTCCGGAATGTATGCGCGTTGACCGCGAGGCCTATCGCGGTTATTTTGAAGAATCAGTTAAGGACTTGATAAAAATAGATCCGTTTTTTGAATCAGCCATAACCAAAGATGATATTGAGGCGACCGAAGAAATCGCTCAAGAAAAAATATTGGAAAAGCCGATTTATTATTTTACCCTTGATTCTTTGCGCAAAGCGTATCAAACCGGCAACGCGCTGATTGATTTTCTTAAAAAAGCCGCGGGCTTAATTCCGAAATTGCCGAATAAATATGACCGCCTGAATCAAGGTTTTGAAGAGTTTAAACTAATTTATTCTGATACGCCTTTTGAAAAGCTGAATTATTTTCAAAATATTTATGAGTGTTATCTTACTAGTCCAGACTATCGCCTTGCTCTTGAAAAAGGCAATTTAGCCGCGCTTGACGACCAAGCTTTCGGCGGAATTGTGCCAGTCGGCAGAGTCAATCGCGAGGAAGTGGAAAAAGTAGTCAATTACATAAAAGAATCTAAAATCGCTTATGTCAACTAAACCTCAAGAATTAAATAAAATTATTGCTGACTTGCGCCAGATTATTGTTGGCGAGGTAACTTTGCCAACTGACCAGATTGAGCAGATAACTTTATTTTTGTTTCTTAAACAGCTTTCAAAAAAGCATGATGAGTTGGCGAGAAGCGGCGCAAAAGAATTGATTTTCACCGGGGAACATGAACGGCATCATTTTGACATTTTAATAAAACACAGCGGCGAAAAACTTGTTAAAGAATGCCGGGAGGCGATTGAGTCATTGCACAAAAATAAGAATATTGACGCGACCTTGCGGAGATTCTACGAACGAGCTTATTTAAAAATAATGGAGCCAAAAGTGCTGGCTTATTTTCTTGATTATCTGAATAACAGTTTTGACCAATATGTTGATCTTGGAGATTTTTACGAAAGCTTGCTGGATATTTTGGGAACTCAAAAAAAGCTGGGGCAAGTGCGCACTCCGCGTCATATTATTCAATTTATTATTGATGTAATTGACCCAAAAATAGGCGAGACTATTTGCGACCCTGCTTGCGGCACAGCCGGTTTTTTGCTTTTATCTTTGTTTTATTTAAAAGAAAAATATACTGATAAAAAAGGAAAATTAAATTTGAATCCGGAGCAAAGGCGAAAATTATTTAATGAGACCTTTTACGGATGGGACAAGGATCCGCTAATGGTTAAGTACGCGCTGGCTAATTTGTATTTTCATGATTTAAAAAATCCAAATGTTTATCAAAACGACACTTTGCTGAATGAAGATCTTTGGCAGAATGTTTTTGATATTATTGTCGCCAATCCGCCGTTTATTACGCCAAAAGGCGGCGCGCGCCGGCATTCCCGTTTTGCCATTGCTTCCAATAAAACCGAAGTGCTATTTTGCGAGTATATGGCGCATCGTCTTAATTTTAATGGCCGGCTGGGCATAATTGTGCCGGAAGGAATTATTTTTGACGGAAGCAAAGGACATCAGGCAATTAGAAAATTATTTTTAGATAATGGACTTTGGTGCGTTGTTTCTTTGCCGTCTCAAATTTTTCAGCCGTATTCCGGGGTTAAAACAAGTATTATATTTTTAGATAAGACATTAAAGCCGGAGCAAATTTTATTTTATGAAATAGAAAATCACGGCTTTAGTTTGAACACTAATCCAGCGCCAATAGACAAAAACGATTTGCCTAATGCTTTAAAGGTGATTAAAAAATATCATGAGGATTTGCAAAATGGCAAGCAAGCGATAATTGATGAGGAAAAATATTACACGATTGCAAAACAAAAAATTTTGGAAAATGAGACAACGAATTTGACGGGCAGGTTTTATAGAGAAAAAAATACAAGCAACAACTGCAAATGGAAAATAGTTAATTTGAAAGAAGTTGCCGATATAATTGCTGGTCAATCTCCTAAAGGCAAATATTACAATGAGAAAGGCGATGGGGTGCCTTTCTATCAAGGAAAAATAGAGTTTCAAGAAAAATATCTTGGGAAACCAACAAAATGGACAACACAGGTAACAAAAATTGCTCAAAAAGGCGATATTTTGATGTCAGTAAGAGCGCCAGTTGGTCCAATAAATTTTTGCGTTGAGAAAATTTGTATAGGCAGAGGGCTTGCGGCGATTAGAGCGAACGAAAAAATACACCCTGAGTTTTTGTTCTCTATTTTGAGACAACAAGAATCAGAAATTACTGGTAGTCAGGGCATTACATTTTCGTCAATAAACAAAGATCAAATTTCAAAAATCAAAATCCCACTTCCGCCGATTGAAGTTCAAAAAGAAATCGTTGAGCAGATTGAAGTCAAGCAAAACGCCATTTCAGCCGCCAAAGCGGTGATTGAGAATTTAGAGAGAGAGAGACGCTATTTTGGCCAAGAGATTAGAAAAATAAAAGATGTTGAGTGGGTGAAGTTGGGCGAGGTTTGCGATGTTTTAGATAGTAAAAGAAAACCGGTTACGAAAGCAGACAGAACACAAGGAAAATATCCATATTACGGAGCAACTGGAATAGTGGATTATGTAGACGATTATATTTTTGATGAAAAATTAGTTTTGATTGGCGAAGACGGTGCAAAATGGGGCGTTGGCGGAAAAACGGCTTTTATCGCAGAAGGAAAATATTGGGTCAATAATCACGCTCATGTTTTACGACCAGACAGGAGCAAAATTTTAGACAAAGTATTAGTCGCATATATCAACTCAATTGATTTGATGCCATACATAACCGGCGTTACGGTGCCGAAATTGAATCAAGAAAAAATGCGATCAATTAAAATCCCGCTTTTGACAATTGAAACCCAAAAACAGCTTGTCGCGGAAACAGAAGAGCAGGAAAAAATTATTGAGGCGAATAAAAAACTTGTCGGCATAATGGAGCAAAAAATCAGCGAAGTTTTAAGTGAAATTTAACTAATATGCGACATTTGATCAATGATAATGGAATTCCTTTTGATTCCACCGAGCTTCAAACTTTGCGAGGTGAGTTGGACATTTTGACTGACGATGAGCGTACTGAATATAGAAACCAAAACGCTTCGGCTATTGCTCAACATGGAGCAGTAAAGTTTTTAATTGTTTCAGGTCCAGGAACTGGCAAGAGTACTTTGTTTAAGAACAGGATTAGTTATTGGCTGGGGAAAAATTCTGCATCAAGAATCCTATGCCTTACTTTCGTACGGAAACTCGTTGCAGATTTGGATAACGATATACAAAGTGATAAGAATTTAACACCAGCACAAAAAAAACAAGTTGAAGTCCACACATTACATCAATTTGCCCGCAGTATCGTTGAGCAAAATCACGGCACCAAAAAGTGGAGTTTTCAGTCGCATTTCCGAATTATAGGGCAGTCTTGGAAAGATATTGTGTGGAGCGATGTTTTGGCTTTCGATACCGCATTAGATAGGAATATTTATTCTTGGAAAAATTTTGAGGAGCAGTTGCACAATGCCGATTTTGATGAATCCGTGGAGTGGCAGGGTTTGAAAGAAACATATTTTAAGTTATGCCAATTTTTCAATGCGGCTGGTTTTGCTGATTTAATCTTACGCGCCAAAGATGCGTTAGCAGAAAATGCCGATCTCAATGAAAGTGATTATTTTATCATTGATGAATATCAAGATTTCAACTCTGCGGAAGACGCACTGATAAATCAATTAGTAAACGAGCCAAAGGGCTTGCTTATTGCTGGTGACGACGAACAAGTGCTTTATGAAAAATCAAGGTCAGGAAAACCAACTTTGATTCGCAATCTTTACAAAAACTGTGATTACGCCAATGGAATGTTGCCTTTTTGCAGCAGAAGTAAGGATAACTTTCATATTACGAAATCAGCCGATTTTTTTATCAATCAGAACAGAGATAAAGATTGCATTGAAAAAATTTATTTGCCAATTAAAACAGCTACCAATTACCCCAAAATTCAAATTATTGCTTGCCCCAGCCCTAATTCCGCAATTGATTATATTGAAAAGTTTGTGGCTGATAACAAAACGGCAATTGATGAACGAAAAGCCAAATTGGTGGAAGGAGAAGAAAAGGACGCTTTCTTACTAATCTTAACGCCACGGAAAATAGAAAAATTTTATGTAAACAATAGATTTGACGGAAAAAAGAAACTCGATGAGCTTATATCTGAATATAGAGCAGAAAATCGCTATTTTTCAGAGGATTATTACAAAATCTTGAGTTATTACTCTCTCGCCAATAATCCTCAAAACAATTTCACCTTTCGTAAGGTTTTGTACTACGAAAATATTACGGAAGTGAGAGTGCATGAATTGATCGATAGTGCACTACAAAATAATCAAAATTTTTCCGATCTTGAAGCCGAGGAAACTAGAAATGCGATACAAAAATGCAATGAAATTAAGGCGATTTTGGAAGCAGGTGGTCAAACGATAGAGCAAAAAATAGAAGGCATTGCTCGTCATATTGCCATAGCCGACCGAAATCGGCTCAAAGAAGATATTGAAAGAAAATCCATCAATCAGGAAGAAGTGACAGCAATTGAACATCAAGAAGAGGAAGAGGCGGAATTGGAAGAAATTGAAGTAAAAAAAATGGGTGCCATTGAGCTAATGACAATAATTGGCTCAAAGGGATTATCGGCTGATCATGTGATAATAGTTGGTTTTGATAATGTGAACATGGGTAATTGGATTACCAGCAACGCTTTTTATGTTGCTATGACTCGCGCCAGAAAAAGTTTGCATGTCCTTACGGCGTTAAAATCGGGTGGCGCGAGGCAAGCGCATAATTTTTTGGAGCAATTGCCAGATGAACACGCTGAATATCACAGCTATAAAAAAAGTAACCACACAAAAAATCAATTACAAGGCAAACAAGGATTTAAGAATTATTTGAATAATCTAAACTTGGCTTCGCAGCACAAACGATAAATTATTGAGGAAATTGATTTTTTGTGAGATAATCAAAATACTAATCCCACCCACCACCCAATTTGAGGTCCCGCCGCTGCCTGAAAGAATCACCGAAGTTTTAAGCGAAATTTAGGTGTGTCTAACTTCTTTACATCGTCCTTGACAAACTATTTTACATCATCTAAAATATAACCATGCTTTCAAAATTTATTTTAGAACAGCGAAAAAAGAATAATCTGACGCAGGAGTTTTTAGCGTCTAAAATCGGCGTTTC
>JBDRLZ010000035.1:0-4364 GCA_043812555.1 bacterium
TCTGAGAACGAAGAGTGCAGAATTAACATCACCGCAAGGGTCGATAAAGAAAAAGAAATTGCTAATCTTAAAAAATATCACAATGTGAAAGCGCTTAAATTTAAGATTAACAATATCGAAGCCATAAGGTTGTCGCCAATAAAATATAGCGGCAAAGCTTATGTAGCAACAATATCAGAGTCTATTTATTTAACAAAGAATAATATAGACTATCGCATATCTCGAGGCAGCCTATTTAAACGAGAATTTAAAGCTGAACAAGAAAAGATATTTCAAGAAACCTTTGAAAAGCTTATCCAAAGCTTTAAGTTTACTAAATAGCTGGGGAGGTGGCTAATAATGAAAGGGTTGTTTTGTGGAAATTTAATCCTGATTTTGTTGTTAATAACTAATTGTTGTATTCTTGCAGGGGTTTATAATCAAGAAGCAGCAATAAATTATTCTAATACATGGTGGGCTTATCCCGGCAATCCTGATTATATTTACTATGAGGGCAATAACTGTGCCAATTTCGTTTCTCAGTGTTTACTTGCCGGCGCCCTAAATCTTTCTGCAGGGACCGATGGAAATGGAGCGGGTCTAAATGAAGACGGTTGTATTATTGCTTGCGATAATTTGCATCTTCATCTTACCCAATATCAACAAGTTCAATATGAGGTAAGAAGCAAAGGGGAGGCTGAACCAAGTTGGTTTGCGCCTGGCGATGTGGCTATTTTAGGTAAAGACACGGGAGATCATTGGAAACACACTGCGTTCGCTGTAGCCATAGAAGATGACATTATGAAATATAACGCTCATAGCGGGCACCAATATCATCAACCAATTACGATATGGTTTAATGACAAAGAAACCGATGTAGATATTTGTTATTACTATCATATTGAGCCAGAATCTCCCCCTCTCGCCGCCTGGCCATTTTTCCAAAGGGATTTGCAAAATACTGGCAATAATCCAGATGCTCTGACAATCCGCAATCCCAAACTCGACGACAAGCCAATGACAATAGAAGGCACAAGTGCCTATGCCCAGCCAGTAGTTGAAGGACATATGGTTTATCTGGCTTTAACAGATGGCAAAGTCATTGCTTCTGATATGGAGAGAAAACTTTGTCCCTGGTTTTTTGACACAGGTGCTGAAGAGATAAAGCTAACGCCAGCTTTGGTTGGCAATAAATTGTATGTCTTAGATTCTAATAATATTTTATGGTGTCTGGACAAAAAAACCGGTGATTGGATCTGGAAATTTGATATTGTTGGATATTTCGGTTTGCCGGATTATTATTGGCAAACTGCTCCGCAGGTTTGGCAGAATTATGTCTGTCTGACCGTCGGACCCTATGCGGTGTTTATCTATGATGACATTGAGATTACCAGTAAAACACCAAAAATTGCCAGGCTGGCAAAAATGCCAATACAGGCTCAAGAGGAGTCGTCAGAATTTGTGGCCACTTCAGCAATCTCTAAAGACGGAATATTTTATTGCTTTAATTTTGCTTGCCAAGCCATTGCCTTTAAGATTGAAACTGGCGAATATCTCTGGCACATTTCAGAGTTTCCCGGACCAAAAAATCCAGGCAGCTTGCAATATCTTGGTAATCCATTTGCCATTGTTCTAGTAGATGATATTTTAGTACTTAAAAACAATTGGCGATATGATTTTCAAGACACAGAACCTAAACCAGGAGAAACTGGTTTTTTTTGTTTGAGCCGTTTGAAATTCTCTGGCAGCAAGATTTGGCTTATCATCCGTTCTCGGCAGTTGTTCCTGTTGAAGATAAAGCTTATGTCTCTATGCTTGATATTCAACTGCCAAGCAAAAAAGCAAGTCTTTGGCCTGATGCTAAAACAAGACCGCGAACTGCAGGCAGTATTATCCTGACCAGTTTTTCAGAAGCTCCTCCAGAATTTCAAAAAGGCGATGTTTCTCAAGACGGCCAAATCACTGCGCATGACGCCCAGTTGATCATGAAGTATATTATTGGCCAGATTAAATTAACTCCGGAACAGCTGGGACTGGCTGATGTTTCGGGCAATGGCCGAGTATCTGCGTATGACGCTGGCATGGTCATGCAGAAAATTACAGGTTTAACAAAGTAAAAAAGGAGTGGAAAAGTAATAATCAAAAACCCTGTTCTTATTTGAACGGGGTTTTAATTATTTTTTCAAGTTCTTTTTGTTTTTGCTTTAAAATGTTTTTGCTTCTTGCTTCAATATTCAAACGCCATAAATTTTCTGTTTGCGACTGCCTAATATTAAATCGCCAGTTTTTATACTCAATAGACAAGCCGTCAAGATGAGATATTTTAGCATCTTGATATTTTTTTTCAAGTTCTTTTAGATTTATTTTTTTCTTAAAATTTATTTCACCGGAAATAAAATATTTTTGCCTATAAGACTTAACTAATTCTGACAAAGACTTATTTTGTTCAACGATTAATAATATTGGGATTAAGCTGTCGTTAATAACAAACTCTCGGTTAAAATAATAATGGCCGCTGGCTTCAACGCCGAAAAAAATTTTGTTCTTGCGCATATAATTTAAAAAATTAGACCAGCCAGCTTTGCAAGCATGAGTATTTTTTGCTGTTTCTTGGATTGCCCAAAATAATCTGGCGTCATGCAGAATTTTTGCTTTTGGATATTTTTTTTGGATAATTTTAGCTAATAAAGCGCCAATAAAATAAGACGGGACTTTTTGGTTTTTTTCGTCTTTAAAAAAAACCCTGTCTCCGTCAGCGTCCCATTTGACGCTAAATTTAGTTCTACTTTTTAATAGCTTTTTTCTGTCTGCCCAAGTCAGAACATATTTAAAGTAGTCTTTTTTTAGTTTAGAGATTTGCAATTCTTGCGGCATAATTAAAATTATAAAAATATTTTTGCCATTGCTTATCAGATGATTTATATTGATTGTCTCCAATAATATAATCAGCAAATAATTCCCGCGCCCTGATAACTTCTTTTAATCTTTTTTTGTTTTTCTTGTCCTCAATAGTCAAATCAAATAATTCCAAAGCCCGGTAAAAAGCTTTTTCAGCAAAATCAGAATTGCTTCTCCATTTTATTGTTCTGTAAACCTCACTGCCAATATTTGCCATTTGCTCAATCAGAGATAATTTTTTCCATCTTGATAATTTCATACTACTAATTTATTAACTATTTTTCTAATTTTTTTCTGAACTTCTAAATCATCAACTCTCCTGGTTTTGTTGCCTTGCGACGGCCTTAAATTTATTATTGAATCAAATTCAATAAAATTTTTGCTGTTTTTTAATTCTGGATATAAATTGATTCCCCAAAGATTTTTCTGGCTTGAGCCTTTTTCTATTAACAGTGCTTCTTCGTCAGCGTGCAAATCTCCATCAACTGCCATAATTTCTTTTTCAATGTCAACAACTGCTTTAACTAAATTGCCAAACATCTTTTTGGACATTTCTTCCAATTCAACGATCTTAATATTCTTTTTGATGATTTCCATGTTTTTATGATAACATAAAAAGCTATTAAATTAAATAGTTTTTTACTAGAGAATTATTGTGTCTTTATAAAAATTAAAGAAATGATTCTAAATAACAATTAATCGCATCTCTAGCCATTTTGCGAGCTTCGTTAAAATCTCGGCCATAAGTAACTAAACCAGATAAAAGCGGAGCAGTTGCTTGATAACCGCCTGACTTGACTGGTTCATAAATTACAGTATAAGAATGTTCTTTGGTTAATAGTTTATTTTTTGGCATATTAATATTATTTTAACAAATTAAAAAACTTTGTCAAATATTGGCTACACAAAACTTTTTAGCCTAATTGGCAAGCCGTTTTTATTAAAAATTTTAAAGCCGGCATAATTTTTTGGCAGATGCGAAGCAGTTATCATTATGCCAACATCAGGCTTAATCTTATAAATCGCAAAACACAGCAAGCTTATCGGCACATGACCCAAATCTATAATATTCTTAAATTTTTGAATAATAGCCTTGCTCAAAACTCTTGAATCTCTTTGCCCGTCATGGCCTAAAACCAAATTTTTTGCTTTTAATGCTTTGACAATTTTTAAAGCGATGTTTTTATTAATTTCTTCGGGATATCTTCCCCGAATATCGTATTGCTTAAAGATAGACATATTACATTTCCTGCAAAACAGGAATAGTAATCGTAAATATTGACCCTTTGTCTTCGCCTTCTGATTGGGCAGTGATTTGGCCATGATGGCCTTCAATTATTTTCTTAGCAGTGTGAAGGCCTAGGCCGGATGAGTTAACATTCATGTTCCAAGAGCCTCGGCCTCTTTTGAATTTCTTAAATAATATTTTCTTGTCTTCTTGCGTTAAGCCAATGCCAGTGTCTTGGACTATTATTTGGACTTTGTTG
>JBDRLZ010000036.1:0-2413 GCA_043812555.1 bacterium
GACCAGGACACTGCCTTGCCTTTTGAAGTGGAGTATTTTTCCAATGCGCAGGGAAGCGAAGAGGCAATTTACTGGGTCAAAGTTCCACAAATAGACGCTAATTCATCCACAGATAAAATCTATATTGCTTATGGCAATGACCCATATCATGCAGACATGAGCAACCCTCAGGCAGTCTGGGATGATGGTGGTTCGAATTATTTCAAAGGTGTCTGGCATCTTGGAGGTAATGCTGTATCAGGGGCTACATTTTATGACTCAACTTCAAATGGGTATGATTTTGATGGAACAGGGCATTACTCTGTTCCTACTACTGGATATGTTGGGGAGGCAGGTACTTTTGATGGAGTTGATGACTATTTAGAAATAACAACAGGTCAAGGGAAATTTGATAATCAAAATTGGACTCTTTCATTATTTTATAATGTAGTTGATATCCCTACTGGTTATCTTTGGAGTTATGACTTTACTTCTCATGCGGGTTACTGGTATGCACAGCATCTCAGGCTTGACACAGCCCCCTCAAATGACCATCTTATGCTTTGGAATAATGGGAGTTCTTGGAGATATATAGCCGACAATGTTGCACCAGTAGTTGATACATGGACACATATCGTATGTGGATTTACAAGTGGTTCGCAAGTTCTTTATAAGGATGGAGCGCTTATTGATACTAATACTTTGGCGGATACGATTACTTATTCCGACCAAGAAGTGTGGATAGGAAAAACAAATTTCAGTGGTGCAACTTTTCTGGAAGGTCAAGTAGATGAAGTAAGGATGTCAGATATAAAGAGGTCTGCCGATTGGACAAAACTCGAATACTACTCAATGGCTAAGACGAATTTTAATGGAGACAACGGAGCATCTGGTGGTTCATTTATTAATTTCGGAAGCCAGGAAGCGACAAGATAAAATTGATTGACATTAAAAGATTAAAGGTGATAAAATAGATTTATATGGCTACTATAACTATTCCCAAAACAAAAATAAAAAATGAGGGCGGGGTTGTAATTTTACCTATAAAAGAATATCAGAAACTGTGCGAAAGGGCGGTGCCTGCTTGCTATTTGAAAGGCGAGGAAGCGGAAAAACTAGATAAACTAGTGGGAGATGGCTTAAGGGAGTATCGCCAAGGAAAATGCATAAGCGCCAAATCTGTTATGCATGCTTTAAAAATTTATGCCAGAGAGAATAAAAGAAATTAAATACAAAAGGCAATTTCTTAAAAAATTGAGCAAACTTCCAAAAGAAGTTATAGAAAGAGCCGGAGAAAAAGAAAAAATATTTAAAGAAAATCCTTTCCACCCAATATTAAAAACTCATAAATTGCATGGCAAAGAAAAAGAAGCGTGGGCTTTTTGGATTGACTATTCTTATCGTATAAAATTTATTTTTCTTAGCGACAGCGAGATTTTATTCTTGGATATCGGTACTCATGACGTATACGAATAAGCAAAGCGGAAGTTTCATAAATTTTGGAAGTCAGGAAGCGACAAGATAAAATTGATTGACATTAAAAGATTAAAGGTGATAAAATAGATTTATATGGAATCAACTATTTATACATTTAGAGTTATTATTGAGCCGGATGATCCCTTTGGCTATCATGGTTTTGCGCCTCTTTTAAGGGGGGTTCATACCCAAGGAAAAACCATTGAGGCAGTAAAAAATAATCTCAAAGAAGCGATTATCTGTCATTTACAAGGCCTTTTGAAAGATCAAGAAATTATTCCTCAGGAAGGAGAAGCATTTGAGATGATTCAATCAATTTCAGAAAAAGAACTTGTTCATAGCAGATAAACTTATTGAGAGATGTCCAAATTACCAATAATTAAGCCGAAGGAATTAATCCGAGTCCTGAACCGACTTGGATTTTTTGAATTCCACAGAGTTGGTAGTCATGCTCAATTTAAGCATCCAGATGGCAGAAGAATTACGGTGCCAGTTCATTCAGGAAAAGATATTAACAAAAAAACTTTAAAAGGGATTATCAATGATCTTGATATATCAATAGAGGAATTTATTGATGTGTTGAAATCATAAAAACCCACTTTAATGGAGATAATGGAGTCAGGAAGCAACACGCTAATTTTATCCACTTTGAATTTTTTGCGGGTCGGGTATAATTAATTGTATGCCTACATCAAAAACAGAAGTTCCAATAAATCCGCCATTTGGCGGAAAAAAACCGATAAATTTAGAGAATATCATCACTTATATATTTTACGCTCTGGTTTTTTTGCTGCCGATTTTTGTCCTGCCTCTTACCATAGAGCCGTTTGCTTTTAGCAAGTCAATTTTAATTTATCTAGGTGTTGGCCTGGCATTTCTTCTTTGGCTGTTTGCGCGTTTGCAAAAAGGGGACTTGGTGATACCCAAAAGCAGTTTGCTGCTGGCTCTGGGAGGCATT
>JBDRLZ010000037.1:0-15381 GCA_043812555.1 bacterium
TATGCTTGATATTCAACTGCCAAGCAAAAAAGCAAGTCTTTGGCCTGACGCGAAAACAAGGCCGTTAACAGCAGGCAATATTATTCTAACCAGCTTTTCTGAAGCCCCTCCAGAATTTCAAAAAGGCGATGTTTCTATGGATGGTCAGATAACTGCGCATGATGCCCAATTAATCATGAAATATGTTGTCGGCCAAATTAAATTAACTCCGGAGCAATTAGAATTAGCTGATGTTTCGGGAAATGGCCGAGTATCTGCTTATGACGCAGGCATGGTCATGCAAAAAATTACTGGTTTAACAAAGTAAAAAAGGAGTGATTAAACAAGAATCAAAAACAAACAAAAGCTCTGTGAAACACAGGGCTTTACTTTTTATACAATATTTGCGCTGTTTTTTTTATGTGTTATAATAATATCAAAATAATTAATATAAAATCATGACTAAAATAGCGATTAACGGCTTTGGCCGTATTGGCCGGGCAATTTTTAAAGTGCTTTATAATAATAAAGCATTCCAAGTTGCTCAAATAAACGATTTGGCTGATAAAAAAACTTTAGAGTATTTGTTAAAGCACGATTCTGTTTATGGCAAATCTGATTATAATTTAAATGATATTGAAATTACAGCTAACAAAGAGCCGTGCTTAAAAGCTGATATTGTTATAGAGAGCACTGGCCGGTTTGCTAATTTTGAAGATGCGAATAAGCATAATGCTAAATTAGTAATTATTACTGCTCCTGCTAAAAATACTTCGCATTTTGTTTATGGCGTGAATCATGAAAAATATAATCAAGAAAAAATTATTTCGGCTGGTTCTTGCACAACCACAGCCCTAGCTCATATGGTTAAAAAATTGCATGATAATTTTAAGATAATAAATGGCTTTATGACAACAGTGCACAGCTATACTAATGACCAGCAATTATTAGATTTGCCGCATAAAGATTTGCGTCGATCTAGAGCCGCGGCTTTGTCTATAATTCCAACAACAACCGGCGCGGCTCAAACAGTAGAAAAAGTTATACCAGAATTAGCTGGCAAGCTTGACGGCATTGCTTTGCGCGTCCCAACGCCAATAGTGTCTATAATAGATTTTATTTGTCAGGTTGAGAAAAAAACAGATAAACAAGAAGTTAATAGCATTTTTGAAAACAAAACTAACGAGCAATTGGTTTCTATTGATTTTAAAGGCGATTCAAGAGCAGTAATTATTGATACAGAACTGACAATGGTTAAAGATAATTTAGTTAAAGTTCTTGGTTGGTATGATAACGAATGGGGTTATAGCGCGCAATTGGTGAAATTATTGGAATATATTGCTAAACAATTTCCAATTTATTAATTATTTAATTAGAAAATTAAAACGACCGCCAGTGGAATACAGAAGCTTTATGTTCAGGGATTGGAGAGGCATCAAAATTTAGTTAACAAATAGTTTGCATTGACAGTGAAGACTCTTTGTGATATGCTTTCAGTGTAAGTGAACACTATGAATAAAGCCTTATTAAAAGAAATAATTTTAGAACAAAAAAAGCAAATTGAGGCAATAGATCTAGGCATAGAGCGGGAAAAACTCAAGAGCCTTCAAAAACATTTCAAACTGCCTCATGCTTTGGTAATTGCTGGCATTCGCCGTGTTGGCAAGTCAACTTTATTAGCTCAAATAATGAGAAATTTTTATCAAGACAAATGCTATTATTTTAATTTTGAAGATGAACGTTTGCTTGATTTTGAACAAAAAGATTTTAATCTTCTTTATGAGACATTTGTTGAGCTTTTTGAAGAAAAAAAAGTATTTTTTTTAGATGAAATACAGAATATAAAAGGCTGGGAAAGCTTTGTGCGCCGAATGCAGGATAAAAAATTTAAATTTTTTATTACTGGTTCTAATGCCTCTCTTTTAAGCAGAGAATTAGGCAGTAAATTAACCGGCCGTTTTTTATCTTGCGAACTTTACTCTTTTTCTTTTAGAGAATATTTAACTTTTAAAAACATAGAACCTGCCAAAAACTGGCATCTTCAAACAGAAGAAAGAGCAAGAATAAAAAGTCTTTTTAACCAGTACTCAAAACAAGGCGGAATGCCGGAATACTTAAGATATAAAGAAAAAGAAATTTTAAAAAATATTTACGAGAATATTTTGTATCGCGATATTGTTGCTCGGCATGATATCAAAGAAGTAAAATCTTTAAGAGAATTAACTCTTTATCTTGTCAGTAATTTGTCTAATTTGTTTTCTTACAATAATTTAAAAAAAATTTTAAAATTAGGTAGTGTTAATACTGTTAAAAAATTTGTTGATTATTTAGAAAATAGCTTTTTGATCTTTACAACTAATTTATTTTCTTATTCTTTAAAACAACAAATTGTCTGTCCGAAAAAAGTCTATTGCATTGACAATGGATTAGCTAATGCAATTTCTTTTAAGTTTTCAGAAAACCGTGGCTGGTTTTTAGAAAATCTAGTTTTTTTAGAACTAAAACGTCAAGGCGAAGAGGTATATTATTATAAAACAAAAAATAATTCAGAAATCGATTTTGTTTTGAGACAAGGATCAAGTGTTAAGCAGGCGATTCAAGTAACCCAAGATGCTAGCAAAGAAAGAGAAATAAAAAGTTTGGTTGAAGCTTTAAAAGAGTTAGAATTAAAACAAGGGCTGATTTTAACAGAAGACGAGGAAGAAGAAAAGCAAATAGACGGCAAAACAATAATAATTAAGCCGATTTACAAGTGGCTATTAGAAATATGATTTATCTTGGCGCTGATCATCAAGGTTTTGAATTAAAAGAACAAATTAAGCTTTTTTTGCAAGAGCAGAATTTAGAATTTGCAGATTGCGGGGCTCTAGTTTATAATAAAGACGATGATTATCCGGATTTTGTAAAAATAGTTTGCAGTAAAATGCAGAATAACGATATTGCAATTCTGATTTGCGCAACAGGCATTGGCATGAGCATAGCCGCAAATAAATTTAAAAATATCAGAGCCGCTCTTTGCTGCAATCCAGAAATGGCTAAGCAAGCCAGAGAGCACAATAATGCAAATATTTTATGCTTATCCAAAAATAGCGATTATAAAAATATTATTAAAGCATTTTTAGAAAATAAATTTAGCCAAGAAAAAAGGCATATTAGGAGGCTGGAAAAAATATAAATAAAACTATGAATCATAATTATAAAATTGCGCTTTCAGGAGCCGCCGCCGGCAAAAGAGTAAAAAAAGCCGAAGAAAAAGCTGAAGCAATTGGCAAAGCTATAGCCGAGACCGGCTGTATTTTAATTACCGGCGCAACTTCCGGCGTGCCTTATTACGGAGCTCAAGGCGCAAAAAAAGCAGGAGGTATTGTTATTGGTTTTTCGCCAGCGGCAACAAAATTAGCTCATATTAAAAGTTATAGGCTTCCGGTAGATTATCACGATGTTATTGTTTATACTGGGTTTGAGTATGCTGGACGCAATTTATTAATGACTCGAGCGGCTGATGCGGTTATTGTTGTTTCTGGCAGAATCGGCACATTAAACGAGTTCACCATTGCTTTTGAAGACAACAAAGTAATCGGGGTTTTGCTGAATAGTTTTGGAGTGGCTGACGATATTGCCGGCATTGTTGCTCGGGCTGAACGCGGACGCGGTAAAATTGTCTATAATACTGATCCTGCAAAATTAGTCAAAGAAGTGATTCAAAAATTAGAAGAAGATGAAAAAAAAGAAAGTAATCTACGACATCATCACAGCCGGCAGCGCAACGATTGATATTTTTGTTGACACTGCCAATAAACTGTTTTGCGAGCGCGTGCCGTTCGGCGAAAAAATTTTAATTGACAAACTGCACTTAGATATTGGCGGCGGGGCAATTAACACGGGCATTGCTTTTACACGCCTTGGTTTAAAGACTGGAGTTTTGGCTAAAGTTGGTCCTGAATTTGTCGCACCCAAAGAAATTGACGATTCTCTAATTATCAGAGATAAAAATGCTTTTACTGATCATTCTATTATTTTGGACGCAACTGGCAAAGACAGAACGATTTTAGTTTATAAAGACGCCAGTATAAAATTAGATTTTTCAGAGATTAGATTGCCAGAAACAAAATGGATCTATTTATCAAGTATGCCATTAGATTTTCTTGAAAAAATTGCTGACTTGAATGTAAAATTTGCTTTAAATACCAGACAAGCGCCAAAAAGGTTGTTAGAAAAAACAGATATTTTAATTTTAAACAAAGAAGAAGCAGAGGCGCTTGGAGATGATATTAAAAAACCTAAAATTTGCGTTATCACAGATAAAAATAATCCAGTTAAAGCGTTTTCTCAAGGCGTTATACACAGCATAACGCCGCATAAAAACATAAAGTGTCTTGAAAGAACAGGGGCCGGCGATGCGTTTGCAAGCGGCTTTACTGCCGGAATAATTTTAAAAAATAATATTGATTTTGCCTTAAAGCTCGGCTTGGCAAATTCAGAATCAGTGATCCAGCACTATGGCGCGCACAATAAATTATTAACTTATGACGAAGCATGCAAATTAATAAAATCCTAAAAACCAAATACCAGATTCCTAAACAGGTTGCGCAAGAAATTACGCAAGAAAATCAAATAAAAATTCAGCAAAAGCTGGAAGAACTGAAATTAAAAAACCCAAGCGCTGGTCAAGTTTATCAAGCATTGATTCACAAGTCCAGCGAAGCAGAAGGCGAGCTTTACAGATATATTGGCAGAGTTGATTGCGGCTCTGAAAATGGCATGCAAGCATTAGTTGATGAAGCTTTGAGGCTTTTCCCGCCCAAGCCGGGTTTTTTTCTCAAACAAGACAAAGCAAAAGAGTTTTTAATTCAAAATCCGCCCTTGAAAGTTATTTCAGCTTTGGGATATAAAGATATTGACCAAATTTTAAGCAGAGAGAATCTGTACGAAATATATGGCAGTCTGCGCTTTGTTGAAACTCCAGAGTGGTTGAATAAATTTATTGAGAATTATCAAAGCCTAACTAAAGAAGATTTTGAAATGCGGGCAATCCGCGTTATGGTTTTATCAAAAAGAAAGTGGCAGGATTTATCAGAGCAATTTACCAAAAAAAAATATCACAACTTAACTCATCTCAAAGAACTAGGCGTGGTTTTTGCTATCCCAAGAGAGGTCAGCAACGAAGTCGGCGTTGCTTTGACAAGCTTTAGCCTGCTCCTGCATTATTTTAACGAAGTCAGTGTTTATTCGCAAATAATTAAAAATTTTGATAATAATTTTGCCTCAAGATTAATCAGCTTGCTTAAAGGAGAAATTAAATCAGTAAATGGCTGGCATATAATTTCAAGATATTTGCAAAAAGACAAAAATCCAGATTCCAGGATTTTTGAACCCCATATAAATCCAGAAGCCATTTTTTGGCAGAAAGCTGACCAGAGCTTAATGCGGCTAGCAAAAGAACTGCCTGGTTCGTCTTTGGATTTTTGGGAAGACCTTGACTGGGTTGGAGATTATTTTCCGGGGCTAGACAACAAAAACAGGCTTATTACTTTTAATTCAGTTGATATCTCTCTTTCTTTTGCCAACCAATTACCTCTTAATAAAAGATATATCTATCATTTTCAAGAAGCATTATGGAACAAAATTTATGAAAAACAATTTAATAAATCTCCAGAAGAATATCTTGCTTCTAGCTTATGATCAGGGCTTTGAGCACGGTCCGGAAGATTTTAATGCGCAGAATATTAATCCGGATTATATTATCAATCTAGCTCAAAAAGCTAGTTTTGACGGCGTGATTCTGCAAAAAGGCATTGCCGAGAAGTATTGGAATAATCAATTGCCGTTAATTATTAAATTAAACGGCAAAACTAAATTGCGCCAAGGCGAGCCAATCTCTGTCCAAGTTTGTTCTGTTAAACAAGCTAAAAATCTTGGAGCAGCAGCAGTCGGCTACACAATTTATATTGGCTCTGAATTTGAGCCGGAAATGCTAAAAGAGTTTGGCCGCATAGAGCAAGAGGCAGAAGAATTGGGCTTAGCTGTGATTGCCTGGATGTATCCAAGAGGCAAATCTATAAAAAATTCAGCATCTCCAGAAATAATTGCTTATGCGGCCAGGGTTGGCTTGGAACTTGGCGCTGATTGTGTTAAGATAAATTATCCGGGTTCTGTTAAAGATTTAGCCTGGGCAGTTCAATCTGCTGGCAAAACTCGCGTGCTTGTTTCAGGAGGCAGTAAATTGCCAGATGCGCAATTTTTAAAATTAGCTAAAGATATTAAATCTTCTGGCGCCGCGGGCTTGGCAGTTGGCCGCAATGTCTGGCAGTCAGAAAATCCGATTAAAATCGCTAAAGCATTAAGAGAAATAATTAATTAATATTAATAATAATAAATATGCAAAAAAATAAAGCGTTTACTTTAATAGAGTTACTAGTTGTTATAGCAATTATTGGCTTATTAGCCAGTATTGTTTTGGTTTCTGTTGGCTCGGCTCGAGAAAAAGCTCGTATTGCCGGCGGCCAAAAATTCGCTTCGCAATTAGACCATAGTTTAGAAGCAGTGATTAGTTTAAGTTTCGAAGATAGAACAGATCCAACCAAAGATGGTTCTGGGTATAATAATGATGGAGATTTGGTAAACATGGAGGTACCAGGTGATTTTGTTGCTTCCACTCCATCGGGCATGGGTTATGCTTTAGAATTTGATGGGAGTAATGAGTATATTGATTTAGGCATATTCGCGATTTCGGGTACAGCAACAGGAACTTTTGCCGCATGGGTTTACGGAGCAGCCGGAGAAACATCAGGAATGATTATTGATAATAGACAATTTTATATTGATTGGTTTTCGGGAAATCTTATTGTAGATATTCATTCTAACAATGCATGGAAAGGTCAATTTGTTCCATCTTTGGGTCTAAAAAATCAGCAATGGTATCATTTGGCAGTTGCTGTAGGGCCAGATGCAAAAGCAAGAATCTATGTAGATGGATCGTATAAAACACAAATGGATACGAATGGTGGCAATCTAACTTATTCTGCTGGCCTGCCGCATACTTTAGCTCGTTATTATTCTGGAGGAACTTATTTTAATGGGCGACTTGACGATGTCCGCGTCTATAACCAATCCCTAACCTCTGCTCAAATTGAGAAACTCTATGTTCAAGGATTAGAGAAACACCAAAATTTGGTTTCAAAATAAAAACCTCGCTTTGTTCAAAAATAATGCCAAAACAAAAAATATTTATTTTTCACAAGATTCCGGAAATCGGCTTAAAAATGCTCGAGAAAAAATTTGAGTTTTCCAAAAAATTAGAAAATTCTGATGCGATTTTATGTTTGCTAACCAATAAGATTGACGCAGAAGTTATGGACAAAGCAGGAAAACAGCTAAAAATTATTTCTAATTACGCAGTTGGCTATAATAATATTGACATAAATGCGGCTAAAAAACGCAGTATTATGGTCACAAACACGCCCGGAGTTTTAACAAACACAGTCGCCGAACACACTGTCGGCCTGATTTGCGCTATTGCCCAGAGAATCCCAGAAGCAGACAAATTTACGCGAGCTGGAAAATTTAAGGGCTGGCAGCCAATGCTTTTGTTAGGCACTGACTTATTTAGCAAAACTCTTGGGATTATTGGGCTTGGCAGAATCGGCCAAAGAGTCGCAGAAATAGCCCAAAAAGGCTTTGCTATGAAAATAATTTATTATGATAAATTTAGAAATAATAAATATAAATTCGCGCCAATTAAAAAAATTCTAAAAAAAGCCGACTTTATTTCTCTTCATGTACCGCTTTTACCAAGCACAAAACACTTGGTCAGCAAGAAAGAGCTTAAGCTCATGAAAAAAACCGCTTATTTAATTAATACTTCTCGCGGTCCAGTGATTGACGAGAAAGCCTTAACAGAAGCATTAAAAAACAAGCAAATTGCCGGCGCGGCTTTAGATGTTTTTGAGCAGGAACCAAAATTAGCATCTGGCTTAGTCAAGCTAAATAATGTTATCTTGACTCCTCATATTGCATCTGCTAGTATTGAAACGCGTGAAAAAATGGCGGTAATAGCGGCGCAGAATATTATTGATGCTCTAGAAGGAAAAAAGCTGGAAAATTTGGTAAATAAATGATATTTAACTCTCCAACAAAAGGCAGGATGTCTTTGAAAAGAGTAATCCAAGAATTACTCTGTTTTATTAGTGAAGAGCCCAACAGAAAATATAAAATTATTATTGGCACTGATTCTTCTGGCCGAGGCATAAAAACTGACTTTGTTTCTGCTTTAGTTGTTCACAGGATTGGCCGCGGCGGCCGGTATTTTTGGAAAAGAATTTATTATAAAAAATTTGCGACTCTAAGAGAGCGGGTTTATAAAGAAGTTGCTCTGTCTTTGGAGTTGGCTCAAAAATTACTTAAAAATTTTGAGGCGGAAAAATTAAAGCAAAATCTGGAAATACATGTTGATGTTGGCCAGAACGGCCAAACCAGAGAAATGATCAAAGAAGTCGTTGGAATGGTCCGCGGCTCTGGGTTTAATTGCAAAACCAAGCCCGAATCCTACGGCGCTTCAACCGTTGCAGATAAGCATGTGTAAACTTTCTAAACAGAGCTTGCAGATATTTTAAGAATTTGGTATATTATAATTATGAAATCTAATTTTTGGAAAGAATTTATTAAAGCCTTGGCAATTTCTGTTGTTTTGGCTTTTGGAATTCGCTATTTTATTGTCCAGCCTTTCAAAGTCCAGGGCGCTTCAATGGAGCCGAATTTTACAGAAAACGACTATTTGATTATTGATGAATTTACTCCTCGGCTTAAAACATACCAAAGAGGAGATATTGTTGTTTTCAAACATGCTTCGTCTTTTTATATCAAGAGAATTATTGGTTTGCCTAATGAAAACATTGAAATAAGAGATAACAAAGTGTATATTAACAGCCTAGTTCTAAATGAAGATTATTTAACAGAAAAAACATCCGGCACCATTGATATAACGCTAAAACAAGACGAATATTTTGTTTTGGGCGATAATCGCGACTCTTCTTCAGACTCGCGCAGTTGGGGTATTTTAGATAAATCTTTAATTATCGGCCGCGTTTGGCTGCGTCTTCTGCCATTAAATAAAATAAATAAATTCAATGCCCCAAGCTACTAATAAACAATCAAAAATCAGGTTTCAAGCGCCAAAAGGCATGAAAGATATTTTGCCCGAAGAACAAAAATATTGGCAATATATTTTAAATATTGCCGAGCCTCTGATCCAAGACTATGGCTTTAAAAAAATTGACACTCCGATTTTAGAAGAGACCCAGCTTTTTGCCAAAGGCACAGGACAAACAAGCGATATTGTTAGCAAAGAGATGTTTAGCTTAAAAACCAAGGGCGGAGATCAATTAAGCCTGCGGCCAGAATTCACGCCGAACATCTGCCGGGCATATCTTGAGCACGGCATGAGCTCCCTGCCTCAACCAGTCAAGCTTTATAGTTTTGGTCCGGTTTTTCGATACGATCGGCCGCAGGCCGGCCGCCTGCGCCAGTTTAATCAATTCAGCATTGAAGCAATTAATTCGCAAGACCCAATTGTTGACAGCCAGATTATTCAATTAAGCTGGAAAATTTTTGAAAAATTGGGTATTAATAAAAATCTGACTATCCAAATTAACAGCATTGGATGTGCCCAATGCCGTCCTGATTATATCAAATTATTAATTCAGTATTATAGAAACAAAGCAAAACAGCTTTGCCGCGACTGCAAATCGCGCTTAATTAAAAATCCATTGAGGCTTTTAGACTGCAAAGAAGCGATTTGCCGGCGATTAATGGCTGGCGCGCCGCAAAGCGTGGACCACCTTTGCTCAGAATGCCACGATCATTTTAAGAGTGTTTTAGAATATCTAGAAGAACTTAATCTGCCTTATGAGCTTAATTATCGCTTGGTCAGGGGCCTTGATTATTACACAAAAACCGTTTTTGAGTTTTACCCAGAGCCGAGTTTAGGCGGCGGCGGCCGCTATGACGGCTTAATTAAAATTTTGGGCGGAAAAGAAACGCCCGGAGTTGGCGTTGCTCTTGGTGTTGAACGCATTATTGCCGAAGTTGAAAAACAAAAAAACAAACTGCCTGAGCCAAAAAGCCCAAAAGTTTTCTTGGCTCAATTAGGAAGCTTGGGCAAACGCAAAGCGCTTAAATTATTTGACGAACTTCAAAAAACAAATATTAAAACAATTGAATCTCTTACCCGCGACAGCTTAAAAGCCCAATTGCGCATTGCTGATAAATTAGGAGTATCTTTTACTTTAATTCTCGGGCAGAAAGAAGCCCTGGAAAATACAATTATTCTCCGCGATATGACAACCGGGGTTCAAGAAGTTGTTTTAATGGACAAAATTATTCCTGAATTAAAAAAGAGATTAAAATAGAGCTGGTCAGACAAAATGGAGTGGGAAAAAATCAAAATTGAAGATGTTTTCAAAAAATTAAAAACATCTCGTTCCGGCTTATGCATAGAAGAGGCGCAAAAACGGCTTGCTTTATTTGGCCATAATAAAATACCCGAACCAAAAAGATTATCCCGGGTTTATTTATTTTTCAAACAATTTCAAAACCCGCTGGTTTATATCTTAACAATAATAATTATTGTTTCTTTTATAATCAGCCATTATTTGGACGCTTGTTTTATTTTGTCAGTTGTCTTGATTAATGGCTTAGTCAGCTTTGTTCAAGAAAACAAATCAGAAAAGACCCTGTCTGCTTTAAAAAAAGCAGTCAAAACAAAAACGCGTGTGATAAGAGACGGCCGCGAGCAGGAAATTGATTCTGAAGAATTAACTCTCGGCGATGTTATTATAATAAAAGCCGGCGACAAAGTTCCGGCCGACGCCCGCTTAATTGAAACGAACAACTTAAAAATAAACGAAGCTTCTTTAACTGGAGAATTTTGGGCTGTTAAAAAATCTTTAGATAAAGAAAACATAATTTATCTCGGCACCAATGCTGAAGAAGGCCATGCAAAAGCAATAATCACAGCTATTGGCCAAAATACCAAAATCGGCTCTTTGGCTTTGCTGGTTAAAAAAACACCAGAAGAAAAAACCCCTTTGCAAAAAAGAATTCTAGAGTTCAGTAGAATTTTAACCGGAATAATTCTCGGCGCTGGTTTCTTAATTTTTATAATCGGCTTATTCAAAAATCAAAATTTGTTTATGACTGCGACAGCTTTAATTGTCTCGGCAATTCCAGAGGGGCTTTTGCCTGTTATAACTCTTGTTTTGGTTGTTGGTATGCGCCGAATTCTAAAGCAAAAAGGATTAGTCAGAAAATTATCAGCCGCTGAAACATTAGGAAGCGCAGATGTAATCTGCGTTGATAAAACCGGCACATTAACAACAGGAGAAATGACAATGACAGATCTGGTTGCCGAAGACCAAAACATGGCCTGGCAGATTATAACAAAATGCAACGAAGCAATAGTTGCTAACAATAAAATAATTGGCCTGCCGACTGACAAAGCGCTCTTAAGCGCTGGATTGCAAGCCGGCTTTGGCCAAGAATTAAAGCAAAGAATTGCTCTTTTGCCTTTTGACGCCAATAAAAAATATCTAGCCAGTCTTTACCCAAATCATTTATATGTTGCCGGCGCGCCGGAAATATTATTAGCTATGTCTCGATTAGATCAAGAAATACAGGAAGAATGGAACTTCAGAATCAAAAAATTAGCCAAACAAGGCCTAAGATTGATTGGTTTGGCTTATAAGCAAACAAATAATATTCAAGATTTGCAAGATTTAGATTTTGTTGGGTTAGCAGTTCTGAAAGATCCGCTAAGGCCTGATGTCAAAAGCGCGATAAAGCTTTGCCAAGAAGCTGGCATTCAAGTAGTTATTGTAACTGGTGACCATAAATTAACAGCTAAAAGCATTGCCCAAGAGCTAGGTTTTGATGTTAGCTTGGGCCGTATTATTAATGGCCCGGATATCACAGAAGAGGTTTTAAAAAGAGTTGGTGAAATAAGTGTTTTCTCGCGCGTGACGCCAGAACAGAAACTGCAAATAGTTCAGGCTTGGCAAGACCAAGGCAAAATAACAGCAATGACTGGCGATGGAGTTAATGATGCGCCAGCTTTGAAAAAAGCGGACATTGGCATTGCCCTGGCCTCGGGCACTGATGTGGCTAAAGAAGCGGCTGACTTGGTTTTATTAAAAAATAGCTTTAAAACAATAACTGCGGCTATTCAAGAAGGCAGGACTATTTTTGAAAATCTTAAAAAAGTTATTCTTTATCTTTTGTCAAAGAATTTTTCAGAAACTATTTTGATTATGCTTTCTTTGATCTTTGGACTGCCCCTGCCTCTTTTGCCAGCTCAAATTTTATGGATGAATATTATTGAAGACACTTTTCCTGATTTTGCTTTGGCTTTAGAGCCGGGTGAAAAAGAAGCCATGCGTTCTAATATTAAGAATCGCCAAATTCTTGATTCTGCGATCAAGCGTTTAATTTTAATCATTGGCATAATCACCAGCTCGGTTGCTTTTGTTTTATTTTTAATGCTTTGGAAAGTTTGGCATTTTGATATTGCCAAAATTAGAACAATGGTTTTCGCGTTTGAGGTATTAAGCGGTTTTCTTTTTGCTTTTTCCTGCCGGTCTCTGCATCGCGCAATTTTGCGCAAAGATATTTTAAGTAATTATTGGCTTGTAGCCGCAGTTGGTTTTGGAGCTTTGCTCTTAATAGCCGCAGTGTATCTGCCATTACTGCAAATTGCCTTGCGAACAGTTGCTTTAACTGGTTTTGACTGGCTAATTATGATTGGTTTTGCTATGTTTAATATTAGCCTGATTGAGATTCTAAAATATAAATTTGTTATAAAAAAATGTTAAAAGGTCTTAAAACTTATAAAAATTTTATCAAATTTTGGCTCTATTTTTTCTCTATTCCTCTTTTGCTAAAAACGCTATTTTCGCCATGGCATCGCGACATAAGCCAATATCCGCGAGGATTTGATATTAAAGAATTCAGCAAGATTCTTGGTTTTAATCTTTTGTCGCGTCTGCTTGGCGCTTTTGTCAGATTAATTACTATTGCTTTTGGCTTAGCAGTAATTATTGTTTTTATTGCTCTACTGCCGCTTTTTCTAATTCTGCCTTTTGAAATTAAGTATTCAAAGCTGGTCAAAATGGGCTCAATCGGCAAAAGCTGGTCTTTTGCTTACACACCTTTTTTAGACAAATATGCACGGCCAATGGATCGCGGCAAAGAAATTAAATTATTCGGCCGTGAAGACGAAATAAGCAAGATAGAAAGAATCTTAGCCAGATCTAGACAAGACAATATATTACTTATTGGCCAGCCCGGCGTTGGCCGCAATGCGGTTATTAAAGGCCTGGCTCAAAAAATATCATGGGGATTGAGTTTGAAAAAACTTAATAATCGCCGGGTTTTAAAATTAAGTTTAGACGCTTTAAATCAAGATAGTTTGCTTAGAGCTCTGGACCAAGCGGCTAAAGCCGGCAATATAATTTTAGTTATCAGTGATTTTGATAAATATCTGGATTTAGCCAAAATTATTCAGCCTTATTTGCAAGCAGATAATCTGCAAATTATTGCTATAACTGATTATGACGGCCTGCATTACAAGCTCAAGCCAATGCCAGGTATTTTAAAGCTTTTTGAAAAAGTTGAAGTCAACGAACCGACTGACGAAGAGGTTCTGGCTATTCTTAAGGCTGAAGCTAAAAAATTAAAAATAAAAGACGATGTTTTATTAGAAATCATTAAAAAGTCAAATCAATATATCCAAAATATCCCCCAGCCGGAAAAATCACTAGATATCTTAGAAGAGTTATTTGTCTTCAAAAAAAAGCTGGCTATTCGAGATGTCCATGAGTTTATTTCTCAAAAAACCAAAATCCCAATAGGCGAAATCAGTCAAGCTGAAAAAGAAAAATTATTAAATTTAGAAAAAATTCTGCACAACAGAGTAGTCAACCAAGAAGAAGCTGTTAAGGCTATTGCTCGAGCAATGCGCCGAGCCAGAGCCGGCATTGCTGAAGCAAAAAGACCAATCGGAAGTTTTTTGTTTATCGGCCCGACAGGAGTTGGCAAAACAGAAACTACTAAAGCCCTGGCTTTTGCTTACTTTGGCTCGGAAAAAAGAATGATTCGTTTTGATATGACTGAATTTCAAGAAATTAATGCTATTGACCGCTTAATAGACCGCTTGATTAAAACCATAGAACAAGATCCGTTTTCTCTGCTTTTATTAGACGAATTTGAAAAAGCGCACCGCAATATTCTAAATATATTTTTTCAGATATTTGACGAGGGCAGATTAACCTCGGCTTCAGGAAGAACGGTCAGTTTTAAAAATGCAATTATTATTGCAACTTCAAACGCTAAAAAAGAAATTTTTGATATTGCTCTTTTGAACCGTTTTGACGATATTATTGAATTCCAAAGATTAACCCTGGATCAGATTAAAAAAATAGCTGAATTAATGCTAAATAATTTAAACGCAAGGCTTAAAGCAGAAAAGCAAATTAGCTTAAAAATTACGCCTGAATTAATTAATCAAATCGCTGTTTTGGGTTATGATTCTGAATTGGGCGCTCGGCCAATGCGCCGGGTTATTCAGGACAAAATCGAAAGCCAGATTGCTGAAAAAATTTTAAAAGGGGAAACAAAAGATGGGGACATTATAGAGTGGGCGCACATGGACTCGAACCATGGACCTCGTCATTATCAGTGACGCGCTCTAACCATCTGAGCTATGCGCCCAAAAACTTATTTTATCTTACCAAAAAAATAATAAAAAAGCAAGCATGCAAGTTAGTCCGTAAAGTCTATAAAGTCAAAAGTCTATAAAGTCAATTCAACTAATTCATAACAAAAATAAACAGAAATTAAAACAAAAATCGCGCCTTTTAACGAGCGCGGATTTTGTTTTTTCTAAAAAGAGCAGTGTCAGCGCTACGCACCGACCGCGGAATTGCGCGGATTTAACGCTGAATTACGCCGAAAATAAAATAAATTTTCTGCGTGAATCCGCGTTGGTTCCGCGAAATTCTGCGGCCAATGTTTCGCATTGGCAAAATACAGTCTTTTATGGTTGTCCTATTTCAGCTTTTAAAAAGATGCTGACAAACTTTTATAAATTCCAATAAATTGGAACGACCTTATGGTAAAACTTATAACCGCCAACTTATAACTAATAACAAAATTGTTATGGGTTATTTGTTTTGAGCTATGAGTTAATTCACCTTACTCCTTAGAAAGGAGGTGATCCATCCACAGGTTCTCCTACGGATGCCTTGTTACGACTTCGTCCCTGTCATCAGACCTACCTTAGAACCACCTAAATGGCGCTTTGGGTATTTCTAACTCCCTTGACGTGACGGGCGGTGAGTACAAGACCTGAGA
>JBDRLZ010000038.1:0-20596 GCA_043812555.1 bacterium
CAAAGTGCCGTCCACTTCATTTTGAATGTAAGCCGCATTTTCAAAAGTCATTCTGCCGCCTAAGACTAAGTCGCCAGTGGAGTTAATATAATAGGATGATGAATGAAACTGAATATCACCTTTGGTTGCGTTGGATGTTGAGATTAAAAGCAGATCATCACCAGAACCTGTGCCGCCGACCACATCGCCCTGAACCGCGTCCGCGATTAAAGCATAATTAGCCGTGCCGCCGCTTGCGGAAAAATAGCCGGCAATATTAGCGGTCGCGGCTCCGGACAAAGCTGAATACAAACCATAAGCTGTGCCGGATCCGCCGCCTGAAGCTGAAATATTTAAAAGTTTGCCGGTAAATGCGCTGGCTGACTGGGCAATGGACATTGCAGTGCCGGAAGTCAAAGCAGTATTAGTAATGTCAATCGCAGTGCCGGTAATATTGGCCGTGTCATTGATGTCTATGATTGAACCGTCAGTGTCCAAAGTAAAAATAACATCCCCGGTTGTGCCTGGATTTAAAGTTAAATTGCTTGCCGCGCCAGTGGTTATTGCGCCAGCGCCTGTAAAGTCCAAAGAATCAATGTCTAAAACCGTGCCGTCTAAAGTTAAGGCTCCAGCGCTGGTTATTGACCAGTCATCTCCGCCGATCAAAGCCATTGTTGTGGCCGCGTTGCTGTTGCCGATTGTGATTGTGTCTGCTGTCGTAGCTTCTGTGCCGATTTGAATGGTTGAGCCGACATTAGCTGTGCCGAGATTGATAGTGGTTGCTGAAATCGCGGACACTGTAGCTCCATCTACTTGCAAAGTGCCGTCTATTTGCAAATTGCCGCTAGTATCCATTGCCCAGTTGGAAGAATTAATCTGCATTGTGTCCCCGCCATCGCCAAGCAGAACCGCTCCACCCGGGGTCAGGGTAAATGCGCCAGTTATTGTAAAAGTAGTTGAAGCCCCGTCAAAAGCAATGTCAGTGTCAGCGATTTGAACATCGCCGTTAGCGTCTAAAGTTCCTGTTAGTGTTGATCCGGCAAAAGTCGGGCTTGCTCCTGTGTGAATGTCCTGGGGCAAAGATAAAGTTATTGTGCCGTCAGCGTCGTCAGTCACGATTATTTGATTTGTCGTGCCAGCAACCCATGAAGCCAAGTCAGAAGAGACCAAATTTTTATTTGCATCAGATGCAACTAAGCGCGAAGCAGTGAGCCCGGCAATATTAACCGCGCCTCCGTCAGCAATAGTGAAAACCGTATCTAGGCCATCAATTAATTCAAAAATATTGCCGCCTGTGCCAGTATAAGTAACGCTTAACTGACCAACAACATTAGTATTGGCATTTATTGCCAAATCCCCGCCAACTGGCGTTAAGCTCAAATCCCCGCCCGGAGTAATTGATAAATCAGAAGCTGAAGAAATTATTCCTGTTTGCGATAAATGCAAAGGAAAATTAAAATCAAAACGGGTTTCTGATTCATCCCAAGTCAGAACAGCGTGTCTGTTTGGCGAAGGATTATTGCCGCGGAGAAAACGCAGTTGCGAATCTTGTGCGATTTCTGCGTCAGAATTAACAGTAAATAACTCAGCTGTTGTGCCAGAAATATCTGTCTGGCCATAAATTGTATCAACATACAAAGTATTAGCATAAATATTATCCCAATCAACTGTTGCTGAACCCAAATCATAAGCATTGGCCCGGCCAGGAAACAAATCCCCAGAATTATTAAGATAAATGCCGCCAACTAAAACATCAGTATCTTCTATTTCAATATGGACTGAATTTGCGCCGGTAAAATAATTAAAATAAGATTGAACCAAAGTAGTCGCTGTTGAATTACTCGTGTCTGAAACATAGATATCATTGGTGCCGGAATTAAAAGTTGAATAAGAAAGCTTTGTTAAGCCGGTTGAGCCGGAATGCACCAAGCCGTATTTAACGGCTGAAATATTAACATAAGCAATATCAGGGGAGCCGGTTGTGACCAAAATACCGGTTTGATTGCTTGTTCCGGCACCAGTAAGAATTAAATTATAAAGCGTTGGCGAGGTAGCGCCAATTGAAACTATTGGATTAGTATTGTCAGTTGTTTTATTTAAAGCAACGCTTTCTAAACGAGAATTGTCAGTAGTTGTGATGACGGTAGCTGTTGATTGTTGAATAATAGTAGAGCCGGCATCCTGGCCAATAATATCAATATACTCTTTCATGATAATGCTTTCAGAATAAGTTCCGGGCATAACGCGAATTAAATAGCGATTTGAGCTTGTTGCGTCAGCAATAGCATCTAAAGCAGAAGTAATAGTGTTATAGTCAGCGCCGGATTTAGCTACTGTAATAGTATTTTGATACGGCGTTTGAAAATTATTAATAATCACATGCTTGCCTTCGGGCGCGGAAATCGTTAAATCACTGCCGGCCTCTCCAGCAATGCCCAAAGAACTAATGCCGTCCAAATAAGCAGTGCCGTCAATATATAAATCGCGCCATTCTGAAGTTAAAGAACCCAAATCATAAGTATCATCAGCTCCTGGCAAGATATTGCCGGCAAAAGTTGAAGTGGCATTAACTGTTAAAGAATTTGAAATAGTGGCCGATGAAAGAGCGGCCAAAGCATTAAAAACAACTGGATTATTAAAAGTCGCGTCAGAATAAACCGCCAAAGTGTCATAGCTTGAGTTTTGCGAGCCAAAAAAAGTAGATCCGCCGACTGAAAAATCCCGGCCAATTGCCGCATCATAAGGCGTGGCAACGCCGCCATAATAAATCTTATGCTCTTCTATTATATTGCGCACAGCCAAACCGCGAATTTCAAGCAAATCTGATTGGATTTGAGCAAGCTCTATTGCTGGAATAATCTCTTTCTCTGTAATTTTTTCTTCTATTACTTTTTCTATTATTGTTTTTTCTTGAATTACTTTTATTTTTTCGGGCGAAACATATTCTGTGCCTGCATCTGGTTGTTTGCCAATAATCTCAATTTTTGCTTGCTCGTTTTTTTCTAAATCTTGTTTAATTTTTTCCAACTGATTTTGAGTTTGCTCAAGCGCCTCAATTTTTTCAACCAACAACTTTGTTTCATAATAACCAGGAGCAAAAAAATTAACTAAGCTTTTAGCGCCATTGACAATTTTCTGCTCAATATTGTTTTCCCAATCTTTAATATTATTTTGCAAATTTTGCAAATTTGTGATTATGCCAGCTTGCAGATTATTAATCGGCTCTTTAGTTTGAGCAATCTTTCGGCTTGTTTGCTGTCCCAAATAGCCAACTTGCTGTAAAGACAGGCCAATGCCGCGCAAGCTCATTGCTAGCGCGTTGGCGCTTATGTTTTGTACTGCCCGCAGAGTTTGATCTGCTTCGTTCAAAACTGTCGCCTGAACTTTATGATCGTTCTGATTAATTTTTTGCGCTAACTGTGCAAAATCCAAACTTAACAAACTATCTAGAATAGATGCCGGAGCAAACAACTCGCCTTGCTCTTGAATTTTTTCACCAGTCTGAATTAACCATTGGCTTGCGTTCTCAATATTCGCGCTCGTCCAAGAAATAATATTGGGCGAAATTTTTAGCAAACCAAAACCAAGCAGTAATATCAAAAACCCGTAGCCGATTTTTTGGATAATTGGCTGCCAATTTGTTGACTGTAGGGGTTCAAAATTTTGAACCCCTGCGTCTTTACCATGTTCATCCACATATTTTTTCAGCCATTCTTTCGTTGTAAACCAATTGCGGCCTAATTTTTCTGCTTTTAATTTTCCTTGTCTGGCGCGCAAAGATAGATACTCCTGCGAATAGGAGCAAAGTTTATTGGCTTCAAGTAAAGAAATATAGTCTTTTGCTTCTTTTTTTGGTTTATCCGATATCGTATTAGGCATCAGATATATTATAACATACTAGGCAAAAGCTTGCTTGTGGATAACTTTTGTGCTATGCTCGAAATATGCCAATAATTAAATCAGCTAAAAAAGCTTTAAGACAATCAAAAAAGCGCAAAAAATTAAATCTTGGGTATAAAGAGCGCATTAAAAAAACCTGGAAATCAGGTAACTTGACAACTATTTATAAGGCTTTGGATAAAGCAGTTAAAAAAATATAATTAAAAAGAACAAAGCAGCAAGAAAAAAGTCGCAGGCTGCGAAACTTTGCTCGTCTTTGACCAAAGATCAAGCTTTAAAAGATCAGAAAAAATAATTTTTATTTTTTCTAAACTATATTTTTGAGCCATTGCTCGGGTTTTTTGAATAACAAAAGGGTGAAGACCAGAAAAATTATTAAATTTAATCTTGAGAATATTTCTGAATTGGTAGCAGAACATATTAAATAAATAGTTTTCATCGTCGCCAGCAGCCAAATGATTAGTAAGCAGACTTAAGGCTGTTTTTTTATCACCAATTGCTAACGCATCAATGGTTTTAAAGATATTATTGCTAATTTTGGCTTTAATAAGCCGCTCAATATCGCTATCCGATATTAAATTTGCATACCCGATATAAGCTTTAAGCTTGTTAATTTCGTTGGACATAAGCCATAAGTCATTGCCAATGTAAGTTGACAATTTATTAGCAATTGCGAAATCGCAATTTGCATATTCTTGGACCCACTTTATTAACTCGTAATTTTCTAAAAGCTTAAATTCTTCGCATTGAGCTATTTTAAGCAGTTTTTTAAATAACTTGGTTCTTTTGTCTGGTTTTTCGTCACAAAAAACAATAATATTGCTTTGGGCAGACACAAGATCTGCCCCTACAATATTATTAAATTCTTCAGACAATTTATTAATTATTATGGCTTTTTTAGCGCCGAATAAAGAATTCGATTTATTGGCGCTTTGAAATTCATCATAAGAATCAACAAAAACAAGTTCTTTGGCTCTTTTTTTGATTTCTTGCAGTTTTTTATGCAAGCGATAAGAATCAGAGCCGTAAAAAAAGATTATCATGCGGAGAGAGAGGGATTTGAACCCCCGTGAGATAAACTCGCATGGTTTTCGAAACCAGCCCATTAAACCACTCTGGCATCTCTCCAAAATTAGTGTGAGTAATTAGTAATTAGGTATAAATTTTTGCTAATTACAAATTACTAATTACCAACTACTCAAATTTTTGCGTTGGCAAAAATTTATGTGGACCGTGCCGGATTTGAACCGGCGGCCTCCTGTATGCCATACAGGCGCTCTAACCAGCTGAGCTAACGGCCCGTCTGCCTGACTGCAAGCAGGTCGGAATGGCCGGATTTGAACCGGCGATCTCTGACTCCCGAAGCCAGCGCTTTAAACCGCTAAGCTACATTCCGTATTTTGTTATTCTAACAGAATTATCTTTACAAAACAAGATATTTATATTAGAATTAGAAATTAGTCATTAGAAATTCTATTCCGCCCTTGTAGCTCAACGGACAGAGCAGTGGCGTCCTAAGCCATTGATAGAGGTTCGACTCCTCTTAAGGGCACAGCGGGCTTATGGTTTAATGGTAAAACAGAGCATTCGCATTGCTCAAACGGCAGTTCGATTCTGCCTAAGTCCACATGAAAAAGAACAGACCGCCAATTGTTGTTGTTTTGGGTCATGTTGACCATGGAAAAACAACACTATTGACCAAAATTAGACAAATTGCAATGCCTTATGAGTATGGAGAAATAACCCAGTCTATTGGCGCTTTTCAAGCAGAAGATATTACTTTTATTGATACACCTGGGCACAAAGCTTTTGCGTCAATGCGGGCCAAAGGAGCCAAAGGCGCTGACATTGCTGTTGTTGTGATTGCGGCTGACGAAGGCGTTAAAGAGCAAACAAGAGAAGCGATAAAAATTGCACAAAATGCAAATATACCGGTTATTATTACGATAAACAAAATAGACAAGCCAGCCGCTAATATTCAAAGAACCAAAGAGCAGTTCCCAGAATGCTTAATAGTTGAAACTTCTGCCAAAACCGGTCAAGGAATTGACCAGTTGTTAGAAGCTGTTCTTCTGCAAGCCAAAGAATTAGATTTAAAGATAAAAAATAAACTAGAATTTGATATTTTAGAAACAAATTTAAGTGCAAAACGCGGCTTATCTGTTGACCTAATTGTCAAAAACAGCATGCTAAATATCAACGATTCTTTGCCATTTTACAAAGGCAAAATAAAAAGAATTGAAAATTGGGTCGGCAAAAAAATAGATAAAGCAGAGCCCGGTATGCCAGTCAGAATATTCGGTCTTAAGCTAAACAAACAAGCATTCGAGCAAATAAAAAAACAAGATTATTTAAATATTGTTATCAAGGCTAAAACACAAGGCTCGCTAGAAGCTATTTTGCAAAGTGTGCAAAAAATGAAACTTAATGTTTTAAGCTCTGGAATTGGGGATATAAGCGATAATGACATGATATTAAAACCGGACTTGGTCTTTGGCTTTGGGGTTAAAGTAATCACTAAAAAAAATCAAGAAAAAATCAAGTTATATGATATTATTTATAAACTGATTGATGATTTAGAAAAAATATTACAAGAAGATGATAAAACAGAAAAAGAGAGAGAAGAGTTGGGGCGAATGCAAATTATTGCTGTTTTTAAAAAATTAAAAGACGGAATGATTGTCGGCGGACCAGTAATTGAGGGCAAAGCTATTTTGGGCAGTAATGTTGATATTATTCGCCAAAACAAAATAATAGGCAAGGGCTTAATCAAGCAGTTAGAGCATAAAAACAGAAAGCTTGAACAAGTTGACAAGGGTAAAGAAGCTGGGATATACTTACAAACAAAGACAAAGATTAAGATTAAAGACATATTGCAGATTTGGCAAATGGCCGCGTAGCCAAGTGGCAAGGCAGGGGTCTGCAAAACCCCTATTCGCGAGTTCGATTCTCGCCGCGGCCTCTTAAAATGCCCAAGTGGCGGAATTGGTATACGCGCAGAACTTAAAATTCTGTGAGCTATGCTCGTGAGGGTTCGAGTCCCTCCTTGGGCACCAAATTAAAAAATAATCATTTCTGTTTTTTTGATGCCAAATTCTTTTGCTTGATCAGTGCTTGGCATCCAAATATCAACTCTGTATTTAAATCGTTTGTGCATTTTATCTTCAACAACAAAAATCTGGCTCCCAAAAATCTCTGGGAACATTATTTGCGTGCCTTTCTCTAAAAAGTTAGCCGCAACAATGCCTGGGCGAACTTGAGTATTATAAGCAGTAATAAATGGGTCGATGTCGCATTGGTCAACTGTTGAAGAATATGCGGTAACAGTAACAAACCTCACATCTTGTGGGGGTATAAATGGCTGCAATAAAGCATTGCCCTGTAAAATTGTGTAAACAAAAAATGCCTCTAACATGGCATTTTTATGATAGCACAAAACAAGCAAAAAGTCAAGGAGCGGGTGAAGGGAATCGAACCCTCGTCATCTGGTTGGAAACCAGAAGCTTTGCCATTAAGCTACACCCGCATATTATATTGGTCGGAGCACTGGGACTCGAACCCAGAATCACGCGCTCCCAAAGCGCGCATGTTAACCATTACACTATGCTCCGAAAAAAAAATATGTTAATATTATTTTATGCCCTTGTTCAAAGAATGTCAACAGCTTAATTTAAAACCTTTAGAATGCCCAAGTTTCTTGTTTGTTATTATGGGCGCAATAACAATAACTGCTATCGTTGCAACTTATTTAGTTGCTGTACAATACGCCGGTCCAGAAGTGATTATTATTGCTTCCACAGCAGTAACAATAATCAGCCTAGTCATAGGCAATCTTGTTGTCCGTTCAGTTTATCGCATTGTTCAAGTCCATCAAATGCAATCGGATTTTGTTTCAATTTGTTCGCATCAACTGCGCACGCCGCTAGCTGCTTTAAAATGGTCTTTAGAAGCTTTTTACAAAACAAACCCAAGCGAAAAGCAAATAACCTATTTAGAAATTATTCAAAATTCTAATCAAAGAATGCTGAAATTAGTTAATGATCTTTTGAGCGTAGCAAGAATTGAACAAGGCAAATTTGATTTAATTAAAGAAAATTTTGATTTAGGCGGTTTGATACGGCAAATTATCAAAGAATTCCAGCTATTTGCCAGGATCAGCAACACTGAAATCATATTTAATTATAAAAAAACCGCTATCCGAGCTGATAAAACAAAAATGAAAATGGCTTTAGAAAATTTAATTCATAATGCTATTCAATATACGAAAAAGCGCGGCAGAATAGAAATTAAGCTAAAAAATAATTTAATTACTATCAAAGACAATGGATTTGGCATACCAAAAGCTCAGCAAAAGCAAATTTTTACAAAATTTTTCAGGGCAAACAATGTTTTAAAGCATCAAACCCAAGGCAGCGGACTAGGGCTTTATTTGGCCAAAAAAATTATTCAAGCGCACCAAGGCAGAATTTGGTTTAAATCAAAAGAAAATAAAGGCACAATATTTTATATAAAATTAAACATAAAAATATAAGAACCTTTCGTCCGCCCAGGGCGGACTCAAGAACCTTTTAATTATTAATTATAATAATTATGAAAAAAACTATTTTATTTATAGAAGACGAACCTAATCTTCAAAAATTAGTCAGCCAAGAATTAGAAAAAGAAGGCTTTGAAATTTTAAGCGCTTTAAATGGCGAAATAGGGCTTAGAAAGGCGATTGAGAATAAGCCAAATTTAATTCTTTTAGATTTGATTCTGCCGAAAAAAGACGGGTTTGAGGTTTTAAAAGAGCTTAGAATCAGCGCAGAAACCAAAAATATACCAGTGATTATTTTAACAAACCTAGAAAGCACACCGGAGATCCAAAAAGCTCTTGACCTGGGAGCAACAACCTATCTAGTCAAAGCAAATTATAGATTAGAAGAAATTATTAAAAAAATTAAAGGTTTATGCGTGTAGAAGACGAACAATTAAAAGCTTTTCTTGAAGATTCTGATTTAATAAAAAAACAGGATCTAGACAAAGCCCACAAACAAGCCAAAGAAAAAAAACAGAGGCTAGCTGATGCGCTAATTAAAAACAATCTAATTAATCAAGAACAATTAACAAAACTTTATGCTTATATTTTGGGTATTCCTTTTATCTCTCTTGAAAAAGAGATAGTTCCGATTGAAGTGCTTCAAATTATTCCTGAACCAATTGCCAAAAGACACAATATTGTTGCATTTAAAAAGACAGATAATGCATTAGAAGTGGCAATGTTAGATCCAGAGGACCTGCAAACAATTGAGTTTATCAAAAAAAAGACTAATCTTAAAATTTTGCCGCGTTTAACTACTGAAAAAAGCATTAGTGCGATGTTAGCTCAATACCAAAAAAGCTTAAAATTAGAATTAGAGGAATTGTCGCCGGCAGGCATTAAAATTATTAAAGAAGCAGAGCCAGCTGGCGTTGAAGGCGCGGTTAATGATCAAGAACTGGAAAAAATCGCCCGCGATTTACCAATAATTAAAGTTGTTGATACGATTTTGAAACACGCTATTTTACAAGGCGCGTCAGATATTCATATTGAGCCGCTAGAAAAAGAACTGATTATAAGATACCGCGTAGACGGAGTTTTAGAAGAAGCAATGACTCTCCCAAAACAAATTCACTCCGGCGTTGTTGCTAGAATTAAAATTCTGGCTAACTTAAAGCTAGACGAGCATCGCCTGCCGCAGGATGGACGATTTAAAATTGAATCCTCGGAATGGAAGATGTCTTGCCGCGTATCAGTCCTGCCAATTTTTGACGGAGAAAAAGTAGCAATTCGTTTTCTTTCTGAAGACAGCCGGGGTTTAACCATGGAAAAACTGGGGCTTTTTGGCAATGATTTGGAAATTTTTCACAACAATATTCAAAAACCGCATGGTATGCTTCTGGTAACAGGGCCAACTGGCTGCGGCAAAACAACAACGCTTTATACTATTTTAGATATTTTAAATAAGCCGGAAGTCAATATTGTCACAATTGAAGACCCTGTTGAATATCGTTTGCCGCGAATTAATCAGACCCAGACTAAACCGCAAATCGGCTACACTTTTGCTTCGGGACTACGATCTCTTTTAAGGCAAGACCCGGATATAATTATGGTCGGCGAAATACGCGATTCAGAAACAGCTAATATTGCGGTTAACGCCGCTTTAACAGGCCATTTACTGCTCTCAACGCTGCATACAAATGACACGGCCAGCTCCTTGCCTCGTCTTTTAGATCTAGGAATTGAACCGTTTTTGCTTGCTTCAACAATTAATTTGATTGTTGCCCAAAGGCTTGTCAGAACATTTTGCCCTCATAAGCCAGCTGAATCATTTGTTCTTTTTAAAGAACAAATTAAAGCTATGGAGCAAAAATTTGATATGGAGCGCATTTTGAGCATTCTAAAAAAAGAAAAAATCATACAGCCGCAGGATAATTGGCAAACAATTAAATTCTATAAACCAGTGCCATGTAAAAAATGCCAGGATGGGTACAAGGGTAGAATCGGAATTTTTGAAATGATTGAAGTAACTGAAGAAATTAAAAAGCTTGTTCATGAACACGCTTCATCTGAAGAGATAAAAGCTAAGGCTATCGAGCACGGTATGATTGATTTAGTTCAGGCTGGTTTTATTAAAGCGGCCCAGGGCATAACTTCGATTGATGAAATATTAAAAGTAACGCAAGAATAAAACTATGAAAAATTTAATCTCTAAAATTATCCCGGTTTCTCTGACTGAAAAAATGCTTTTCACAAAAAATCTGGCTGTAATGGTCAAAAGCGGTATTTCTTTGCCGCGATCTTTAAATATTCTAAGCAATCAAGTTAAGCATTTTTATTTTAAAAACGCTATTATTCAGGTTCAAAACAGCGTGCAAAAAGGCGAAACTCTAGCAAACGCTCTTGGCAAACACAATAATTTTTTTAATCAATTTTATATTAATATGATTAAAATCGGCGAAACCAGCGGCAGTCTAGAGCGTGTTTTAGGTGTTTTGGCTAAACAAATAAAAAGAGACCATGAATTAATAACAAAAATAAAAAGCGCTATGATTTATCCTGCTTTAATTTTAACAACTTTAATCGGCATTGGTATTGCTATGCTGATTTTTGTCGTACCAAAACTTAGTATGCTCTTTGCTGATATGCAAATGCAATTGCCCTTAACAACCCGCCTGATTTTAAGTTTTGCCGATAACACCAAAACATATGGCGTTTTTATTCTTGCCAGTATATTGATTTTATCAATAGTCTTTTATTTTTATCGGCGCGGCCACGCAGGCAAAAAAACACTTGACAAGCTTTTGCTTTATCTGCCGTTTTTGGGCAAGATAAGCCAAAAAGTTAACACTGCTCGTCTTGCCTCAAACCTTTCTTCTCTTTTGGAAAGCGGGGTTTCTTTAGTTGATTCTTTAGAAACACTAAAGGGCGTATTAAGCAACCTTGTTTACTCTTTGTCTTTAGAAGATGTGTCGCAAAAAGTGCAAAAGGGCAAAGATTTAAGCAAGGCTCTGTCTTTATACCCAAAACTTTATTCGCCATTGCTTTTGCAAATGATTGAAATAGGCGAAGAAACAGGCACAGTCTCAAATAGTTTAGAGCAAGTTGCTGAATTCTATCAGAATGAAATTGATGAAACACTGAAAAACATCTCGTCAATAATCGAACCTGTTTTAATGATTATAATTGGTGGGATTGTCGGCTTTTTTGCTTTATCAATGATTTTGCCAATTTATTCAATGATCCAAAATATATGAGTTTAATTGAAATTTTAATTATCTGCGCTATAATCGGCATTTTAGCAGGGATTAGTGTGCCATTATGGCGCAATTACCAGCCTGCGCTAGCTTTGGACAGAGCATCCCAAGAGCTTATTGTTGCTTTGCGCCAAACCCAACAGCAGGCAATAACCCAAAATAAGCGCCAGGCGTTTAAATTTGCTGATTTTGTTTTACCAGAAGGAGTGATTTTTGAAGAAATCTCTTTCCCGCCGGAAGAAATAGTTAAGTTTGAGCCTGATGGCAGTGTTTTAAAGTCTGGTTATGTTATTTTAAGAGCTGATTCAAAAACAACAAAAATTAATATTTCTATTGCTGGCCATGTTAAAAAAGAATAAGCAGACAGGATTCACTCTAATTGAAGCGTTGGTTGCTTTAAGTATTTTGTCTTTGGCTGTTGTCGCCTGCTTGCAGGTTTTTAGCCTAGGATTAAAACTTGCACAAAGTGCAAAAAATAAAACAAAAACAATTTTTGAAAATCAAGCCCTGGTTGAAGAAGAATTAAGCAAGCCGTATGAGCAAATTCAGGGCCAAGAAGTTTATCCCGGTTTAAAAAAAATAGAAATTAATAACTTAAAAACCTATGTCGCTGATTGAACTTCTTATTGCAATGTTTGTTATGATCACGGTTTTGACAGTGGCTTCTTCAGCGTATTTAGCCGGGTATAAAGCATGGCAAAAAGGCTCTGAAATTAACGAAATAACACAAAATTCAAGAATTGCCATTGATAAAATTTCTCGGGAACTGCGGCAAACAGACGAAATTATTACTTCTCTGCCAGCAAATGAAATTGAATTTCAAGATGGGCGAACTGAAAATTTACAGTATTTACGCTACTACCTAGAAGATCATAAACTGCACAGGCAAATTATTGGCGCAGACAGAGAAATACAAGAAGACGAAATTATTGCTGAATATATCTCAAATATGCAATTTTCAGGCAATAAATTAATACAAATTCAGGTTAACGATTTTATAACTAAAACAGCCGGCAGAAATATCAAATAACCATGCAAAAAGGCATAGCCTTAATCAGCGTTCTTATAATAACTAGTTTTCTAAGTTTTTTAGGCATTGGCTTTGCCTTAATAATGGTCACAGACAGCAAAATAGCCACTTACCAAGAACTAGCTCTGCAAACGCATTATTTGGCTGAAGCTGGGACGCAGTATGCGATTTGGCAATTAAATAACGACTGGAAAGATGATTTTGAAAATGGAGATTTAGAAAAAGATTTAAAATTAACTAATGAGCTTTATGATGGCGATGAGATTAAAATAAAAGCAGTAAGCATTGGTCATGGCAACGCAGAAATAGAATCTCAAGCCAATTATAAAGACGCCAAGCGAAAAGTAATAATTGAAGTTTTTAAGCCTCTTGGGGGAATAACAGAACCCCTTGAAACCAGAGCTATTTTGGCTAATAAAGATATTGCTTTTAACAAGGCTCAAAATGTCAAAATCAATCAAGGCTCTATCCACGCCAATAACAAGCTCGATCTAAAAAAGTCTTCAATAGTTAGTGTTGACCAAACTGCTTCAGCCTTAGTAATCAGTGTAGATAGAACATCGAATTTAGATGCTGAGATTTTGCCAGAGGCTGATTCTCTTTCTGTCCCGGCCTTGGACTTTGAACAATACAAAGAAAAAGCAGATGCGATAATGTCGCAAGAAGAATTTCAAGAATATTTAGCGCTGCATGATCCAGCTGTTTTAAACGGCATTATTTATGTTAATGGGACTAATTGCCGGATTGACATTGAGCGCAATCAATCATTAACAATAAACGGCTTTTTATTAACTGACTGCAGTCTGCATATTGCTGATCAAGGCGGTTTCGGTTATACTGATTTAATCATCAGGAACACCCTTGGCCAGCCATCTGGCATAGCTAGCAAAAATTCAATTATTGTTAAACAATGGGCGAGCTTGGATATCCAGGGATTAATTTATGCTTTAAAAAGCATTGAATGCTACGGTGAAATTTTCAGCAGTATAGATGTGATTGGAGGCATAATAAGCGCCAGCCCAAACAATGATTTATATATATATGCTCAGCCGAATGAGTTGACAATAACTTATGATAAGAATATTATTAAAACAGCGCTTGGCCAAGCCCAAGATTCGCCAATCATAACTCTAGAGCGCTGGGAGGAAGAATACTAAATGCTAAATTTTAAAAAATTTTTAGACCCGAAAATTTTTGGTCTTGATTTAACGGGTAATATAATCAGGGTTGCGCAAATGCCTGATAAATTTGCATTTGGCGCAACTATTCAAGAAGCAATAAAAAAGGCAAAAATCCAAACAAAATATGTTAATATAGCTATGCCCGAAGCAGAGTGTTTTGTTAAACTAGTGCCTAAAGACGGGGATATAAAAAAAGAAATTGAATCCAATGTCCCACTGGCTTTATCAGAAATTTACTATGACTTCAAAGAAATAGGGCAAGGGCTTTTGATTGTTGCGGCTAAGCGAAAAATTATTGATAAATATATTACTGAACTCAAACAAGCCGGCTTAATTGCTAAAGCAATAGAACCGGAATCAATAGCCATTGCCCGCGCTCTGGTCCAAGATGATAATAATTATTTAATTATTAAAGTCAGCAGCCAAAACACTCTTTTTATGATCGTATCTTCGCAAATAATTAAATTTACTGTCGCAGGCGCTCTTGAACAAACAGCTGATTATCTTGATTTTTATCAAACTCGTAATGGCAATATCGCTGAAATACTGCTTTGCGGGGACAGCGATCTGCAAAAAGCCAGCGCCATTTTAAAACAATTAAATCTGCCAATAAAAATAGTTAAAGATCCTTCTTACACAGCGGCTATTGGCTTAGCTCTTAAAAATGATTAATCTTCTCCCTAAAAAAGTAAAACAAGAATTCAGATTATATATTTTAAAACGCAATATTATTATTATTGGCGTGTTTTTACTAAGTATTGTCTTGCTTTTGATAATCTTTAATAGCGCTGTCTGGCTAATTCTGTACCGCACGCAAGCTCAAATAGAAATAAATAACGAGCTTTTTGTGCAAGCGCAAGAATTAGAAAAACAAGTGAGTACTTTAAATAAAGAGTTGTCTGGTTTTATTAATCAGCGGCTTGGATATGTTGCTCAAATCCAAAAAGAACAAATAGTTTGGTCATTAATTTTAGAAAAAATATCTCAAATCACTCCAAATGGCATACGGCTTGAATTTTTAGAAACCGCTGATAATCAAGTGCAAATTGGCGGTTATGCTAAAACAAGAGATGATGTTTCGCACTTTCAGCAAATCTTAGAACAAGAAACGCAATTCATTAATTTTGATTCGCCATTATCCAATTTTGTCAAACAAAAAGATATTGATTTTCTTTTTTCTTTTCAAATAAAACAATGACTATCCAGCAAAAAATCTTTTTAAATATCCTAATTATTATTCTAGTCTTGTTTGTTTTGATATTTCTTCTTTTTTGGCCATTATTAGCCAGGGTGCAAAAACTAAGCCGCACAGTTGAACAACAGCGAATGATTATTGAAAATCCTAATTTTCAAAAGCAATACCAAGCCCAAATTACTCAATTAAAACAAGATTATCAGGAAATAGAGCCAAAATTGCCGCTTTTAAAGCAAAGTATTCTAGAAAAAGAAAGGGCAGTAGAATTTATTAAAATACTGGAAAATGCGGCTGAACAAACCAATTTAATTCAAGAAATAAAAGCTCAACCAGAAAAAAAAGACAACAAAGAAGAAAATAGTTTGGTTTTTAATCTGATTTTAACCGGAAGTTTTCCGAATTTTCTGCGTTTTTTAGAAACAATAGAGAATAATCAATATTTACTCCAAGCGAAAAAAATACAAATAAAGGTTTTGCGCGATAAAGAAAAACAATTAACCGGCGAAATCCAAAGCAATGTTGAAATCAAAGTTTATCTCAATTAATAATATTATTTTAATCATTTTAGCTCTTGCTTTTATAACAAAGCTTGTTTTTGCCTATCTTTTTTTAATAAAGCCGATTTTTCTCCCCTCGGCTGATAATTTTCTGATTAAAACCAAAGAAGTGCAAATTCAAAAAGAGCTTTTTAGAGAAGTTATTTCTGAACTTGAAAAACGGCCGCAAAGAGCAAAGCAAGCGCTTGAAAAAGAACATCCAGATCTGTTTAAACCCTAAACTTCTTTTTTTCTTCTAATTCAATTTCTTCTTTCTTAGCCTCAATTTCTTGGCTTTTCGGCCCTAACTCTGTTTCGCTTAATTTATTTAACTCAATTAAATGTTTTTTAAAATAATCTTGATTGTTTTTTTTAGGATCGTCTAAAACTTCGTTTAATAAAGCTTTTAAAAGCAGGCCGATTTTAGGGCAAGGCCTAATTTTTAAAATCTGCATTACTTCACTGCCATTGATTTTAAGCATTTTGACTGAAATTGGATCTTTAGAAACTTTATTAATTAAATATTCGAAATATCTTAATCTATACGGCCGCGCTTTGGGCACACCAGAGCCTAATCTGTCAGCGATGCGCAAACTAATTAAATCTTGAATATTTTCCGGCTTGACCCGGCGAATCAATCGTCTTACGCCAGCCTCGGTAATTTTTTCTGGATCAGATAAAAACATATGATTGCGAATCAAAAGCGCAATTTTTTCAATTGTTTTTCTGGAAAAGCGCAGTCTGGTTAAGATTTTAATTGCCCATTTTGCGCTTAAAAAATCATGATTATAAAAAGTCGCGTCTTTGCCTTGTCCTTCTTTAACATATGGCTTGGCAATATCGTGCAACAAAGCTGCTAAACGCAATTCTAAATATGGTCGAGTATTTTTTAAGGCTAAAACGCCGTGCTCAAAAACAGTGTAAATATGATGTTTGTTCTGAGCAACGCCAATGCCCAATTCTAATTCTGGAATAATATGCTGGAGTAATTTTAGCTTTTTAAGCATTAGAATGCCTTTGTCTGGTTTTTGAGATTCTAAAATTTTTATGAATTCATCGCGAATCCGTTCTTTGGCAACAAACCTTAATAAATTAAAATGCTTTTTAATTGCTTTTTCTGTTTTCGGTTCTATGCTAAAGTCTAATTGCATGGCAAATCTGATTGCTCTAATTAATCTTAAAGCGTCTTCAGAAAATCTGTCTTCAGGCCTGCCGACTGTTCTGATAATTTTATTTTCTAGATCTTTTGTCTGATTAATTATCTTTTTTCCGTCAAAAGCAATTGCATTAACAGTAAAATCCCGCCTTTTTAAGTCTTGTTTTAGAGAATTAGTGAATTCTATTTTGTCTGGATGGCGCTTGTCAGTATATTGCGCTTCTTTGCGGAAAGTAGTAATTTCGGTCTTGCTGGGCAGAACAGTAACTGTGCCAAATTTATTATTATAAAAGCTTTTTTTAAATAATATTTTAATCTGTTCAGGCAAAGCATTGGTCGTGATATCCCAGTCTTTTGGCTCTTTGCCCATTAATAAATCCCTAACACAGCCTCCAACCAAATAAGCCTCAAAACCAGCGTCTTGAAGTTTATTTAATACTTGCTTGATTTTATCCGGAATTTGTTGCATAATTAAATTATACTATAATTGCCCTTGTAGCTCAATGGACAGAGCAACGGTCTTCTAAGCCGATGATGAAGGTTCGATTCCTTCCAAGGGCACTGCATGGTGACCGTAGCTTAGCTGGTTTAAAGCGTCAGTTTGTGGCACTGAAGATCGCGGGTTCAAATCCCGTCGGTCACCCCGTCCTTGTAGTGAAATGGACATCACGCGACGCTTCGGACGTCGTATTGCAGGTTCGAATCCTGCCGAGGGCACTAATAGGCGCATAGCTTAACGGCAAAGCAGTGGCCTCTTAAGCCATTGATCAGGGTTCGATTCCCTGTGTGCCTACACGCCGATGATATTTCTGATGAACTTCTTTTAAACGCTGGTCAGTTAAGTGCGTGTAAATTTGCGTAGTTGTGATTGAAGAATGGCCTAAAATCGCCTGAATTGATCGCAAATCAGCTCCGCCAGCCAAAAGATCTGTAGCCAGCGAATGCCTTAAAGTATGAGGTGTTATTTTTTTTGTCAAGCCAGCCTTAATCGCCAGTCTTCTAACAATTCTTTGAATAGAGCGGGCTGTTAATCGCTGATTATTGTTTTTATTAATAAATAAAGCTGGTTCTGGATCTCTTCTTGATTCTAAGTAATATTTTAGCGCTTTTTGAGCTGTTTCTGACAAAAAAACAGGCCTTATTTTACCGCCTTTGCCCCGGACATAAAATTCAGCCTTGAGCAAACTAATATCTTCGCGATTTAAATTAGTTAATTCTGAAACACGCAAACCAGTTGAAAACAAAACTTCTAGAATTGCTTTATCGCGCAAATTATTCGGCGCTTCCAAAAGCCTGTCCAACTCTTCAGTTTGTAAAAAAACAACTTCTCTGTCAATCTGTTTGCCAAGCTCTATTTTTTCAGCAGACAAAGATTTAATATCGCGCTTGGCAAGATATTTTAAGAAATTGCGTAAAGCAATAATATAATAATTTTGGGTGTTTTTTTTAAAATTCTGGCGGTTAAGCCAAATTCTATACTGCCTAACTATTTCAGGGCTGATTTGCCTTGGCGTTTTAATTTTTGCAAAACTTGCAAAACTTTTTAAATAATGAGAATAATTTTCTGTTGTTTTAGCAGAACGATTTTTTTCAATTTCTAAATATTCTAAATAGTCTAAAATTAGTTTTTTTATGGACATATTTTCTTTTTTATGATACAATAATTTTATGCTAAAATCAAACATAATCAAAAAGTCTCGAATTCATAAAACAGACACTGGTTCGGCAAAAGTTCAAATTGCTTTGCTTGATCAGAAAATAAAAGAGCTGACAAAGCATTTGCGCAAGCATGCTAAAGATGTCCATTCCAGGCACGGGCTTTTAAAAATGGTCTCAAAAAGAAAAAAATTAATCAAGTATTTGCAAAGCGCCAAAGCAAAATAAAAACTAATCAATAAAAACCCCCGGATTTTCCGGGGGGTTTTTATTGCTTGAGCAATAAAGTTATTTGCCCATTCCGAGAATGCTTCTGACTAGTGCTTCGGCGCCCCAGGCTAATGCGGCTACTCCCAAGCCAATTAAGCCGTAAATAATCTTATTTTTGGCTGAAGTAGTTTTGGTCTCGTCTCCGCCAGCTGTTAAATAGCTGACTCCGCCTAGAATAATAAATATCACGGCGATTATAGAGATTAAAATGGCAATCCATCGGGCAACTGATCTGATCAAGCTATCAATTCCTGATACGCTCTCAATTGGAGATGATGCGCCAACAAGAATACATGTGCTGGTTTCAAAATCGCAAATTTCTCCTGATTTCTTGCAGTCTGCTGTTGTTAGGCAGTCTCCAGTTAGGAATTCTGCACAAATATCACGACAAGTTGTTTTGTCAGGCTCTGTAAAACTATTATCGCAGCCTGTTTGACAGGACTCAACTGTGCCCATTGAGCAGCAGTCTTCCTGACATGTGTAAATTTTACTGTCAAAACCACTAAATTGCTCCGCACACCCTGCGTTACATTTGTCGATCGAAGTAGGCTCTACGGTGTCTTTTTGCACACACACCTTGTTCACACATTTTTGGGTCTCCGGATTACATGCGGGAACGCATTCATCACTGCCGCCTGCTGGTTTATATGGTGGGATCTTGACTTTTATTTCTTTTTCAATGCTTAATTTCTCGGGTTGCGGCACTGTTGTTTTAAATGTAATTTTGCCAGGGATGATTGTTGATCCATTTGGGAAAGTTGGAAATCCTGTGTCGCCTAAGGAGCTCTTCTTTACAATTTTTATTCCAAGATTTATTTCTGCCGATTTGTTATCCCCAGCAGGAAAATTAAATGACTCAAATGTATCATTTCTGAACTCGTCTCCGTTAGCCTTAAAGATAATAACATCCACATCTTCTTGCCAACCTGTCCTCTGCAAGATGTATTCAAGCCTACCGTTGGTGTAGCCAACATCACCTCCATTACCCCCTATTATTACTTTCAAAAGAGATGCTCCCGCATTCGGTTCTGCCTGTGGATTAATTAATGGTAAAGGATCTGTGAATTGAACTTCAATCAAAGTCACTCCAGGAACCGCCGCGGCTAAAGCATTAGGCGCAAATAAAACACCGGTTGTCCCTAAAACAGCGCTTGCTACAAGCAATAAGCTTAAAATTTTTCTAATTTGTTTTTTCATGATTTTATTTTAACGATAAAACGCTTCTAACTATTGCTTCGGCGCCCCATGCTAATGCGGCGATTGCTAGACCAACAAGACCGTAGACTATTTTCTGTCTGGCCGCGCCTGCTTTTTCAGCGTCTCCGCCTGCAGTAATATAGCTGGCTCCTCCAAGAACAATAAATATTACGGCAATTACTGAAACAACAATAGATATCCATCGGGCAACGGCTCTGACTAAAGCGTCAACACCTGATATGTTAGTGATTGGAGAAGCTGTTCCTACGAGTTTACACTCTGGGGTGGTAGGGTTGGTGACAGAATCACAAAAATACCCCGAAGGACATGTGGGTTGCAGTGGATCTGTGAAATTACAGGCTCCTGCTGAAACTAATGCTGGTACGGCAAAAAGCGACATGATAAAAACTGATAACATTGATAATATTAGAATTTTTTTCATATTTTCACCCCCTTTCGCTAAATTTATGGTGTTAGAAAACTTAATACTAGAAATTCTGCTCCCCAAGCTAATAAAACTACAGCAATGCCGATTAAGGCGTAAGTTAATAAGCTTTGGGCTTTTTTAGTTTGATCTTCAGATCCGCCGGCTGTGATATACAAGACTCCGCCGTAAATAATCATAATAATTGCTATTGCCATAACTATGCCTTGAAACCAACGGGTTATTGTTGAGATTAAAGTAGATATTTGCTGGTAATTTGTTATTGGCGAGCCATA
>JBDRLZ010000039.1:0-27608 GCA_043812555.1 bacterium
AAATTGTCTGGGGAATGTCTGAAGATAAAAAAACTGGCTATCACGAAGAACATTTAAGTTCTCGAAACTTAGCCAGTGGCGTTTATTTTTACACTCTGCAAGCAGGAGAATTCACAGCTACGCGCAAGATGGTAATTTTAAAGTAAAAAAGCAGAACCCGCATATTTTCAAAGTATGCGGGTTTTAAATTTTTCAAGCCTTGATTTTCAAAAATCCCCAATCTTCATCTGCTTATCATTTTCAACATTAATCTCTTCAGCTTTTTTATGATAATCCTTCACAAGCCCTTTTGGCAATTCCGGCTGTTTGTCTTTTAAAATTTCTTCAATAGTCATAATTTGAATTTTTGGAAATTCAAATTTATATGTTATGGGCGTAGTAAAACTACCAGAATCCCCTGCTTCTTGAATCATTGACTTGGTTGGCTTTTCTAGGGTAACAAAAATTCCTGCATCAGCTTTCTCGCGCTCAACATCTCCTTTAAGAGCCGCTATTTGGCTTCTATGGACTTTTCCGCCCTTAATCTGAACAATTGCTTTGCCGTATTTCCAACCTCCATTAAGCTTATCTTTGTTAAAAGTGATTATTCCGTCAATGCCTTTGTCAGCGCCGCGCATATTGTCCTTGCTCTTGCTTTGAGCTGGCATAGCATTAATTAAATCTAATGCCCAATATTCAAACTGAAACGGGTCTTTTTTAAATAATGCTTTTGCGCCTGTCAAATCAGTTGGCAAGCCGTCTATTATTATTTGTTTTCTGCCCAAATCAAAATGGTCTTTGAGTCGTTTTTTAATTAAATTTATAGCCAGAGTAGTTATGTCAATTCCAACCCAATTTCTTTTTAGTTTTTCTGCGGCCGCAACTGTTGTGCCGCAACCGCAAAACGGATCCAAAATCCAATCGCCTTTTTTAGAACTGGCTTTGATAATTCTTTCAAGTAGGGCAAGGGGTTTTTGCGTTGGGTAGCCTAATCTTTCTGTCGTATCTCTTTCTGGTATTTGAGGCACGCTCCAAACATCGTCAGGATTTTTAGGTTCATCCAAATAATATTTGTAAATTTTACCCGCTTTTCTAACTTCTCTGTATTTTCTATCATCTTTGTCTGTTCCAAAATATCCGCCAAAAGTTCCTTCTTCTTGCTCCCGCAAATCGCCAACAGCTTTGCCATCATAAAAATAATTTTGCGTTTTGTTAAAAACCAATATTGTATCATGTCTTTTGCTGAAAGTAGTTCTGCCTATGCCGCCGCTATTTTTGTGCCAAATTATTTCATTCATAAAATTGTTTTTCCCAAAAATAACATCTAGGGCAATTTTCAAATAATGGCTTGCTGTTGGATCGCAATGCAAATACAAACTTCCAGTGTCTTTCAAAACCCGTCGAAGTTCAATTAATCTAATCGTCATCATTGTTAAATAAGCCATCATATCATTATGGCCAATCATTTTTTCCAAAGCCAGCAACAAATTAGAAATATCTTCGTTGGTTTTTGTCACCAAATAATCAAAAGCTTTTTTTGATTCTTTGCCCCAAGACCAAGAATCTTCAAAAGCTTGAATCTGAGCTTGGCTGTCCTGCGAGCCGTCTTCAGCAGTTTCTTTAAAAAGCACATTATAGCTTCGCTTAGAATTAAAAGGCGGGTCTAAATAAATTAGATCAAAAGACTTGTCTGGAATTTTTTCCCGCAAAATATCCAAATTATCGCCAAAAAATAAAGTTCGATTTTGCATTATCTCTATTCTACTACTCTTGCCTTTTCTTGTCAAAAAAAACGGGTTATTCGTCAAAAACAAATAACCCTTAATTAAGATTGACTAAATAATAATTAAATAATATAATTTTAAAAAAGGAGGCATTGGCTTTGAATGATTTAGAGAATTACGAGATAGGCAGTCATGCGTTAATAAGATTCAAGCAAAGATGGAAAAGAGTGCATGGCCGCAAGCCAAAAAAGGCGAGAAAAAAAATAAGACAGCTTTTGTGCGATGCTCAAGAAATGGAGAATCCAGCTCAATATGATAAAAAATACGAAATAGAAGACTGGGTTTTCGTTTTTGACACTAGTCTTAAAAAACTTAAAACAGTCTTGCGCAAATAAAACCCCGGCAAAAATATTTGTCGGGTTTTTAAAACAAGCTTTTTTGTTTATTAAATTCTTTGCTCTCTCTTCCAAAAATTGATACTTTGCCGAATTCGCCGTCATAACCAGGCTTAATATGAACTTTGCCTTGGCGAACTCTTTTGATACCAAGAGCAACCAGGGGCTCAGCTACTTTTTCTAATTCTTCTGTTTTGATGTTTAATAAAATATCAAACTCGTTCTTGAATTTTTTAATTAATTTCTCGTATTCAAGAGCAACAGTCTTTGTATCAACCCCAACTTTTAATGCTTCAGCAATAATTTCCTGAAGAGGAATAAGCCGCTTGAACAACACAGACCCCTGATAATTCCTCCTGTCAGCCAAATCATCAACCCGATGCATCACGCCAATAGTTAATAGCTTGCCGCATTTTGGGCAGATATTTTTATATTTTTTAGCTTGTTCCGGAGATAAGCAAACACCGCAAGATCTATGTCCGTCAAAATGATATTTGCCTTCTTCCGGGAAAAATTCAAGAGTTTTAATAATTTTATTTTTTTTAATCGCATTAATTATGCTTTTATAATTTAATTTGCAATTAAAAATATTCGCCTCCCGTCCAAGCTTGGCCGGGCTGTGCGCGTCAGAATTAGAAATTAAAGTTATTTTATCTAAACAAGACAAGCGCCGATTCATGGCTGGATCACTGCTTAAGCCGGTTTCTATGGCATAAATATATTTTGAGTATTCTTCAAAGCATTCTTCAATAGAATCAAAGCCAGAATGCGAACCAAACAAAGAAAACCAAGGGGTCCAAGCATGAGCCGGGACAACTAAGCATTCTTTAGAAATTGTTAAAATAATCTCTAAAAGATTTTTTGCGTCTAAACCTAAAATCGGCCGGCCGTCTGATTTTAAATTAAAGTTTTTGCCAAGATTTTTATTGATTTTGTCAACAATCTCAAAGCTTGGGGCAAAAACTAAATTATGTATTTTACGGACTTTGTCATGTTTTTTATAAATGCAAGAAAGCTCTGTTACTAAAATAAATTTTATTTGATTATAAGAACCCCTCGCTCTGCTCGGGAACCTTTTAATATTCGCTTCGCTCATATTATATTCAAAAAGGCCATTGCCCAATGGCTTTAAATCTCTTTTTAATTCTTTGAACCATTCGCCATGGGTCCAGTCTGGCGCAGCAATTAAATCAATGCCTTTAATTTTCGCCCATTTGGCAATATTGGGAATATTCATATTGCGCGAAGTAGCGCGCGAATATTTAGAATGAATATGCAAATCAGCAATAAACCTTGACATGTTTGTAATTATATTATAGCATATAATTATCAAATTTAAAAGGGAGTGCAACTTGAAAACAAAATTTTACGCAATAATAGCGATTTTAGCGCTTTGTTTTGCGCTTAATGCGCAAGCGCTAAAAATCACCGAAGTGGGGATTTTGGACGATGCTCCATGGGCCGAGATTTATAATGACAGCCCAGGACCAGTTGATATCGCGTTTATCAAATTGACAGATTTAGATGGCGTTGACGAAGTCATAGCGACTTCACCGACAACGCTTTTGTCTGGCCAGCACGCCCTAGTTCACTGGGCAAACGGCCAAGATGAAACCGATGCTGTCGGCGATATTAATCACAACGGCCTTATTGATCTCTATTTGTCGGACAGTTATCCGACAAAGACGGATGATCAGCTGGCATTAAATAGCGGCGTCTATCTTGACGCTGTCTGCTGGACCAATGGCGATCAAACAGTCGCTAGCACCGAAATTGATGATGTTAGAATGTTGTTTGACGCTGACCAATGGCCGAACGCCGAAGACATCGCAAGCTTTAATCAAGTTTGCGTAAATATCAGCAGTTTAACAGCTGGGATGTCTTTGTCGCGATATCTTGATGTTTCTAGCGTTGATTACGCAGATACAAATACCAAAAACGATTGGTATTTATCTGATAATCCAACGCCGGGTTTCCCGAGCGACAAGGCTTTATCTGTCGTGCTGTCTAGTTTCGTTGCTACCGCAACCAACGACGCTGTTGTTTTGCGCTGGCAAACAGAAAGCGAAACAAACAATCTCGGTTTTCGGGTTTACCGGAATAGCAAACAAATCGGTTTTGTCAAAAGCGCTGACAGGCCGTATGACTATCAGTTTGTTGACGATAGAGTCCAATTTGGCAAAACCTATGAGTATTTCATCGAAGATGTTGATTTTTCTGGAAACAGAAAAAAATCACAGATTCTTGAAATAACAGTAGGCAAAAAGCTAGTTGCGAATTTTGTAAAACCAAAATTCGCGTTATTCCAGAACTATCCAAATCCATTTAACCCAGAAACCTGGATACCCTATCAATTGGCCCAAGATTGCGAAGTTAAAATTTTAATTCGCAATATTCTTGGCCAAGTTGTCTGGGAAGGTTTTAACAAAAAACAAGCTGGCTATAATCAAGAGCGTTTAAATGCTCTAGATTTATCCAGCGGCGTGTATTTCTACACATTGCAAGCCGGAGAATTTAGCGCTACACGCAAAATGGTAATCTTGAAGTAAGAGTAAAGGGTTGAGTTCTTAGAACTCAACCCTTAAATTATTTGGCTTCTCTTCTTTCTTTCAGCCAAATGAGATAATCTCGAAAAATTTCTTTTGGCAAATAAACAAAAATAAAATACAGAATCTCTAAAGTCTCTTTTGCTTTTTTTGACCTCACTTTTTATCCCCTCCCCTGAAAAGATAAAATAATGCCCAAAACAAAAACTAAGATCACTATTCCCGGCAAAAACCAGGATTTTTTTAATTTACCATAAATCACAGCAATAATCAAGCCATTAATGCCGCCTAGAATTGCGCCGACCAAGCCAATTACATCAATAAAATTTCTTATGCCTAAAATAAAAAACAAAAGCGGCACGAAACAAGCCAAAACCCAGGCTAGGTTTTTATTAATTTTATAATCATACCAAAATATTTCTTTAAGATTTAAGCCCAGAGTTAAAAAAGAAGTCATTAAGGCCAAGACGCCAAAAATCAAGCCAATAAGCATAATTTTTGGACCTAAAATTTGCTGAAGACCAATCAGCGCTTCTTGCGTCGTATTTGGTCCGGTCACGCCCAAAACAACAATAACAAAAATTATAAATAAAATAACTGGGATAAGTGTCCCTAAAACAACAGCTAATTTTAATTTTTTATTATTAACTAATTCTCGCATTTGGGGAATAGCTTCTATCCCTCCTAAAGCAAAAAAAATAACTCCGTAGGGCAGAAAAAAATAAGAAAAATTTAAAGTGCTTAGGTTTTGCCAATCAATATGACCCCAGCCAAAAACAAAAATAATTATCATTGCCGCGAATAAAAGTCCTGTCATAAAAAACTCGGCTTGAGCAATTAATTTCAGGCCTAAAAAAATAAATAAAGCTCCAAATAAAAAAAACACTAAACTCCAGTTAAAAGCAGAGCCGGCAAAAAGCACTTTTAAAAATTGGCCGGCAACAATAATATAAGCTAGTAATGCCCCGTAAAGACCAAAAACAGAAGAAACAGTTGCTATGTTTTTCCCCCATTTGCCCAAATGCTTTTCAGCATATCCAACCAAACGATGCTTGCCTGGAGTTTTTAAAACAATTTCAGCGTAAAAAAGATGAATTAATAAAATAATTATGCCTAAGCCAGCTAAATAAATTAAAGCGATGCTAAACCCGGCTTGAGCCGCAACATAGGGAATGCCAAAAACCCCGACGCCGATAATCGTGCCGATTAAAAGAGCAACTGCATAAAGAAAGTTTTTCATATAATTTTTTTCTTAGTTTTCTTAGTAATAAAATAATATATCACAATTCCCAAAATAACTAAAACAGTAATTGCCAAAGCGCTGTATTTTAAAATTTTTCTTAATAGAACAAAACTGGCGCCGAACACAAAGCCCAAAAAAGCAATAGCTATAACCCATAAAATCCCTGAAATCGCGTTAAACTTCAAAAACTTTTTGTAATTAAAATTATTTGCTCCGGCCATTAATATAGTGGCCACTCTCATGCCGAATAAAAAACGAGAGAACAAAATAATCTTATTGCTGTGATGATTAAATTTGCCGTTTATTTTTTGAAACACAGAATACTTATTAAGAAATGCTTTGCCTAATTTACGGCCAAGCCAGTATTGAGCATTGTCTCCGGCAATAATCGCCAAGCAGGCAATGGGTATAACTAAAAATATATCTAAATAACCCAGATAAGCGCAGACGCCGGCCGCCAAAAGCATGGCTTCGCCTTCCAAGAAAACGCCGACAAAAAGCAGCCAATAGCCGTATCTGGCAAAGCCAGTGGCTAAAACATGAAACGGAAAATAACTAATAATAATGCCGATTATGGCAATACCTGAAATCACAAGAATTAAATTTGTTTTTTTAAGAGACATTTATATGATATAATATCTTTGTGGTGGGGGTACTGAGCAGGGACTCTGGGTTGCCACCAAGGGTCCGAGGGTGCAACTCCCTCTACCTCCACCACTTTAAAGTTGTCCACAGAAAACGCTTGACAAATAATTTTAATTGATTATACTATATTTAACCTTGGTGGCAATCCATAATCCCTGTAAAGTGGATCCTAAAACCTCGCATTGGCGGGGCTTTTAGTTTATTGAGACCTTCTTAAATCCACAATTTTTATTTGCAAATTTTTATAGCCCTGCCAAATATCTTCTTCTAATTCAAAGATTATATCAATTTTATCGTTAATATTCAAATGCGAGGCATAGCCAGAGCAATTAAAACCAATTGCCTTAAAATTACTTAAACGCATTTTTAAATGCTGTGCCCCGTTGCCAACGCACTGCATATCTTGAATTACAGCATTTTTTAACAAAAACCTTGGCTTTGGGTTGCCTTGGCCAAACGGTTCAAATAATTTTATTTGATTTAAAAAATTAAAATTAATATTTTCTGGTTTTAATTCAGCGTCAATCTCAAGCGGGCAAATCAAATCTTCAGGCTTAAGTTTTTTCTCAACTATTTTTTCTAATTTTTTCTCTAGTATTTTTATTTTATCTTGCTCTATTTTAAAACCAGCGGCCTGGGCATGTCCCCCGAATTCTTTAAAGCAGCCAGCGCATTGCGTTAATGCCTCAATAATATTAAAATTTTCAGTGCTTCTGGCCGAGCCAATATTGTCGCCAATAATCACAACTGGCCTAAAATACTGCTCGCAAAGTTTGCCAGCAACTAATCCTAAAATGCCAGTTAGCCAGTTTTTATTAAAAGCAAAAATTATTTTTTTATCTAAATCAACTTGGATTTCTTTGAGAATTTTTTCGGTTTCTCTTTGCCTTTTTTGATTATTTTGTTCAAGTTTTTGCGCTATTTGTTGAGCCTGTTTTTCAGAGCTTGTTGTCAAAAGTTCATAGCTTGTATTCGCATGATCAATTCGACCGGCGGCGTTCAGCCTCGGCCCAATTTGGAAAGCTATTGCCCGCGAGTCTAATTTTTCAGGCATAATCTGCCGCAAACCTAAATTTCTGCTTTTCTCCAAAACAATTAAACCATATTTTACCAAAATCCTATTTTCATCAACCAAAGGCATACAATCTGCAACTGTGCCAATTGCGACCAGATCTAAAAGCCATTTTTCAAAATCAAGTTTAAAAGCCCTGACCAAAACAAAAGCAACGCCGACTCCGGCTAATTGCTTAAACAAATAAGGGCAGCCTTTTTGTTTGGGATTAATAATTGCAAAAGCATTGGGCAGTTTTTCTGGAATAGTGTGGTGATCAGTAATAATTACATCAAGGCCTAGTTTATTTGCTAATTCAACTTCTTGAAAGTCACTGATGCCGCAGTCAACCGTAATAATCAAGTCAGTGCCTTGCTTGGCTAATTTTTGAATTGCTTTTATATTTAAGCCATAGCCTTCTTTTTTTCGATCGGGGATATAAACTATGGTTTGAATTTTTAAAAATTCAAATAAATTTTTTAAAATAACAGTTCCTGTGACGCCGTCTGCGTCATAATCGCCGAAAATAGCTATTTTTTTAGCGCGCTTAATGCGGCCAACAGCTTTTTTAACGCCTCGCATTAAAAACGGATCAGCCAAATCTTCGTATTTTGGATTAAAAAATTTCTCGCGATTTTTTATACCGCGATTTTCTAATAACTGCTCAACAATATCTTCCTGTGTCTTGTTTTTAAGAATCCATTTTTTCATCTTAGCGCCTCAATCCCTGGCAATGTGCCCATGGCTAAATATTCAAGCAAAGCTCCGCCGCCGGTTGAAACATGATTAATTTTATCTAATAAATTTAATTTTTCTAAAGCAAAAATAGTTTCGCCTCCGCCAATTATGCTATACGCTTTGCTGTTTGCAACTGATTTAGCAATTCCCAAAGTGCCTTGTTGGTATTTTTTGTTCTCAAACTTACCCATTGGACCGTTCCAGATTATTGTTTTAACAGTATTTATAATACTAATAAATAATTTTATGCTATCAGTCCCAATATCTAAAATCTGCCAAGGCGATATCGTACCCACGGCGCAGGTTTTTGTTTTAGTTACAGCATCAACCGGCAAGTGCAATTTAGTGCTAGTTAGCTCTATTTTATGATTTGCCAGCACAGCATTGGCAATCAAGCCGCCTAAAATTAAATGCTCGCATTTTTCTAAAAGAATTTTAGCAAGAGGCAATTTTGTTTCAAGTTTTGCGCCGCCGATAATATAGCAAATTGGCTTTGCAAATTTTTTGTTTAATGCTTTGATTTCTTGCTCTAAAGCAAGTCCTGCGCAGCTTGGCAGATATTTTGTTATTGCAATTACTGAAGCGTGTTCGCGATGGCAAACAGAAAAAGCGTCTTGAACAAATATATTTGCTTTGCTTGCCAATTCTTTGGCAAAATTTAAATTATTGGTTTCTTCGCGCGGATCAAATCTTAGATTTTCTAATAAAATAATATTTTTTGGCAAATATTTTCTAAATTGCATTAAGCTATATTTTTTATCTGGCTTGGCTGGTCTTTTGTAGTGCCCTATTACTGTTACTTTTGCGCCTTTTTTTAATAAAAAATTAATCGTTTTTAAAGACGCTTTAATGCGCCATAAACCATTAAAATCCATGCGCAAAAGCACGCGCTTGTTTTTGAGATTAAGATTTTTGATTGACTGCATCACAAATTTTAATAAATTTATTCGCGTCTAACGACGCGGCGCCGATTAAAAGGCCGTCTAATGCATATTCAGCCGCGTTTTTTTCTGTCACACTGCCGCCATATAATATTCTGATTTTTTCAGCTGTTTTGCGTGAATAAAGCTGGGTTAAAATTCTTCTGATTAATATCTGCATTTGTTTGGCTTTTCCCGGAGAACAGGGCTTGCCCGTGCCAATTGCCCAGGTTGGCTCATAAGCAATAGATAAATTTTTTATTTGCCTAATATTTTTTAATCTTGCTTTTAATTGCTCTTGATTTTCAATGCACAAGACAGGACTAAGCCCTGCTTTTAAAGCGGCTTGCAGTTTTTTATTAATTATTTCATCGCTTTCTTGTTTTTCTGAATGACCTATAATAATATATTTTATGCCGATGTTTTTAAGCATTTCTGGAGAAATTTCGCCTGTGTGAGCGCCTTTTTTTTCCCAATAGCAGTCTTGCGCGCCAGCGCCTTCACGCAAAAATACAAACGGCATGCAAATCACTATTTCAAGATTTTCAAATTTTTTATTTTCTAATTCAAAAAGTTTATTCGCTTGTTCTTGCGAAACTGGGTTCATCTTCCAATTGGCAATAATTAATTTTTTCATAAACTTAAAAAGCCCAAACTTAATAAACTAACTATTATTCCAGCAATTATAACGCCAATACTGATTAAAGCCAATGCTTTCCAAAATTTCACTCCGAAAACAACTGCGGCTAGAGCGCCTGTCCAAGCGCCGGTAAATGGCAGAGGGATTGCGACGAAAAAAACTAAAGCCAAGTCTCCCCATTTAATAAACTTATGATTATGTTTATTCTTAACATGACAGCAAAGCCATTTCGGGCAAAAACGGCTGGCTAATAATAAAATAAATATGACTGGAATTAAATTACCAATAACTGCAATTAAATAAACCCAAAAAATAGATAAATTTTTAGCCAAACCTAGCGGGATGGCTGCTCGCAATTCGCCAATTGGCGTCATTGCTGTTAAGAAAACTAATAAATAATTTGTCATAATTTGAAATTTTCAGGATTATTTCTGTCTAATTCCCAATTTATTGGATTGTTTTGGATATATAATCTAGTTCTGTTTAGTTCTTGACTATTTCTAATAATTCGTTCGTAGTAATTGCGCTGCCATTGGAAATACTCAAAACTATTTTTATTGGACCACCGTTTTACACTTCCCTTAAAATGGTTCATTATTAATGATAATGACTTTGGTTTTAATGGACCAAATTTGGTTTTCGTAGGGGCGCGCCATGGCGCGCCCCTACATTCAATAACAACAATTCCGTGCAAATGATTAGGCATCACAACAAATTTGTCTAATTTTATCTTTTTAAAATGTTCGGGAATTTTTAACCAATATTGCCCTGCAATTTCACCGATTTTTGTTAATTTTATTTTATTGTCAATAATAATCCCAAAATCATATGCCATGTTCTGTGCACAAATCGTCACAAAATAATATCCAAAATCAGAATAATCATAATCAGGCAATCTAATAGACTGACGATGAAATTGCATTATTTTCCCGCCAAATCCTGATGTCTCTCTAATCCCTGGACATAAATTTTCTCTATTTCGCCGGCGGTCAGAGACGAGTTATAAACGCGGACATCGTCGATAAGACCATCAGTAAAATATGTATTTGGGATTGTTGAGCCACAAGGACCTGTAATAGCTGATCCAATTAATAAATCCCAACTACTTACCCCTGAATTATAATACCATTTAGATGTGGAACTTGTGATGTCTTTACCATCAAAATAAAATTTTGGCGGGTTGCCGTCTTTTGCTGTTACTGCCAAAAAATGAAATTTGTCATCGTCAATTTTTACAGCACCAGAACTAATATAATAACTTGGGTCATTTATCCGGCTTCTTATTGTCATATTACTACCAGAATGATAAAACCATGGACTCGGATGCACATTGCAATTATTTCCTTGTTGCACGATAGAGCTCGTACCCGAAGAGGAAGTTTTACGCCAGGCAGTAATTGTGGTTTCAGGGGTGCTATTAAAAATCTTAGTAGCAGGAATTCTAATATAATCATCACCAGTAAACTTTAAGCATTTTCCCTGCATACAATCGGCTTCAAGTGCCCAACAACTAGCGCCAACACAATTGAGACTTCCATCATTCCCATATCCCGACCCATCTTTCGCATCTCCATCAAACCTCCAACTGCCAACTGCTTCTAAACTATGGTCTAATTGCGAAGCGAATTTTTGGCCTCCGGCAATGCGGGCTTTTTCCCGGGCACTCCCAACAGAAACCAAAACAATGCTGGCTAATAAGCCGATAATAGCAATGACGACTAATAATTCTATAAGAGTGAAAGATTTATTTCTCATGTTATTGCTTTTAATTTTCTCGCCGCGTCTTCTGGCGTAACCGAACAAATTTCTATTCCCGCGCCGAGCTCAAAACCAGCCCAAATAGAAGTCTTGGGCAAAATCTCAAAATGCCAATGATAATGGTCATAAGTCTTGCCGTCGCAAGGCGCAGTATGAAGAAAAAAATTATAATCCGGATTATCTAAAGCAAAATATAACTTTTTTAAAGCTTTTTGCAAAGCATCAGCCAAGTTATTTTTTTCTGAATTATTTATTCTCTCAAAATAGGGCTTATGCTCTTTGGGAAAAATTCTTATTTCATGAGCAACCCGTGAAACAAAAGGCACAAACACAATAAAGTCTTCGTTCTCATAAAGTATTCGCGTTTTTTCTTTTCTCTCCCAATCAATCATTGTGCAGTGAACACACTGCCTGTGTTTGCGAAAGTAATCTTCAGAGCCGTTTAAGCTTCGATGAATATCCGGGTCAATTACTGGCGAAGCAATTAACTGCGAATGAGGATGCTCTAAAGAAGCGCCGGCTGATTTGCCGTGATTATGAAAAATAGCAATATAATCAACAAACTTTCTGTTCATAAGGGCCAGGTATCTTTTTTGATATGCGCAAATCAGGTCAAAAAGATCAATCTCATAAAGTTTAGCATTATGGCCGCTTAAAATAATCACCTCGTGAAAACCGACCCCATCCATAAGTTCAAATGGCCCGTTATGATGTTGATTAAGATCTTCTTGTGGTTTAAAAGCCGGATATTTATTCTCAATGATAATAATATCTTCTGTTTGAGAAATAATTTTTTGGTTTTTGATTTCTGGAAAACAAAAAGGGCACTCGGCTGGTTTTTCCGGCCGCTTAGCGCGGTTTTTAGCCATCACAACCCAATCCCCGGAAACCAAGTCTTTTCTTAATTCTGATACTGATTGGTTATTAGGTTCCATTTGATTTTTAATAATTCTAATAGAGTTTTAAGATAAGACTTTAAATTTACTTCTGATTTGCCAATATTCTGCCAAGCGATAGGCACTTCTTTTATTTTATAATTAAATAATCTAGCTAAGGCTAAAATTTCTATATCAAATCCCCAGCGCATAATTTTTTGTTTTGGGAAAATTTTCAAAGCCGCTTTTTTAGTGAAGCACTTAAATCCTCTTTGAGAATCTTTAATGCGCCAACACATAACTACTTGAATTAAATATTTAGCAAACTTGCCAAGCATTCTTCTGTGCCAGCCGGTTTTTTCAACAATTTTAGATTCTTTTAATGCAATAGAAGCAACAACCACATCATATCCCTGCTCGAAAAATTGCCAAAATTTATCTAAATTATTTATTTTAGTAGAGTTGTCAGCATCCATAAAAAGCCGATAATCGCCATTTGCTTCAAGCATTGCCTGCTTAACAACTGCGCCCTTGCCTTGATTTGTTTTATTATCTATGACTTTAACGGCTTCTTGTTTAGCGGCTTCTGCAGTATTATCTTTTGAACCATCGCTAATAACTATAATCTCCCAACTATAGTCTTGTTTATCCAAATATTCTTTAAGAGATAAAATAGTTTTTTTAATTCTCTCTGCTTCGTTATAAGCTGGAATTATTACTGATAGTTTCATGCTATTATGATAACATGTCTAGATAGCTTTGTAAAAGAATAGCTGCTGCAGAAGCATGGTTTTGGCTTATTTTGCTGGTAAATCTTTCGTCTACGAATTCAAAATTTTTAAAATTTTTGGCGAATTCTCTTGTTTTTCTAGTTTGCTCTGTTTCGCCTCGAAAACCTTTTGGCAGGCCAATAATTATTTTATCTATTTTTTGTTCTTGAATTACTTTTTTAATTTCTTCAAGAGAATTAACAACCCCAAAAGGCACAGCAATTTTAAGCTCATTATTGCTAATTGCCAAGCCAATGTTTTTTTCGCCATAATCAATGCCTAGATATCTCATACCATTGTCAATATCTGACAGTCGCTTTTTAATACTAAAACCGTATGTTCAAAATGAGCGCTTAAAGAACCGTCTTTGGTTGCATAGCCAATGCCTTTTTTTATTATCTCTCCCATGCCATGGCTAATCATCGGCTCAATGCAAATAGTCTGGCCTTCCTGTAGAATTTCGCCCTTATGCCGTTTGCCAAAATTTAGAATTTGCGGCGGCATATGAACTTCTTGGCCAATACCATGGCCGCAAAGTTCTTTAATCACAGAATAGCCTTGAGACTCAACATATCTTTGAATTGCATTGCCAATATCGCCAATTGTTTTGCCGGCTTTAACATGCTTTAAACCGCGCTTTAAAGCTTTTTTGCAAATTCTAACTAATCTATCTTGGCCAAGAGTAATTGCCATATCTGTATGATAACCTTTGTATTTTACGCCTAAATCCAATTTAACTAAATCGCTTTTTTTGATTTTGCGTTTGTCAGGAGAGCAATGCACGATTTCGTCATTCAGGCAAACGCATAAAGCCGCTGGAAAATTTTTATAACCTTTAAAAGAGGCTTCTGCGCCAGCCTCTTTGATTAATCTTTCTGCTAGATTATTTAGTTCCAGCAAACACACACCCGGTTTGACAGCTTGCGCAAGATGCGCCATTATTTGAGCTAAAATCTTGCCGCCCGAACGCATCGCTGATATCTTTGTGGACTTGTTTAATGCTTTGTTCGCCATTTATTTGAATTATTTTATCTTCAAAAAAATCTAAAACCGGTTTTGTTTGTTTGTCATAAACATTAAGCCGTTCTTTAATTTTGTCTTCTGTGTCAATAATATCTCTGGCGCGCAAAAGATTGCGCTTTAGTGTTTCTTGAGGAGAAATATCAATGTTAAAAGCAAAAATTTGATAATTATTTTTTTCTAAAAAAAACAGCAGTTTTTTTGCTTCTTGTAAAGTTCTTAGGGCGCCGGAAAAAATAAAACTCTTTTTTTGATTAATTGCTTCTATTGTCCACTGGGCCATTGTTTCTGGAGGAGTCAGCTTGCCTGAATCATAGATTTTTTTCATTTTAGGATTATTTTTGATTTTTTCTCGGACAATATCGCCGCTTGACAAAAGCGCTAAATTTAATTTTTTAGCCAATAATCCAGCCTGCGTATCTTTCCCAGCCCCAGGCGGCCCAAGAAAAAAGATTGCGAGTTTAAAACCCATCATATTCCCTCATTACTAATTGCGAATCAATTTGTTTCATGGTTTCGAGAACAACAGAAACAACAATTAAAAGCCCTGTGCCGCCGATTGCCAAAGCGCTTATATTAGTTATTGACTGCATAATGAAAGGCAAAACAGCAACCACTCCCAAAAACATCGCGCCAACCAAAGTTGTCCGGTGCAGAATAAATTTAATATGAGCCGCAGTTGGTTCGCCAGGACGAATACCAGGCACAAAACCGCCTTGCTTTTGCAAATTTTCAGCAATGGTTTTTGGATCAAAGGTTATCGCAGTATAAAAATAAGTGAATAAAATAACTAAAATAAAATAAAGCGCGCCGTATAAAAGCTGATTCTGGAAAAGAACGGCTAAGCGCTGGGACCCGGACGCCAGCCAGCTGATATTAGTAGTTGCTAAAAAACTTGCTGCCATTCCCGGAAAAAGCATAATAGAAATCGCAAAAATGATTGGAATAACGCCGGCCTGATTCAAGCGCATTGGCAAATAAGTTGAAACTCCGCCGTACATCTTGCGGCCGCGAACCTGCTTAGCATAATTGATTGCTATATTGCGCTGTGCTTCAGTAATAATTACTATGCCGGCAATAATTAAAACTGCGGCAATAACAAAACCAATAATTATTGGGATTTTGCTGGCGTCCCAAGTAGCTAAAACTTGCTGAACAGCCATTGGCATGCCAGCAATAATACCTGCAAAAATTATCAAAGAAACACCATTGCCAATCCCCTTCTCTGAAATCAGCTCGCCAATCCACATTAGAAAAACCGTGCCAGCAGTGATAATAACAATAGTGGTTATTAAATTTGTTAAGCTTAATAAGCTTACAACTCCTTGCTTTTGCAAAAGAGTAATCATGGCATAAGACTGCAGAGCGCCCAATGGCACGGTTAGCAAACGAGAAATTTGATTAAATTTATGCCGGCCAGCCTCGCCTTGGTCTTTGTACATTTCTTCTATTTGGGGAAAAATCATTGTTAATAATTGCATAATGATTGTTGCTGTGATATAAGGCGCAACGCCAAGCATAGCAATAGAAAAATTGCTCATTGCTCCGCCGGAGAAAATATTTAACAAGCCAAAAAGCTGGTTTGTCTCAAAAAATCTTTTTAATTTAAGCAAATCAATGCCTGGCACTGGGATTGCCGCTGCGATCCTAAAAATAACCAGCATTGCTAAAACAAAAATAATTTTATTTCTTAAATCTTTAACTTTGAATAATTGAGTAATTTTTCCAAACATTATTTTATATTCTACACTATTAAAATTTTTGCGTCAATGCTATTATTAAAAAAATATGCATAAAAAGTTAGTTGTTATTTTGGGTCCGACTGGTTCGGGCAAAACAAAAATCGCTGAACAATTAACCCAAGAATTTAATGGCGAAATTATTAATGCTGATTCGCGCCAGATTTATATTGGCATGGACATTGGCACTAATAAATCTCCAGCGCACTTAATTGATATTATTAACCCTGGCCAAGAATTCACTGTTGCTCAATACAAAAAACTGGCTTTAGCTTGCATTAAAGAAATCCACGCAAGAAGTAAACTGCCGTTTCTTGTTGGCGGCACAGGACTTTATATCCAAGCAATTGTTGATAATTTAAAAATTCCCAAAATAAAACCAAATCAAGTTTTGCGCAAAAAACTAGAAAAGCAATCCTGCGAACAATTGCTAAGCTCTCTAAAAATCTTAGATCCAATAACAACAGAAAACATTGATAAAAAAAACAAGCGCCGCTTAATAAGAGCTTTAGAAGTTTGCTTATCCGGCCAAAAATTTTCCCAAAAAACAAAAAGCGCGAAATTATTTGATATTTTGCAAATTGGCATTTCTGCGCCAAAAGAAAAACTTTATCAAAAAATAAATAAAAGAGTTAATAATATGATAGAGCAAGGGCTTGAACACGAAGTTAAATTATTAGGCAAAAATATTCCAGAAACAATTGGCTATCAGGAATTCACCCAAGAAACAAATCTTGCAAAAATCGCAAATTTAATCAAATTGCATACGCGTCAATATGCCAAGCGCCAGATGACTTGGTTTAAAAGAGACCCACGCATTGCATGGATCTCAAGTTGCGCAGAAGCAAGAAAACTAGTCAACAATTTTCTTAATTTTCCTTCTTGATTCAATGCGCTTTGGTGATATAATTTTATTATTCACCATTACTATTTCTTCGCGAGCAACGCCGTCCTTATAATCAATAATCTTCTGGTTCTTATGCGTTATTGTTGTTTCTTTCATAAATAACACCCCCTAACAAAATCTTTTCTGCTATTTGCGGATTAGCCTTACCCCGAGTAGCAAACATAATTTTACCAATCAAGAATTTCAAAGCCTGTTTTTTACCAGCTTTAAAATCTTGAATCGCTTTTGGATTATTATTAATAATTTTTTTAATAACAGCGTCTAAATCGCTTTCTTGCTTTAAATCTTTTGCTTCTATAATTTGGCTTGGATCGCCGCCGGTTTTTTGCATTTCATGCAAAATAATATCAGCGGCTGAAGACGAAATTTCGCCCTGATTTATTAAGCCGATAAATTCAGCAAAATTCTCGCCAGTAATTTTTTTAAAATTATCTTTAATTTTAATCAAATAATTAACTGCTAATTTGATTAATTTTTTATTTTCTAATTCAGAAGCAATCTGCTCAAAATAATCAGCAAGATTCTTGTTTTGAATTAAAATATTAATATCCTGTTCTGGCAAATTATACTCTTTCAAGAATCTTGCTTTCTTAGCTTGAGGCATTTCTGATAACTGATAACTGATAACTGATAACTTTAGAGGCGGCAGATCTGGTTCAGGAAAATAACGATAATCATGAGCCGATTCTTTGCTTCTCTGAGAAAAAGTTTCTTGCTTGTTTTCGTCCCAGCCGCGAGTTTCTTGAATTATTTTTTTAGCGTTAGTCTGCCTTTTTGTCTCGTACTCGATTGACTTTTCTACGGCTTTAAAAGAATTCAAATTTTTAATTTCGACTTTCGGCCCTTTGCCCTTTAAGCTGACATTTACTTCACATCGCATTTCACCTTTTTCCATATTAGCGTCGGAAACTTTTAAATATCTTAAAATCAATTGCAAATCTTGGCAGAATTTCTTTGCTTGTTTAGCGCTTTTAATATCCGGCTCTGTAACTAGCTCCATTAAGGGCGCGCCAGAACGGTTAAAATCTATTAAAGTCTTGTTGTTTTTATGAATTAATCGGCCGGTATCTTCTTCAAGGTGAATTCTGCGAATTCTAATTTTATTTAATTCGCCTTTTTCTGAAAGAGGCAGATCATACTGGCTGATTTGGTAACCCTTTGGCAAATCTGGATAAAAATAACTTTTGCGGCTGAATTGCGAAATTTCAGCAATTTGGCAGTTTAATGCTTTGGCGGTTTTTAAAACTTTTTTGACCGCTTCTTTATTAATCACGGGCAATGTTCCGGGATGGCCTAAGCAAATCGGACAAACATTAAAATTCGGCTTTTTTTCTTCTGAATTATTTTTACAGCCGCAAAACATTTTGCTCTCTGTTTTAAGCTGAACATGAACCTCAAGACCGATAACTGGCTGGTATTTTTTACTCTTGACAATTTTTTTCATAGTGATACAATATAATTAAATACTCAGCAAAGGCCTGCCCGTTAGGCAGAGATTGGTCCTTCGGGACCAAGTCTAAACTATTTTTTTTATAACGTCAATGATTTTTTGATTTGCTCAAAGACTTTTTCAATGCTTTTTTTGCCATTAATAATTTTAAAATTAAATTGTCGGCTTAAGCATTTATAATTCTCATAAACATATTCAAGCGTTTTTTTCTTCTCAAATAAAGTTTTTTTGTCGCCACGCGTCTTAATTCTTTTCATACAAATTTGCGGCGGCACATCCAAGAAAAAAACAATATCAGGCATTAAAAAATCTTTGTTGATTTCAAGCAAATAATCAATCGGCACATTATTGGCAACACCATAAGCAAAAGAAGAAAAAGCGTAACGGTCACAAACAACTGTTTTGCCTTTTTGCAAAGCTGGAATAATATCTTTTTCAAGATGTTCTTCGCGGTCTTGAGCAAAAAACTCCTGCAAAATTTTCGGCGCTAATTTTTTCTTAGCTGACAAAGCCGCTTTGATAATTTTATTGTCTTGCCGCGGCTCTTTGGTTAAAATAGAATTTTTAATATGTTTATGTAAAAGCCGCGCTTGGGTTGATTGGCCTGACCCGTCAAGCCCCTCAAAAACAATAAACTTTCCCGGATAAATATTTTTTATCATACTATTTCTAGACCCATGCTCCGAGCAGTACCAGCAATGATTTTTTCTGCCTGCTCAAGATTATAAGCATTCAGGTCTTCTAATTTTTGTTCGGCGATTTTTTTAATTTGTTCTTTGTTAACTTTGCCGACTTTGGCTCTTAAAGGATCTGCCGCGCCCTTCTCTATTTTAGCCGCTTTTTTTAAAAGTTCAGCCGCTGGCGGAGTTTTGTATTTAATATCAAAAGAATTATCTTGATAAACAGTTATTTCCACTGGCACGATTTCGCCGCTTCGCTCTTTAGTCGCTTCGTTAAATTGACTGCAAAAACCCATAATATTCAAACCGTGCTGTCCCAAAGCCGGGCCAACTGGCGGCGCAGGAGTTGCTTTGCCAGCCGGAATTTGTAATTTAATTATTGTTTTTATTTCTGCCATATTAGTAACTTTTAATTATATTTTCTTAATCTGTAGAGAATCTAATTCTACTGCTGTTTCTCTATTGAACATACTGACTAAAACTTTAATCTTGCCTTTAGCTTCGTCAATTTCAGATATTTTGCCTTCAAAGTCTTTAAACGGTCCGTCAGTAATCTTGACTGCATCGCCAGGCAGAGCATCAACTTTATATTTTGGCTCTTTGATACCCATCCTTTTTTGCAAAAGGTTCATTTCATCCAGAGAAACAGGCGTCGGTAAATTGCCAGCGCCGATAAATCCAGTGACATTTGGCGTGTTGCGGACAACATACCAGGAATCATCAGTAACAATCATATCAACTAAAACATAGCCTGGAAAAATTCGTTCGTCAATTACTTTACGCCGGCCGTCTTTAATTTTTATTTTTTTTTCTTTTGGAACAATAATATTAAAAATTTTATTTTCCATGGCCATTGATTCAATGCGCTGTTTTAAATTATGGGCGACATTGTCTTCGTAGCCGGAGTAAGTATGAATTGCATACCAGTTTCTGCCTTGTTTTTCTTGTTGTTTTGGCATTATGAAATAATAAATTTGTTAATCAAATAAGTAAATAAGAAATCTAGGCCGCCTAAAAAAAAGGCAACTACAAGGCTTGCGCCAATAACAATTAGTGTGTATTGGGTCGCTTGTCTTCGCGATGGCCATTGGACTCTTTTTAATTCGCCTTTTGTCTCCTGCAAAAACGGAACAATATTTTTGATAATATTTATAACTTTATTAGCCATGATTTAATCATAATCAAATATTTATCTCTAAATGTCAAGGTTTTTGGCTTTTTAAGAATTTTAGAACATAATCGCAATATTTAGTATAATCCCGCAAACAAGCTTTAATTGATTTATAAAATAATTTTTCGTCTAATTCGCGGTAATGATGTATTAAAATATTGCGCAGGCCAACAGATTTTGAAACAACATCAGCAAAATTTTTAGGAAAAACTTCTAATTCAAACAATGCTAAAAAGGTTTCTGTGTAATCAGCAGGAATTTTTGTTTTTTCAGATTCGCTGATAATGTGTTGGTTAATATCAATAGCATCATTGATAATTCTTTCTAAAATTCGTTCGGTTACAGCGTGTTTGATGTAGTCGCTAACTATTTCTTCGAAGCTATAATTTTTATATTTGGCTAGATTTTCAAGCTCTTCCTGAATAAAGTTTATTTTATTTTTAACAAATTCTTTATTAATCATTAATTAATTTGTTTAATTTTTTTTGTCTCTTTTCTAAAAGCCTTTGTTTAAGCTCAAAAAGCGGCTTGGAGTCAACATAATTTTTATAAGCGAAGGCTTTGTAGTTAAAATATTTTTGAGTATCGCCGTAAAGAAGCTGGCCATCGTTAAAAACACTGAAAAGCAAAACCGGCTCTGAGTTTTTAATTAATCTTAGGTCAATATTAAATCCGGAGAAAATGCGGGAAAATAAGTTGAAAAGATTGCCGAATCTTTGATATGTTTCCGGCTTGTTATCTAAAACCGCGATATCTAAATCGCTGTCAGGCCGCGCCTTGCCATTAATTTGCGAACCAAAAAGCAGAACCATCTCTAGATTGTATCTTTTCGCAATTTTTGCAATTCTATTCTTTTGTTCTTGAGTAATCTTTAGAGCCATGCTTTAATCATAATTTAATATTTATCTCTAAATGTCAAGGTTTTTGGCTTTTTTGGCGTGGGTTTGGATGAAGCGTTTGCGAGGCGCAACTTCTGAACCCATCAAGATATCAAAAACCCTGTCAGCTTCTTCAGCGTCTTCTATTGAAACCTGCTTTAAAATTCTGTTTTCCGGATTCATAGTCGTTTCCCAAAGCTGGATTGGGTTCATCTCGCCAAGACCCTTATATCTCTGGATATTCGTATTTTCAGGCAAATTTTTTAAAATATCTTCAGTATAGCCATATTCTATTTTCTTGCCAGTCTGAATTCGATAAAGCGGCGGAGCCGCAATATAAAGATAGCCTTGATTAATTACTTCGGCAAAATATCTGAAAAATAAAGTCAAAAGCAAAGTCCTAATATGCTGGCCGTCAACATCAGCGTCAGTCATTAAAATAATTCTCTGATATCTTAATTTATTAATATTAAACTCTTCAGCAATTGCTGTGCCCAAAGCAATAATTAAAGACTTGATTTCTTTATTAGCCAAAGCCTTGTCAATGCGCGTTTTTTCAACATTCAATATTTTGCCGCGCAAAGGCAGAATTGCCTGGAATTTACGATCGCGGCCCATTTTTGCCGAACCGCCGGCCGAATCTCCCTCAACAATATAAAGTTCGCTTTGAGCCGGATCTTTTTCCGAGCAGTCCGCTAGTTTGCCCGGCAAAGTCATGCCTTCTAAAACACCCTTGCGAATAACAGTCTCGCGAGCCGCTCGAGCAGCCTGGCGAGCCTCTTGAGCCAGCAAACACTTGTTAATAATTTCTTTGGCATCGCGCGGATTTTTTTCTAAAAACTCTTCAAAAGACGCTGTAAAAACAGCTTCAACTGCGCCTCTGACTTCAGTGTTGCCCAGCTTAGCCTTTGTCTGGCCTTCAAATTGAGGATCTTTTATTTTGACAGAAATCACTGCTGTCAAGCCCTCTCTAACATCGTCGCCAGTTAAATTATCTTTAATTAAATTCATGCGCTTGCCGTAATCATTGATCACTCTGGTTAAGCCGGTCCTGAAACCAGTTAGGTGCATCCCGCCTTCCGGCGTATGAATATTATTAGCAAAAGAAACTTCTAAGCCCTGCAGATCATTAGTATATTGCAAAGCTACTTCAACAAGAACTTTGTCAAGCTCTTGTTCGATATAAAAAATATTTTCCTGTTTGATTTGCTTACTGCGATTTAAATATTTAACATAAGAAGCAATGCCGCCGTCAAAATAAAAAGCATAAGATCGCTTTTTATTTTCGTCAATAATCTCTATTTTAGTATCTTTTGTTAAATATGCCTGCTGGCGCAGATGATTTAAAATTGTCTGCCAGCTGAATTTAATTTCTTCAAAAATTTCTGGGTCAGGGGTGAAGCTTATTGTTGTACCAGTTTTGCGGCAAGGTTTGATTTTTTTAACCGAGCCCAGTGGTTTGCCTTTAGCGTATTCTTGGACATATAAAAATCCTTCGCGGCAAACTTCTGCTCTAACTAATTTAGACAAAGCATTAACAACTGAAACGCCAACGCCGTGCAAGCCGCCGGCAACCTGATAAGCTTTGTCGCCGAACTTTCCGCCGGCATGCAAAGTACACATAACAGTCTCTAGGGTTGATTTTTTGGTTTGCGGATGCTTGCCAACAGGAATGCCGCGGCCATTATCAATAACTGTTACTTTGTTGCCAGGATGCAAAATAACCTTAATTTCATTGCAAAAACCAGCCATTGCTTCGTCTAGACTATTGTCAACAACTTCCCAAACCAAGTGGTGCAGGCCTTCTAGCCCAGTTGAACCAATAAACATTGCCGGTCTTTTGCGCACCGGCTCCAAGCCCTCTAAGACCTCAATATGCTCTTCTCTGTATTCGCTGGATTTATTTTTATTGATCATATTTTTTTCTTCTGTTCATGATATCTTTAATAAAAACAGATAAAGCCGCGGCCGCTGGTATGGCGACCAAAAGTCCTAGAATACCGGCTAATTTAGCGCCAATTAAAACAGCCAAAATAACTGTCACAGGATTTAAGCCAACTGCTTTTTTCATAATTTGAGGCACAATAATATTACCTTCTGTCTGCTGAACAAGCAGATAAAGCGCTATGACTAAAATGCCGGTTAGCGGCGATTGCATAAAAGCCAAAATGCCAGCTGGAATAAAAGCAACAACAGGGCCAAACGGGATAATTTCAGCAATGCCAACTGCTAAAGCCAAAACAAGAGCATAAGGCACTTTTAAGAAAAATAAACCAATAAAAGTTAACACAGCAACTAATATGCAGGAAGTTAATTGCCCCAAAAGCCAATAACCTAATTTTTTTTGTATGCGGCTGAATAAGTCTAAAGCATATTCGCGATGTTTGCTCGGAGTGAAAATTTTTAAAAAACCTTGAATGCCATTTTTTTGAATCAATAAATAAAAAGAGATTACTAAGATAACAAAAATTGAACTTAATCCGGTTGGCACAGACGCTAGATAATCTCCAATCTTGCCAAGCAAGTCCTGAAAATAGCTGGCTTTTAAATCAAAAGGCAATGTTTCTAAATATTTTGGCAAATTGCGGGCTAAGGCGCTGATTTGTTCAACTAATGGAGGCACTAGTAAATAGATTACTAACCCCAAAGCGCTTAAGCTAATCAAGAAGATTAACAGGGTGCTTAAGATTCTCGGGACTTTTTTGCTCTGCAAAAAATCAACAGCAGGACTTAAAGCCGAGACAACTACTAGGGCGACAAAAAAAATCAAGAGAACATCTCTGATTAAAAACAAAAACAATAAAATAAACAAAATTAAAACTACTCTAAAGATAGTCTGGCTAGGAATTTCAATTTTTTCAGGCATAAAATTATTATAGCACTGATTAATTTTTTATGCCAGTCTAATATTAAAAAATACCGAGGAAAGCAATGTTCCCTCGGTATCAAAACTAGCTTATCGCAATGGGATGGGCTCTGCTTTAGCTTTTTTTATGATTTCAAAAAGCTTCCATATAGCAACGCTCCAAATTTCTTTATTATTTTCATAAAAAGATATCTCGCCGCTACTCCAAAGCCTTATTTTTCTGGAATCATCAAATTTAATAATCGCATTAGTCAAGTCGACTCCCTCAAGACTTAGTTCGCAATTACTTAATTTTGGCAATTTTCTCACCTCCAAATTTTCAAAAATCATCGCATTTTGCGATGTTGATTATATTAAAACATGTTTTGGGGCGGATGTCAAGTTTCAGACTATATATGATTGTTTTTCTCGAATGCTATTTTAAGCAAAAAACCAACAAGCCCGCCAAAAGCTATTTTTAAAATATCATAAATAATATTAATGTTTTTTTCTTTATATAAAAGCCACAAAAAATAAATAATCAGTAGAGCAAAAATAACAAAAATAAAAGGAATGAAATATTTTATACAACAATATATCATCCCCTTAACTCCCTGTTTTAAATTGTGGTCATCAACAGCTTGAGCCTTAATTAATTCTTGATTTAACTGTTCAGGCGTTAATTCCTCTGGGCTTTTCATAAATTTAAACAGCTATTGGTATTCCCAAACGCTGTGCTCTTATCGTAGTCGCAATTTCAGAAACACCAAAAGTATTAGCTACTTTTTTTATACTATCGCTTTCTTGCCAAACTTGAAAAAATTTTTCTTCTGGCATTAATATGTTTGCGGCTAATTCATTGGCATCTTGTTCCATTTTTCTTTTTGTCGCATCAATTGATACTGTTGGTGTCATTCTGAAGAGCAGTGAATAATCTTTATGGATATTATCTATTTGATCTTTATGAAGCAAAAAATGAGCTAACTCGTGCGCTATTGTAAAAGTTTTTCTATTCGGATGCTCGTTTCTGTTAACATAAATTGAATAAGCGCCGTCTCGTTCTTTTTTCAAGACGCCTGAAGTATTTTTTTCATCATTATTATTAAAATCTGCATTATAAACTTTAACACCCAGCTCCCGGGCAATATCAACTATTGAAACAGGGAGACTGCCCGAATGTTTTTTAATAATTTCGATTTCCGTATCCTTTAGATTCATAAAATGATTATAACACCTAATTTAATAAAAGCATTGTGGATAAGTTTTTTAAAAAAGCCAATATTTAAGCTAAATTGCTGTAAATCTCTTGAACATCTTCCTGCTCGTCAAGCTCGTCAAAAAGCTTTTCGAGTTGAGCGCGTTGTTGAGGTTCAAGAGTGAGTGGATATTTTGGCTTATTTTTATTTTCAAACATCCAAGAAACATTGCCCAGTTGAGCATTGTGTTTTTTGAGAATTGATTTGATTTCCGCTAAAGTGCGATTTTTATTATCAGTAATTGCCTCAATAAATAAACCAACACCAAAAAGCGCAATTGCTTGGTAAGTTATTTCTTCAAGATTAGCTGATTTTTCCTGTTTTTTGACAGCCCGCTCAATATTTATTTTCGGCATATTAGCTTGTTTAGCTTTTTCAACTGCCTCTTTTAGCTTAGCTTCAGAGCCAGAACGGGCGGCCAGAGCAATCACTTTGGCCAGCTTTGAAAAAATCCTACCTTTTTGAGCGTCAACACGCTCTTTGCGATATTTTATATTGGACCATTTTGAGTGACCAGACATACTTGACAAAACTCAATTAATTTGATATTGTATATGTGTAAATATATTAATGCTTATTAACCTGCAGATAGTTTGAGAAATTGCCTCTTAGTTAATGGACACTTTTGGCTTTGGCTGAAATGCTCCTCAGAGCAATTTTTTTCTTAGATTTCCCAAGGTCTAAGCTTTTTGACAAACTATCTGCAGATTATTGAACAGTAACTTTTTCAACCTCTTCTTTTGTAGTAATTCCTTTTTTAACCTTAATCATGCCGTCTTCATACATTGTCCGCATACCGGACTTTATTGCTAAGTCTTTTATTTTATAAGTTGGCGGAGTAGACAAAATCAATTTTTCCATTTGTTCATCAATCTCAAATAATTCAAAAATGCCAATTCTGCCTCCGCCTTTTTTTCGAACAAGTCTTTGGGCAATAATTAAATTGATTGCCGGCGCAATCACAAATGGTTTAATGCCCATATCAATCAGTCTTGGGATAGCTCCAGCGGAGTTGTTAGTGTGCAGAGTTGATAAAACAATGTGCCCGGTTAAAGCGGCATTTAAAGCAGTAGCAGCGGTTTCTGCGTCTCTTATTTCGCCAACCAAAATCACATCAGGGTCTTGGCGCAAAGCATTTTTTAAACCAAGAGCAAAAGTATAGTCTTTTTTTTCATCAATTTGGGTCTGGGTAATGCCGGCAAGCTTATACTCAATTGGATCTTCAAGCGTAATAATTTTTATGCCTGGCTTATGAATTTCCATTAGGCAAGCATAAAGAGTAGTTGTTTTGCCGCAGCCAGTCGGCCCTGTATTTAAAATCATACCGTTTGGTTTCTTTAGCGCTTTCTTAATTTTTCCAAGATAATCTTCTTCCAAGCCTAATTGCTTTAAGTCGAGCATAACAATTGCTGGATTTAGTATTCTCAAAACAATGCTTTCTCCTGCAGGACCGGGCAAAGTTGAAACGCGAACATCTATTTTATTATTATCTTCTTTTATGACAAAACTGCCATTCTGCGGAACATTTGTTATGTTTAGTTTTAGTTTAGAAAGCAGTTTGATTCTAGAAATAATCGACTCATAAGCTTGTTTGCTTAAAAAAGCAATATCAGTTAAAAGACCGTCAAGCCGATAACGCAAGCGCAAAGCGCTTTCAGTTGATTCAATGTGGATATCAGTTGCTTTAGTTTGTAAAGCGCCGGCTAAAATAATATTGATTATTTCAGTGGTCGGCACTTCTTTAATTCGTTCTTGAAGCTCGGCTATGTTTTTAATTTTTGCTTGAAATTTTTTTAAATCTTGTGATTCGATTTCAACTTCTGTTTTTTTTGCTGGCTGGGGCAAGCTTTGATAAATGCCTAATGCTTTATCAAGCGAAGCTTGGGAAATAACAAAAAAATTGATATTAAAGCCTTTAAGTTTATTTAAAACTAGCTTTGCTTTTTTAGGATTTGTCAGTCCTATTTTTAGTTTTTTACCTATGCGCGCAATAACCGCTAATCCGTTCTTTCTTGCTTCTTTTTCCAGGAGAGTTGCAATTGCTTCTTGTTCAATTGGCAGGATTCTTAAATCAAGATAAGGCAAATTTGATTTTTTAGCTAATCTTTGAGCTTGCTGCTCTTGTTCTTCTTGGTGCAGGGTTTTTAATTTTCTCTGCAATTGGTCATTCATTATTACAGACTAGCCTGTTGCAATAATAGAGTCAAGTGGATAAAAATTAAATTATTTACCAACCCCTAGTTATCCACAACGGGTTTTATCGGCTTTGTAAACCGGCATTTGGGGAATCCGGAACAGCCTAAAAATTTGCCGAATCGGCTCATGCGCACAATAAGCGGCTCTCCGCATTCCGGGCACTTCTCATCTGTTTCTTCAGT
>JBDRLZ010000040.1:0-7824 GCA_043812555.1 bacterium
GACTTTGTTGTTTGAACTTTGGCATTTGACTATTACTCGGCCATTTTCTCTGGTGTACCAAATAGCATTGTCTATTAGTTTAACAAAAGCTGATCTTAGCCAGCCAGCGTCAGCCATTATTTGAGGCAGTTCTTGTTTAGGCCTTTGATATTCAAGAATAACTCCCTTTTTCTCAGCAATATTAGTAAAAATACTAACTGCGTCTTGGATAACATCTTCTAAATCACAGAGCTTGAAATCAAAAGACGGAGTTTTGCCTTCAAAAGTATTTGCCTCAAGAATGCTTTCAATAATAATTAATAATCTATTAGCGGCTCCATAAGAATCTTTGATCCATTCTTCTTTCTGCTTTCCAGAAACATCGCCTTCAGTTATCATTGAGAGCATACTTCTGAAAATAGTTGTCGGAGTTCTTAACTGATGCGAGACTGTGTTTAAGAATTCTGTTTTCATGGACAATAACTCTTTTAGGCTCTTAGTTTGCTCGGCGACTTTTTGTTGAAGATTTTTGGTCAATTCTTCTAAGTCCTTTTTGGCTTTTCTTTCGGTAAAATTAGCTTGAATAATTTTGTCCGTACTTTTATTAAAAAAGTAACCATAAACAATGACTAAGGCAAAAATAGAGATAACTACTAACGCTGGGATCTCTCTTTCAATTAAAAAAGAGAGGGAAAGAATAATAATGACTAAAATCAAGCTGACTGTTTGATAATGCAAAAACAAACAATTCCGAAATTTTAATTCGCAATACTGGCACCGTTTATATGGAGTATAATTAAGAGCTTTAACCAACCAACAATTTTTGTTAAGATGTTCAGGTTTTCCCAATTCTTTTCTTTGATTTTTTTCACTTTTTTCCATTTTTATTTCTTAAAAATTCTTTTAAAAAAGACATACATCAAAGTAGCCACGCAAAAGCCAACAAAACAAGCCAAAAATATCAAAAAAGCCATTATTAAAATAAAAATCCAGGCAAAATTAACAAATTTTCCAAAATAAATAAATAAAAAGCCGATAAAAAGGAGAACGGCTGTCATGCCAGCGACAAAATTTAATTCTTCTGATTCTTTCTGAATTAATTGCGACTTGTCTTTTAATAACCTTTTAAAAACCAAAGCATGAAATTGATAAGGAATGTTGAGTTTTATAGAAAAAATTCCAAAAGCCATCAGAATACTCGTTGCCAAAATCAACCACTGATTATGAATAAAAAAAGCGATTAAAACTAAGACTCCATAAATAGCTCTAGAAAATTTCAAAGAGTTGTTATAAATTGAGCATTGTTTCATAAATTTTTAATTTTAATTATTATTAATTTACTTATTATCATACAAAGCGGCGTCTGATTTTATTCGATTTATCAACTTCCAAAGACTATTGGCGCGGAGAGGAGAAAAATTTTCCCCTAGCCCTATTTTATCAATAAAATACAGATCAGCATTTTTAATATCTTCTGGTTTCTGATTAGACATGACCCTTATTAGCAAAGCAATAATCCCTTTTATTATAACAGACGAACTATCAATATCATAGAAGATTTTTTCCTCTTTAAGTGCGGAATGAAACCATGTCTTTACTTGACAACCCTTGATAAGATTATCCTCTGTTTTATATTTCGAATCAATTGGAGGCAAGTCTTTCCCTATTTCAATCAGATGATTATGTTTATCAAACCAGTTATCAAAAATTTTGAATTCGCTGATAATTTCTTCTTGTATCTCTTGTATGGTCATAATCCGAACATTTTTTGAATTTTCTTCAGCGCTTCACATAAAGAATCTATCTCTTCCAAGGTATTATAAAAAGTCAAAGACGCTCTAACAGCGCCTTCAACTTTATAATGGTCCCAAAGCGGCTGGGTGCAAAAATGGCCGGTGCGCACCGCGATACCCATTTTGTCTAAAATCATTCCTGTATCATACGAATGAACATCACTCAATAAAAAAGAAAAAATGCAAGTTCTCTTTTCCGCGGTACCATATAGTTTTAACCCTTCCAAGCTCATCAGTTTATTTGTTCCGTAATCCAACAATTTTTTCTCATAATCTTGGATATTATTTAATCCTATATCCTTTAAATAATCCAACGCTACGCCCAATCCAATAGCGCCAATGTAATTAGGAGTGCCAGCTTCAAATTTAAAGGGCAAATCATTATAGGTGGTATGTTCAAATCTTACACGCTCAATCATATCTCCTCCTCCCTGATAAGGAGGCATTTCCTTTAACCAGCGCTCTTTCCCATATAAAACTCCTGTTCGTGTGGGCCCATATATTTTATGCCCGGAAAAAGCATAGAAGTCGCAATCCATATCTTGAACATCAACATTTTGATGTTGAATTGCCTGGGCTCCATCTATTAAAACAGGAATGTTATTTTTATGAGCAATAGTTACAATTTCTTTAACAGGATTAATGGTGCCAAGCGAATTTGAAATATGAACAACAGCTACTAATTTTGTTCTAGGATTAATTAATTTTTTATATTCATCTAGTAATAATTCACCCTTATCATTGAAAGGAATTACTCGCAACCGCGCTCCTTTTCGCTCACACATCATTTGCCACGGAACAATATTACTATGATGTTCCATTTCAGATACAATAATCTCATCATTCTCTTTTACATAAGCTTCTCCAAAAGAATAGGCGATGGTATTGATGGAATCTGTAACGCCCTTGGTAAAAATTATTTCATAATTATGTCGGGCGTTCAAATAATTTTGAACTTTTTCCCTGGCCGCCTCATACATTTTAGTCATTTGATCACTTAAATGATGAACTCCTCTATGAACATTGCTATTATGCTCGGAAAGTAATTTGTTTATGATATCTATAACGACTTTGGGCTTCTGCGTTGTTGCTCCATTATCAAAATAAACAAGGGGCTTTCCATAAATTTTCCTTTTAAGTAACGGAAAATCACTTCTTGTCTTTGTTATATCAAACATTTTATAATTCTATTATAGCTTAAGAATCTAAAATTTTCAAAGGGCAAAGTGTGGATAAATTTTGGTGCCCATTTTAAAGGCTTTGTCAAAGAAAAGAGCGGATTATGGAGTAATCCGCTTATGACTTGAAAATTACCTAGTTTTTGTTTACTTTAAATGGTAAAGGTAGCTTGCCAATTTTTGAAAGATATAAATGATTTTCGCAAATGAAATTCTCTTTTCGTATTTTGCCTTGGATATTAATTAATGTATCGGCAAAAATCATATACTCTAAATGAAGATGGCTTGCTTGTTCTTTATCAAAGCAATAACGAATGTCGCTGCGTGGTGAAGGATAAGTGGTGTAACCTAATAATTGACCCGCTACGACTAGATCATTATTATCACACTGAATTTGCTCAAGCATCATATAGCATAGTTTAAAGCTACTATCCTCGTTGCTAATTTCCACACCGACAGAGCATTCTATTTCGTCAGTAACTATTTTTGCTGTGCCAGAAACAGTTGAATAAACAGAAGTTTTGGCTGGAACATAAATGTCAATCCCAGTGTGAGGCATTCTTTGATTGGTGGAGTATCTATATTGTCGCACACCAAGCCTGCCAAACTTAGGCACATATCTTGCTAATCTCAAGGCTGAATAAGCCAAGGATTGATTGTGAATGTCACTAGAAAGACTAAATCTTTTAATGCCACCTTGAGGATCAAAATCCTCAACATGACTAAGAATAACCCCGATTCCTCCTTTAGATTCAATCACCCACCTTTGTCCAGCATTATCACTCCACAAATAAATACCAACGTGATTAAAGGTTTTATCTGGGCTGTTATCCAATGAAGGATATTTTATCAAAACATCACTCGGGATAGCATCAGAAATGGAATCTATATTTAAGCCAGTGAATGCTTGACGCTGTTTTTCCGCAGTAAATGGTATACCAATCAATGCTCCTTCCCAATAGGATTGTGAAACAAGCGTTGAGCAGTCAATAGTTGTGTCGCCAAGTTCTTCTGTCCGCTCGTAACGAGATCCCAAATAATTTAATGCTTTTCTGCACACTTCAAATTGTTCAGTTCCTGGAACAAATTGATTTTTTTGCATTTGTTGACAAAGTTCAAGTGCTTTTCTATCCAACTAACCGCGCCTCCTTAATATAATTTATGTGACCATGTAATTAATCCAATATAGATCAACAAGTTCATTTCTGTCAATAGCCTTGGCATATTACTGATTTTTATATACTCTACGAATAAGCTCTTTTTTAATCGAATAAGGCATGCTACACTACCAACAAGAAAGGAAGCCAAAATGCTAAACATATTGTTCAAAGCAGCAATCTTCGTGAGAAAAATATACTGGAAAATATTCAAGCCAGTTACTCTTGGAGCAAGGGTGATTGTAGACTGCCAAGATGCAATTTTACTTGTCCAGCCTCGTTATAGCAAGCAGTGGTATTTACCAGGAGGCAAGGTGCATAAAAAAGAAAATGCCATTAATGCCATCAAAAGAGAATTAGAAGAAGAATGTGACATAAAGCCCGAACAATACAGACTCGTAGGCATCTATTCTAACTTTGTTGAAGCAAAGAATGATCATATTGTGCTTTTTGTCTCTGAGGCTCCTGACAAAAAAACGCATCCTGGGCTTGAGATAAGCTCTTGCCGGTTTTTCTCTCTCGATGCTCTACCAGCCAACATATCTCCAGGAACCGCTAGAAGATTAAATGAATACAAAAGTAATTCTTTTAAAAGCGGGGTTTGGTGATACAAAATTTGGAGGTGATTGATAAATGAAAAGTAGAAAGCTTGACATGCTAGATCACACGGTAACTAGCTTTATTGTTTCAAAGAAGGGAAAACAACTTACAACAAGACGAGTATTATTTCATGTCTCAGAAAGATTAGAGGGGTATAATACCTCTTCTAAAAAAATCGTCCAATCTGTGTTACCGCCAATTTCTGTAGCTCTGTGTCCCACTCCAGAATGCGTTAGGCAATGTAAATTTTGTTCTAATAAACAAAGAAATGCTAGAAATCGTATGCTCGGAGCAGAATATGACGAGAAAGTATTTGACCAAATTATGCAAGATCTAAATACTTTAGGAGTGCTTGGTGTGACAATTGCAGGCGGAGGCGAACCATTAACTTATAATAAGGATATATTTTTTAAGTTCCTTGCTCAAGCAAATCCTCCTTATCAGATAGGTATTCATACAAATGGTGTTCTTCTTATGAATATCTTAAATGAGGAAACCATCAAAGCAGGAAATATTAGATATATCAATCTTAGCGTGGTTGCTCATACGCCAGCTTTGCTACCTACAAATATTTGCTTATTAGGATTTCCTTTGAGCATCTCGCTAATCAAAGTTGTTGTTGTGCCTTTGCCCTTAGTGCCAGTTACTCCGATAATTGGGCAAGGACATACTTGAAAAAATAATTTAGTTTGACTACTAATTATTGTTCCAGTTTTTTCAGCTTCCAAAATTTCTGGAAAATTTCTTCTTACTCCGGGACTTCGGAAAACTATATCAAAATCTGATAAGTCTTTAAGATAATTCACTCCCAATCTCCATTGCACAGGTACTTGAGATATTTGATTATATTTTTCACCTAATTCTTGAACATCCTTTTGATCACAAATTGTAATATTTTTAACGCCTTTTTGATATAAATACTTCACTAGACTTATTCCATCTAAGCCAAGTCCGATAACGGCAACTTTCTTATTTAGAATATCTGGCAGCATAAGAATGCCCTCCTATAAATTAATCACAAAGTTTTTCAAGGAACAAATTGAAACTTAAAAACGCTAGCACATACTAACATTTTCACCCTATCACACCCAACTGGATTTGTAAAGAGGCGGCAAAAGAAAAGAGCGGATTATTGCGTAATCCGCTCCTATAAGAATAACTAAAATTACAATATTAATTTGAGGACCATCGCTGAATGATCGCTCAGCTTCGTCTCTCTAGGCTCGTGCAGATAATAGCACTCTTTAACAGCGCTTTTTAAATCATCTGAAACAAAAGAGTGGTCATAGCGATAGCCCGCTCCTGATCTACCGAACCAGCTGTGCTCTTCAGTATCTGGGTGAAGATCCCGAAAAACGTCTATAAGTTGATGCTTTGCAAGATCTCGATAAAAATCATATTCCCAATTTTTAAAATAATCATAATAAGGGATATGATTCGGCTCTAAAACATTCAAATCTCCGCAGAAAATTCGGCGAGTTGGAGAACCGCTTTTGTCTAACGCGTTAGACAATCCTTCTAAAAAGCGTTTCTTCTTTACTAGCCGCTCTCCTTCATCAAATCCTCGAGAAGGCGCGTAAACACCGATAATCTCAAGCCGATTAGATTCAACAGAGACTACTCGAGACGGCAAATATTTAATCAGTTTTGAAAAATCCGTGGGCTTCAGCTTGTTTTTGCTTACTGCCATTACACCATACTCTTCCTCCTCCGGCTTAGGAAAAACAACATTATAGCCAAAAGCCTGCAGATAACGCTCAAGAAAAATGCAACCCTTGCTATGCTTAGCTTCAGTAAGCAATAAAATATCTTCTGGCCTTTGCTTGAGCCATAAAGCCTGCTTGCCCGCCCTTTCTACAGAGGGATTGGCAATATTCCAACATAAAAGCGAGAATACCGCTGGTTCTTTTTTTAATGAACTTTGCATGGTTGAAACCTCCTAGTCTTCAAAATGGTTTTTGTCTGGATTCCACTGCATCCAGGGATAACCGCCTTTTATTTTTTTCCAATCTTTAACCCCAATGCTTTTAAGCAGATCTAAAATTTTCTGCCTGCCCTTTGCTGGATCATTTATTTTGCCGTGATATTCAATTTCTACAAAAAATCCCAGTCCTTCTGTTTTATCGCAAGAAAATACAAAATTTTTATACTTCCAGTCTTCTCGATGCTTTTTGATAACTGAAATTTGCTTAAATCCCAATCTCTTTAATATTTTTAAGCCCTGCTTTGCATTGCCGATTGATGTTTCAATTTCGTCAGCATAAGTTGACTTGCCTGTTTTTGGATCCTTGTGCCAGTACTTATAGCAGATCTCATCACCCTTGGACATTGTTCTTATTCTTAACCATTCGTCAGCGTTTCTTGATCCGTCAGTATCTTTATAAATAAACGATCTGCATGGAGGATCAAAATAAAAATCCGTTTGATCGCATGTCTTTATTTTCTTTGCTGTTTTTTTAAGCCAGCGCAAAAACAAAACGGGTTTTTTAAGTTTTATTCTGATTTCTATTTCAATATTTTTCATGAATTTTTCTAAGGATTCATGAGTAAGAATAGCAAATTAAATGGGTCTCCGCAAGAGAGACCCGTATTATTGAGAAAAACTTTATTATTTGACTTTTGTTTCTTCCCAGTCCAGCTTTTCCTGCCAAATCAATTCTTTCTGCCGAGGCTTAAAAGAGAAGCACAGAGGCACAAAATCGCCGAAACCTTGACCCTTGCTTTGGTTAGTGCAAGGCGTTGGAGCATTCATATCGTGGTGCTAAGCATTCCCGAGCATATTCTGATTATGCCGGTAGGATGCACAAGCACTCTTTCCCCGAGCTTGGCTGGACAAAAGCCGTAATACTCTGGATGTTTTTCAAATTCTTCGCGCTTAACCAAGCGCTGAGGAATCCGCACTGGAATCCTGTATTTGCCGCTTTTGATATTCGCGTAAATTTCCGGATATACTTCTGTCCATTCCTGCCAGGACACATCTGTTTCCCCTGTCCATGTATCCATGGGAAATCCCGGTTTAAACAGAACGTGAAAATTCAGTCTATTCACGCCAAGAGATTCGGCAAAATCAATCATTGACTCAATCAGCAGAATGCCGTGCCTGTCTCTTTGGACCAG
>JBDRLZ010000041.1:0-5702 GCA_043812555.1 bacterium
CATGTCATAACAAACCTGAACAGCTTGTTTTGTTTTGCCTTTTTTAATTATAAAATCACATTCCCCTTTATTCTTCCAGTAATAAATTTCCTGCTCTGTATTAATCAATTTAAGAAAAACAAGATTTTCATAAAGCTTGCCAATATCCTCGCTAAACCTAAAACATACAGCATTTCTTAAACCCGTGTCAATACAGTAGGTTTTTCGAGGATTTACTTCTTGTTCTTTTAAAGAATAAGCAAATTTTTTAGCAAAAAATATCAAATAAGGATAAGTGAGAAAATAAGAAAAACGTTCAATTGTATCAATGGGCAGACTAATGAATTTTTTAATTCTATTAAACGCAATAAGCGAAGAAATATTAGTTAAATAATATTTTGCTAGAGTTTTAAGTTTTTCCACTTTTCTTATTTTGTGTCTCTCAACAATATCTTTGCTAATAATATCATTAAAATAATTAATCAGAATTTCTCTTTTGGATTCACTTAAAACCACCTTGGGAAAGCCGCCAAATTCAAGATACTCTTTTAAAAGCCGTTTTATTTTAAGCTTTTGATTAATCAAATCCAGTTTTGATTTTATTTCTAAATTCTTAAATTCAAGAAATTCTTTAAAGTTTAAAGGATAAACCATGAGCATTAAATGCCGTCCAGTTAAAACCGTGCCGAATTCAGAGCTTAATAGTTTCGAACTGCTACCAGAAACAAAAATTTTAGCTTCTTTTTTTTCATGCAATGATCTGACAAATTTTTCCCAAGCCGGCACATTTTGGGCTTCGTCCAAAAAAAGATAAATAGGCTTGCTTGGTTCAAGATATTCTAAATACGCTTCATAGATATCTTGAAGAAGTTTTACTGAAAGTTCGCCTAAGAATCTAGGATCTTCTAAATTTACATAAAGGGTATTTTTAACAGGCAGTCCATTATCAATCAATTTTTTAATATATTGCAGCATTAAAGTAGACTTGCCGCTTCTTCTAACACCAACAATAGAAACAATTTGAGAGGTTTTATCAAATTGGGCCATTTTATCTAGATAATCTTTTCTTGGCATGCCAGTTTCTGGAATTTTTTGCCAAAAATTCCAACTATTTAAAATTTCAATTATTTTTTCTTTGTGCATTATTTTTTCTTAATTATATCAGTTACTTTTGCTAAATCTTAACCGATATATACTATAACTTTATTGCGTGCAATTGTCAAGCCTGCATGCTGATTTAAATATTTTCTTATTAATTTTAAAATATTTTTCTGGCACGATTTTTTTAATTGCTTTTAAAATAGAGCTTGGTTTTAGTGGGATTATTTTTTTATTGCAATAATAACCAAGCATAAAAATGCCATTTAAAGCTGATTTTTCAAATTCTTTTTTTGGTTTAGTTAAATCAATAATTAAATCAACTTGATTTGGCATAATTAATGGCGAATAAATTTTTTTGCCAAATCTAACATGAGTTTCAACAGAACCGCCTCTTTGAGCTAGGCCATGAAGCTCTGATGTTTTAACATCATAATTCTCTAATAAAGCCGCATTAGCTAGAATCCTAGTCAAGATTATTACGCCTTGACCGCCAATGCCGCAAATAATTATATTTAAATTCTTATGCATGGAGAGCGCGCAATAATTACTGATAATGCTTTTTTATCTAAAAATTCTTTAATAGTGCTTTCTAATAATTTAATTTGTTTTGGATTAATAATTTTTAGATTTTGCACTTCGCAGGCCTTAATAATATTTTCAATTTTTATTTTTGAACCGGGATTGGGTTGATGCCCAGTCATAGCTGTTGTTTTGTTATCCAAAATAATTATTAAAATATTTGATTGATTATAAACCGCATTGATTAATGCTGGAATTCCAGCATGAAAAAAAGATGAGTCGCCAACAAAAGCAATTATTTTTTGATTTGTGCTTTTATTAATTCCATGGCCAATACTAATACTTGATCCCATGCAGAATAAATAATCTTGCAAATTAAATGGTTTTTGGCCAGCAAGCATATAACAGCCAATTTCTCCGCCAAAAATCACTTGCTTATTTTTAGTTGCATTTTTAACAGCTTGAAATATTAACCAATATGGGCACCCAGGGCAAAATCTTGGAGAGATTTTGTTAATTTTTAATTTTAAATTTTTAATTTTAAATTTTTTGCCAGTAAATTTTGCGATTTCTTTAATAACTATTTCTGGTTTTAATTCACCGATTTTTGTGATTAATTTTTTATTAATATTAATTTCTCTTTGCAGCCATGGCTCTAATTCTTCTATTATTAAAATTTTGTCTAAATTTTTAATAAAATTATTGATTTTGTTTTTTGGAAGCGGGTAGAAAAATCCTAATTTTAAAACTGGTAAATCTAATTTTAGCTCTTGCAAAGCTTCTTGAACATACAAAAAAGCAACGCCCGAAGTAATTATGCCTAATCTTGATTTTCCTGGATAAATTTTATTTATTTCGGATTTTTCAGAAACTTGTTTTTTAATTTTTTCTATTTTTTCTAAAAGCTCTTTTTTCATCTGAAGAACCCGCGGAGGCATTGTAACAAATTTATTAAAATTTTTAATAAATTTAGCTTTTGTTTTATTATTAATAATTTTTCCCAATTTAACAGGCGCGCTTTGCAAAGCAACTCTTGTTGTTGTTCTTATCATCACAGGAATTTTATATTTTTCTGAAATTTCAAAAGCAAGTTTTGTAAAATCCTTGCATTCATGCGGATCAGATGGCTCTAAGGTTGGAATATGAGCTAAATAGCTGTAAGCTCTTGAGTCTTGCTCTGATTGCGCAGAGCTTGAGCAACCCGGATCATCAGCTATGGCCAAAACCAAAGCTCCTTGAATTCCCGTGCACATCAAGGGTATTAAAAAATCAGAAGCAATATTCAGGCCAAAGCTTTTCATTGCAACCAAGGTTTTCAAGCCAGAAAAAGCCGCTCCAGCGCCAGCTTCTAAAGCAACTTTTTCATTGATAGAATATTCAAAAATAATTTTGTTTTTTTGAGCAATTTTAGCAAAACTGTCGCCGATTTCAGAAGCTGGGGTGCCAGGATAAGTTGAAACAAATTGAACCCCGTTTTCTAGGGCTCCTTGAACAATTGCTTGATTGCCTAATAAAATATCTTTTTTATCTATAATCATTTATTAAATCCAATGCTTTGCTCTTAAAAATTTTGCTTAACACTTCTGCATTCGGCACAATACAATGTCCGCTAATGCCGTTTTTCGGAGGATATAAAACCGGCCGGATAACATGCGGCATTTTTAATTTTTTATAGCCTTGATTATAAGTTTTGTTAAAATCTGTGACTGCTTTTTCAAAATCTATTTTAAGCTTTTCGCACATCTTGTCCATTTCGCCGTGCCAGGCAATGCAAAGGCCGTAATAAGTTGTTGATAATAATTTGCCGAGTTCTGTTGTTGCTGACGGCATGAATAATTTTGTTTTGATGCCCAAGCTTGTTAAATGCTTTTGGGCCATAAGCCCAGCTTTTTTATTATCAGCGCCAATATATTTTACAAAAATTTTTATGCTTGGATATAAATTTGGATGTACGCCTCTGATTGGGCTGTGAACTATATCACCGCCAATCTTTTTAGTTGTCCCAGGCGCAATTGTTGAGTGAATAATAGTCAGCTTTGGCTTTGAGTATTTTATCTGTTTTTTAACTATTTCTATAAAATTATCTGAATACGGAATGCAGATATTTAAAATATCCAAATTTTCAAGCCCGTCGTCTGTTTTCAAATCTTTAATTTTTGGATTTTTATAAAACTTGGCAATTGCCTTGCCAACTTCGCCATAGCCCAAGATACCAATTTTTTGCTTTAATTCTTGCATACGATCTTATCTTTAAGCTCTTAGATTGGGGTTATCTTCTCGCGCACTTTTTCTGCCAAATACTCAAAATCTTTTTGCGCTTCAGCAGTAAATTTTTGAACTCGCTTCCATCTTAAATCTAAATACTGATGAGCCAAGACATTGCGCAGTCTTGCCCATTGCGCTAATTTTTTCGTATTTTTTAAATCAAAGCTATTGATTATTCCCAACTTTTCTAAAATCTCTCGATATGTGTCTGGGATCTCTTGATTTTCAGAAGCTAATAAAATTTTAGCAATGTCTAGACTGGCATTAACAATATTTTCTATCCAGCGCTCTATGTTGCGCTTTACATCTCTGCTCTTCAAATAATCCTGCCAGCTTACTTTTTTGAATTTAGCGAAATCTTTCATTTCTGTTTCTAAAAAATCCAAAATTTTTAAAATATTTGTTTTGTCTGCCTCGCTTAAAGAAGCGCTTCTCTGTTTAATTGCATAAAAGTCGCGGATAAAATTTCTAAAATCAATTGCTTCATAACTAGCTCTTGCCAAAAGGCTTAAATAAATGCTTCTATTTTTTAAAGCTAATAACTTGCCTTTGCGTAAAATATCAAAAACCAAAGTACAAGGCGCACTGTTCAAAACTACTAGATCGACCTCTGTTTTAGCGATTTTTTCTATATCTGACCAGATTTGATTTTTTTGTGCGTATTCTTGCTCACTTTCCCATTCCAATTCTTTGTGTTTTGGCTTCAAGTAAATGCCAATGTCCCAATCAGAAATTACTCTTTCTCTGCCCGTTGATTGAGAGCCAAACAAAAAAGCCATTTCCACATCTTGCCTTTTTTGAAAATAATCTGTGAGTTTTTGGATTTTTTGCTCTTTGGGCATATTGTTTAATTATAAGCAGAGCTTTTAATTATTCGCTTCGCTCATAATTATAATATACTATCATTGATATCGCAACATGTTTAAATCTTACAAATCTTAATCGCCTTTACTGGACAATTATCAGCGCAAGTGCCGCAATTTGCGCATAAATCATAATTGATTTTTGGCTTGTTGTCTTCAAATTTAATCGCTTGCTGCGGGCAGACTGCAGCGCAAGTGCCGCAGTGAATACATAGATTATAATCAATTTTTGGTTTGTTTTTTTTCACGAAATAGATTAAAAAATTTCTTTTCGCACAAGGCCAGTGTTATAAAGAATAGCATCAGGGTTACTGTTGTGTCAATCCAAAATAACTGCATTATAAAATAGGCAATTAAAATCGGCGAAAAACCTGAAACAATAAATAAAGATAAATAACTTAATAAACCCAAGGCTCCGGTTGTTACGCTAAATTCCCAAAAATTAGAATGGGCTTTGTCAAACCATTCTGTTATTGGCCAATTAGGGTCATAGTGCTTGGCAAAAGCCAAAATATAATTTTCAGGCCCCCAGCCTAAAATCGGCCGCTCTTTAAAAGCGCTCCAAGAAATGCGCCAAGAGACCATTCTGGCTTCTTCTGTTTTCAAAAATCTATCTCTTTGCCAATAAACGCCTAAACTGCCGATTAAAATAAATATGGCTAATAAAACAATGCCGATTTTTTTTGACTTTTTTAAAATAAACAAAAAAGCAAAAAGTAAAAGCCCGGCAAAAAGTCCGTAATAAGCGCCGCGCGTGCTGGTAAAATACAACACAATAAAATTAAAAATTAAAATTAGAATATAAGAAATTCTCCAATAAATATTTTTGTCTTTGAGAATTAAATAAAGCGCAAAAAATATGTGAAACAATAAATAGCAGGCTAAAAATCCGGGATTGCCAAGAGGGCCAAATAAGCGCGCCTGCCAATCTGCCAAAGACCAGATGCTGACAATCACAGAAACAAAAAGACTGAT
>JBDRLZ010000042.1:0-12107 GCA_043812555.1 bacterium
AGATCCGCCGGCTGTGATATACAAGACTCCGCCGTAAATAATCATAATAATTGCTATTGCCATAACTATGCCTTGAAACCAACGGGTTATTGTTGAGATTAAAGTAGATATTTGCTGGTAATTTGTTATTGGCGAGCCATAGGCATAGCCCAAAGAAGAGCAGCAGGAGTTGCAATTTGCTCTAGCTGTTTGCTGTATTGCTGGATCAGTATATGTTATTTTGTCGCATTGTTCTTGACAGATTGTTAATTTGTCTGCGAAGTTTGTTTTGGCATCACCGCTTGTGCAAGCACTAGAACAAGCACTAGCCCCTGCACCAATCTTTTCACAACATTTTTTGCAATTTTCAAGCCCACCGGCTAAAGCAGGCTGGGTAAAAACAAAAGCTATTAAAGATAAAATTAATATTGAAATTATTTTTTTCATATTATTTTACGCTTCCCATTCCTAAGAAGCTGCTAATTAATGCTTGAGCGCCAAAGGCTAATAACGCGACAGCAATGCCAATTACTGCATAAGTTAATAAGCTTTGGGCTTTTTTTGTTTGATCTTCAGACCCAGCCGCTGTGATATACAAGACTCCGCCATAGATAATCATAATTACAGCAATGGCAAAAACTATTCCGGCGAACCAATTAGTAATAGTGATAACTAGATTAGTTATTTCTTCTTTACCAGCTATAAGAGCATTTTCGCAACGAGTGATGCAATCTGCGTGTTCGTCAATAGTCGTATTGGGATCATCAATTATGCCATCACAGGGCGTTGTGCAATCTCTTGCGGCCAATGCAACTACTGGCATTATTAGAAAAGATATTAATATTAAGCCAAAAATTATTTTTTTCATGTTTTTATTTATTAATTGTTTCATCGCCTATTGTTTCCCATTTTCCGAATATTGATTCTTGATAACCAAGAACTGTCATTATAGTATTAATTATAAGCCAGGCAGTAAAAATTAACAATAGACCAATAACAGCATAAGTTATCCACATCTTGGCTTTAGTAATTTGACCTGGATTGCCTCGTGAAATAAGCATCATAATCCCGCCGCCGGCAATAACCAGAGTCGCAAAAATGCCGCCATAAAGCATTAGCCAGTTCATGATGTTTTTGATTAAAATAAAAAGGTCAGCAAGTTCGCATACTTTTTCGCCCTCGCCGCCGCACGGCACAAGACCAGCGGCAAAAACAGGCAAGGCCACAGAAATTAATAAAATTATTAGAATAAAATATCTTAGCATGAAAATTATTTTTGTAGTTCTCTAATTAGCCCTGCGCCTTCAGAAATCGCATCTTCAACGCTATTTCTCCCATTTGCCACACCCTCAATCATCTCTGCTAAAACTGCTTTTTCGCTTTCAGACAAATCAGGCAGTTCTGGGCTCAACTGGCTTATATCAATAACTGGAAAACGGGCTAAACCAAAATTAATATTCGCAAACATGTCTTTATCCTGCTCATAAGCAAATATTATACTGACTTTGCCTTGAGCAAACTCTATTAAAGAATTTTCTCTACTCTCATTCCAAGTATAAACTTTTTTACTTGGATCAGCAAACTGGGTATAAAACTTTAAAGCTGTTTCACCAAGATTATTGTCAAAATCAGGCCAATCAACACCCTGCTCAAGCATTAGTAAAACCAGAATTTCCGGAGCGTATTTAATATTATCAGCAGTGCCAATGGCCCCGTTTTTAATATCCATAAATTCCTGCCAGCTTGCCGGCGGAGTCTGGATCAAGTCTTTGTTGTAAAATAAAATTAAATTAGTTTGGAGTTGGGAGTTTGGAGTTGGGAGTTGAGAAAAATTCTCTTTTTTTGAACTAAAAAGTCCAATAATAATAAAAATAAACCAGAGTATTAGTAAAAAACCAATAATATAAAATATTATTTTTCTCATGCTTTTCTAAAAACCAAGCCAAAGTGATAATCGCCAGCTAATATTGTTTTTTCAAATTTCAAACCAACCATTTGTTTTATTTTTTTTGGCGAGGTTTGATAAGGCGTTTTTGTTTTCAGCCAATCAACAACAACTATGCAGCTGTTTTCTTTAACAACTCTTTCAGCCTCCTGAATAATCGCTTTTTGATTCGGCGACTGAAATAAAATATTAGCTAATAAAACTAAGTCAACAGAATTATCTTCTAATCCAGAGCTATTGGCTGTTTCTAAATTAGCCCTGACTAATTTAATATTGCTTAAATTCTCTAAATCGGCCCGCGATTTAACGCTTTCTAAGGCGCTTTTTTGAACATCAATAGCGATTATATCGCCATCAGAACCAACAAGTCTGGCAAGAATAATTGTGATATTGCCCGAACCACAGCCAAAATCAGCAATTCTCATGCCTGGCTTTATATTAAGCTGATTAACTAATTGTTGCGGATTTAGAAACTCGGTCATTGTTTAATCTCATAATTCTAACGCCTTGGGTTGATCTCCCCATTTGAGAAATTCCTTGTGTTTGCATTCTAATAATCTGGCCTTTTTGCGAAATCACAATTAAGTCTTTGATATTATCATCAATAATCAAGGCTGAAACTAATTTGCCGTTTTTGCTATTAACTTTCATAGCCCTAATGCCCTTGCCGCCTCTTTTCTGTATTTTATAAAGCTTTAAGTCTGTTCTCTTGCCATAGCCGTTCTCTGTGATAGTTAAGAGCTTAAAGCTTGGATTTTGAAGCTTGGAGCTTATCACATCCATTGTAACGACTAAGTCATCTTTATTAAGCCGAACTCCAATAACCCCGGCCGCGCTTCTGCCCATTGGCCTAATATCGCTTTCTTTGAATCTAATAGCCTGGCCCAAGGCAGTAATTAAAATTATTTCGTCATTGTCCTGGACCGCCTTAACCCATCTAAGCTCATCGTGTTTTTTAAGCTTGATTGCAATCAGGCCAGAGCCTCTTATATTTTCAAATGCTTCAAACTTGGTTTTTTTAATTATACCATTTTGCGTTGCCATAACCAAATACTTGGCCTGTGGCAAAGCTATTAAGGCTGAAACCTCTTCTCTGTTTTGCAGATTCAAAAAGTTAACAATCGCCCTGCCGCGGGCAACGCGGGATCCTTCGGGCACTTCAAAGGCTTTTAATTTTAAAACTTTGCCGCTATTAGTAAAAAAGAATAAACTATCATGCGTACTGCAGGAAAGAAAATTCAAGACCACATCTTCGGCTTTTGTGCGCATGCCAACTAAACCGCGGCCGCCGCGTTTTTGGACTTTATAAATTTTAGGATTAACTCTTTTAATATAGCCGTCTTGGGTTAAAGCAATGATTGTTTTCTCGTTGGGGACCAAGTCTTCTTCAGAAAATTCAGCAACCTTGCCTTTATAGACTTTGGTTCGGCGTTCATCGCCGAATTTATCTTTTATTTCTTCAAGTTCTTCAATTATAACTTTGTCAATTTTTTTAGAATCGGCTAATAAGCTTTTCAGATATTCAACTAATTTTATTTTTTCTTTAAGCTCGTCTTCTATTTTTTGTCTTTCAAGACCGGCCAAAGTCTGCAGTTTTATTTCTAAAATCGCCTCGGCTTGGAGCTTGGTTAAGCCGAATTGTTTAATCAAATTTTTAGCGGCCTCTTGCTTATCAGCTGACTGCCTGATTGTTTTAATAACCGCGTCAATATGGTCTAAGGCCTTTTGCAAGCCCTCTAAAATATGCAAACGGGCTTGATTGATTTTTAATTCAAATTCAGTGCGCCTGACAACTACTTTTCGCCTGTGCTTAATAAATTCTTCTAAAATGTCTTTTAAAGACAAAATTTTCGGCTGCAGACCATCAACCAGAGCTAAAATATTAAAGTGAAAACTTTTTTGCAAATCGCTGTAATTATAAAGTTTATTCAAAATTTTCTGAGGGAAAGCATCTTTTTTTAATTCAAGAACAATGCGCATGCCTTCCCTGTCTGACTCGTCGCGGACATCTTTAATATTCTGTAATTTTTTGTCTTTAACAAGTTTGGCAATATGCTCAACCAAACTGGCTTTATTAACTTGATATGGAATTTCTGAAATAATAATTTTATTTTTTTCTATATTGGCTTTGCCCCGAACAATAATGCTGCCCCTGCCGGTTGTATAAGCTTCAGCAAGAGCTTGAATATCATAAATCGCGCCAGCAGTCGGAAAATCAGGGCCCTGAACAAACTGCATCAAATCTTCTATGTTTGCTTTTGGCTTATTAATTAATAAAATAACTGCCTCAATAATTTCTCTTAAATTGTGCGGCGGAATATTAGTCGCCATGCCAACAGCAATACCCATTGAGCCGTTAAGCAAAAGCTGGGGAATTCGGCTTGGCAGAACCAGCGGCTCTTGACGCGAGCCATCGTAATTAGGGCCAAAATCAACTGTTTCTTTTTCTATGTCTAAAAGCAAAGCTTCGCCAATCGGCTTTAAGCGCGCTTCTGTATAGCGCATTGCCGCCGGAGAATCGCCGTCAATTGAACCAAAATTTCCTTGGCCGTCAATTAATTGATAGCGCATAGAAAAATCCTGGGCCATTCTAGCCAAAGAATCATAAAGCGCTAAATCGCCGTGCGGATGATATTTGCCCATTGTTTCGCCAACAACAGTAGCTGATTTTCTAAATTTAGCTTTTGAATTTAAGCCCATTTGATGCATCGCGTATAAAATTCTTCTGTGAACAGGTTTTAGGCCATCGCGAACATCGGGCAATGCCCGAGAGATAATTACTGACATTGCATAGTCCAAATAAGACTCTTGCATTTCTTGGGTTATTTCTCTTTTTTCTATTTTGCCGATATTGGGCATAAAATTATTCTTCTAAGGGCAGTTTTAATTGTGGTTCTTCTGGCGTTGCATCTAGGTTTAAATCAGGCATGTCAATTTCCTGAATTTTTTCTTGAACTTGATCTTTGAGTCCCTGAACCTGCTCTTTTGATTTTGAAAAATTATAACTTTTCAAAGACATCAGCCAAATAATTAAAACAATAACCATTGAGGCGCTGACTGCAACCCAAAGAATGATTTTTTTTTCTATGGTTTCCATATTTTAGTTCCTTCTTTTGGCAAATCGCTTTTTTTGATCGAGATTTTATCAATGTCTTTTTTTAAAATAACCAAGCTTGGCTCAATTTCGCTTGCTAAATCTTTATTGTCAGCCAATAAAATATCAATATTGCCGATTTTTTCCAGCTCTTTATCAGTTAGTTTGCTTTTATTTAAACAGCAAATTCTTGTGTTTTCTAACATAATCAGGCAGATTTCCGGGTTAATCGCTTCAACAAAAATATTTTTAATTTCATATTCTCCTGGGCTGTTAATCACAAAATCGTCAATTTTAATTTCTAACAAGCCAATTTCTACGCTCGCTTCTTTGGCGCGGATTTTAATAATATTGTCTTTTCTTGAAATAATCATTATCTTATGATAGCATATCTGTATGAGCAAAACAATGCAGGAATTATTAAAAAAGAAAAGTTCGCCGAAAATGCCAAAAATTGGCGATTTGATTTTTGGCAAGGTTATTGAAATCGGAACAAACGCAGTTTATTTAGATCTGGGACCTTTGGGCACAGGTGTTGTCCGGGGTCCGGAGCTTTATGACGGCTTAAGCACCTTAGAGCACCTGAAGATTGGCGATGAAGCTTCGGCAAATGTTTTAGAACTAGAAAACGAAGATGGTTATTTTGAATTATCTTTAAGGCTGGCTGGCCAAGAAAAAGTCTGGCAGGACCTGGAAAACAAATTATGGCGCGATGAAATAATCACAACGCAAATTTTAGACGCTAATAAAGGCGGATTAATAGTTGAAATAGGCGGCACAATCGGCTTTTTGCCAGTTTCTCAATTAAGCTTTGAGCATTATCCGCGAGTGCCTGAGGCTGATAAAGCCCAAATTTTAACCCATATTAAAAAATATATTGGCCATAATTTTCAAGTTAAAATAATTAGTTTAAACCAAGAAAAAGAAAAACTAATTGTTTCTGAAAAAGCGGCCCAAGCTGACGAGTTCCAAAAAGCGCTAGATTGCTTAAAATTAGGCCAAATTGTTAATGGCAAAATAAGCGGCGTGACTGATTTTGGCGCTTTTATCAAGTTTAAAACGCCAAAGCTTGCTAAAGAAACCGAGGGGCTTATTCATATTTCGGAATTATCCTGGCAAAGAATTGAAAATCCAAGCGATCTGATTCAAGTCAACGACAAAGTCAAAGCAAAAATTATCAGTTTGGACAATAACCGCATTGCTTTATCTTTAAAAGACTTACAGGAAGATCCATGGAAAAATGTTGAAAAAAAATATAAAATCGGCCAGGAAGTTAAGGGCAAGGCAATTAGAATTGACCATTTTGGTGTTTTTATACAGCTTGACAAAGATATTCACGGACTGGCTCATGTTTCCCAGTTCCCAGAAGGCATTAACTTAAAAATCGGCAAGCAATATAAATTTAAAATTATTTCTTTAGAGCCAAAAGAGCATCGAATGGGATTAGAATTAGCAGTAAAATAAATTGAGAGCGAACTTTTTCAAGTCCGCTCTTGTGGTTTTGCTTATTATAAAACATATTCTAATATTTCCAAAACAACTTCGGGGCCTTTGTGCCCTGATTTTGCTTTGAAAACAACACTTGCTTTGATACCACTTTTCTCAAACAGATCCCATTGCTCTTCCAAGCCGACAAAAGCAAAGGCGATTTTGCCGTTAAGGGACATCGGAAAATCTGACACGCTGTCCCCAAAAGCAATGGTTTCTTCGAGTGGAATGAGTGGAATCTTAGACGCTTGAATAGCCGTAGTCGCTGACCAAGTTTTGTCTACGCCCTTTGGCCAAAGACTGACTGCTGTTGACACAGTCAAAATATTTATGTCTTTTGCCAAGCCAAAACTATCAATATATTTTTCAACAATCTTGGCGTCATTTGCTGGATCTGCCTCGAGACTATCGCCATTTTCGTCACGCAAAATCTCATAAGTTCCGCAGACCAACTTGTATTCTGACCAAATATAATTTCTTAATGGCATGTTTATTGTTGTTCTGGAAATAAGCAACATCACGCCATTAGCGTCTTTGGCCAGATAATAGTCTTCTGGAACATCTTGCCCATGGCTCCACAGCCATGTTGTATATTGATTGTGGGAGAGACACAATAAAGCGTATCTTATTTCTGGACGCAAAAGAGGATGACCTTGAAATTCTGAATTTATCTCGAATCTTTCGCTTTCAAAATCAATATTCACCAAGCCCAGCTCTGGCATCCAAAGAGAATTCGGCATCTCTGTTAGACCAGCTTTCTTTAACGGCTTGATTTCCATATCAACCAGCCATTGCGCATCGCGGCCAGTGATAAAGCTTTGACGAACACCTTGTTGAGACAACTTTATTGTCCAATCAGTAACCCTTAAGGGGACCTCGTCTTTTGATGTCCTGACGCCATCAACATCCCATAAAACATGAGATATTTTTTCTGGCACATCTCCTAAAATTTCAAATAACAATCTAACACCTCCTAATTTTTATATCTCTAAACTATCTTATTTCTTAATATTAGTCAATATTTTGCTATACTTGTCTTTGCGAACTGCTAAAATAAAAATTTTTTACAAATCATTGACAAAGGGGTTGTATTGAATTACTGTTATGAATACATAGTTTTTTAACAATTTATTATTAGTTAAGGAGAGAACGAGCTTAAAATGAAACTAAAAATTACCCATGGCTTACCAATTGGTTGCAGTAAATGCGTAATTCCAGAAAATTACGCAGGAGCAAGATTTTATTCTGTTGATAATAATCCAACATGTAATTTTTGCCTTAATCATCAAGAACGCGAATTTCTTGGTGAACAACAATTAATTGCAGATTTAAGCTTAGAAGATGAAGAGCAAGTTGGTGTTACGGTGAGTGGCGGTAAAGACAGCTTATATACCTGGATGTGGTTAGTTGATAATTTGGGTCCCGAGAAAGTCGTTGCATTTAACCATAATAAAATTGGTTTTGTGCACCCGCTGGCTCAAGAAAATCTTAAAAGATCAGAGAAAATTTTAGGTAGCGAGTTAATGCAATTTCATGATGAAAAGATGTTGCCTAGATTTCGCAATAACCTAGCTGCTTTATTATCTAGACCAGATTCGGCCATGGTCAGGGTAGCATTATGTGCAGGATGTCGGATTGGCATAAGCGGCAAAATGTTTGAGCTTGGAAAAAATAAAAATATTTCTAAGTTTGTTAGCTCTGCTTCTTATTTAGAGCTTGCACCATTTAAAGCCGCTTTAATGAAAGCAAAAAGTGATGGAAGTGAAAAAGAGGGTTTGCTAATTGGTTTGAACGAAAACCCATTATATAATCAAGGTGATAGTTTAGAAGCCATAATGATTGATGATGAACATTGCCACGAGACTCAACTTTCCGGCAAAAAGGGTTTTAGACTATATCCAGAAATCAGATATTTTGATTTCACAGATTATATTCCGAATATTCCTTCTAAGTATGAAAAAATCGTTAAAGAAAGGCTGGGTTGGCAAAGGCCTGAAAGAAGCTGGCATTTTGATTGCATGATTGAATCTTTCAAAGATTTGTTTTACTATGGCATACTTGGCTATACTGAAACTGATTTTAAGCTAAGCTCTATGATTAGATATAATCTAATTTCTCGCGAAGAAGCCATAAAACAACTTCTTGAAGCTCGCAGAAAAATAATAAACAGCCGAGAAGGGATATTTTCTCTTATGCAAGATCTTGGAGTTAGGGGCCTTATTAGCCAAGTTAATGATTTCTATAGAAACAGTTCTTTTTTGTCCGAAAAATAAAAATCTAAAAAGGGAACGAATTTATTCGCTCCCTTGTTTTTATTATAAATTATGCAACTCTTTATAATATTTAAGCCCCTTTATAAAGTGCTCTCTTCTTAATTCTGTATGCCAATCATCATTGCCCGCATAGATAAAATCTATATTATTAAGATATAATTTTGCTTTATCTTGGCACAACTCTTGAGACACATAAACTTCATTTTCGCCAATATGACATTTCTCCATTATTCGCTTGTCAATATAATTATTAAATTCTTCTTTAGAAATAAAGTCTTTTCTGTGATCTATTCTGTCTTTGCAATGATTGTTTTCAAGATAATCACAACCCTTGCAAGTGCTGTCGCAATCAAGAACTATTTTTATTTTTAAATCAGGATCTAATCTAACTAATTCAGCAATTTCATGAAGAGAATGGCCGCGAGGATTTGGCATCATCTTTTCGTCTTTGCCAAAAGCACGAATAATATCAAAAAAATGATGAATTCTTAAATTAATCTGTTTTTGCATAAACACCTCCTCAAAAAATTATTATCTCTAAACTATCTTATTTCTTAATATTAGTCAAGATTTTCGCGATTTCTTCGCCCAATTTCTCTGAATCATGTCGTAAAATATGCGTCCAAAGCGACCACTCTTTAAAAGCTTTGCCAGAGCGCTTGTCTTTGCGAACTGCTTCGCCAATTATATTTTGCGCCAAAGACGCTTGAATAATTCTAATGTCTTTTAAATCAAGAATAATTTGATGAGAATTAAATTCTTGATAAATATCTAAAATCTTTTTAGAAATTTTTTTATTATTTACCAAAATATAATCAAGCTTTTTGTCTAAATATTTTTCGAGCTCTAAAACATGGTCTTTAACGCCAAGCCCAGTTGTCTGGCCTGGCTGACTCATAAGATTACAGATATATAAAGTTTTTGCTTTTGAATTCTTTATTGCTTGTTTTATGCCAGAAACTAATAAGTTGGAAATTAAGGCAGTATAAAAAGACCCCGGGCCAATAATAATTAAATCTGCTTTTTTTATTGCTTGCAAAGCTGGCACAAAAGCAAAAATTTTATTTCTTAAATAAGCTTTTTTAATTCTTAGTTTGCTTTTTCGCGAAATGATTTCCCATTCGCCGATTATTTTTTTGTTATTTTGAAGCTCAGCGCAAATTTGCGTGCTTTGATTTGAAACCGGCAAAATCTGGGCTTTTGTTTTCAGCATTTGATTAGTAAAAGCAACTGCTTCGCCAAAATCGCCGAAAATTCTGGTTAAAGCCGCAATAATTAAATTGCCCAAATTAATGCCTTGCAAATCGCCCTGGCAAAACCTGTATTCAAAAAGCTTGGTTAAAATATTTTCTGGATTAGAAACAGCAACTAAGCAGTTGCGGCTGTCGCCTGGCTGGGGTATGCCCATTGAGCGCCTAATTCGCCCGGAAGAGCCGCCATTGTCTGTCACCGCGACAATAGCGGTTAAATTAAAATTTTTATTTTTTAAGCCTTTTAAAACTGCGGCCTGACCAGTGCCGCCGCCAAGACAAACAAGATTATGTTTTAAGTTTTTCATTATTTGAACTATATCACTGCTTTTGCCAAACCGCAATCATTGACTTTAACACGAACAATGCTATTATTTGAGTAATTGCATAAAGCACATTGAAAATTTAATAGCAGTGTGCTAATTTAAAGGAGGAAATTAGTATTATGAGATCCAAAAGCATTATCACAATCATATTCAGCATTATTGGCATTATTTTTATTGCCATTGCTGTTTATGCTGCGGCTGTGAAAAAAGATTCGGATAGCGAGAAGTATCAAGATTTGGTGCCTTATGAAAACAAAGACGCTGGGTTTGGTGTAATGATCCCAAAATCTTTTGTTGTTTATGAAGATAAAATAGAGCATCCCAGAGAGAACCAATATCCGAAAGAGATCATTTTCGCCAGCAAGCCGAGACCGGAAAGACCAGATTCTAGTTTAGACTTTTACACGGGTGAATATGCTGTTATTGTAAATTCTGGAGATAACCCTTTAGGTTTAAGCCTTGATGAATGGATGAAAAAGAATATTCATCCTAATTTACTGAAGCATATCTCAAGACAAAAAAAACAACAACTGAAAGTTGATCAATATGAAGCTCTTTTGGTTGAGTCTGATATAGGGGAACTTTATTCGTGGGATGTCCATTTTGTTACAAAAGATAAATATTTTTCTTTTGTTTTAATTCCCCGTCTCAATGAAAAAGAAATCGCTAGATATCCCGAGCATAAAGATTCACTAAAAACTTTGTACTTAATGCTCGAAAGCTTTAAGTTGATAGAAAAACCAGAATAACTTTTTACGGAGGTAAAAAATCATGAAACGCATTATAGCGGCAATAGCCGCTTGCTTACTGCTTTGGCCATTGTTTGCTCAAGCTGATAAAGTTTTGTCTGTGCCCTATATTCACCAAACACTTGATGTACCCACGGATTTTCAGGACGGCAAAAAAGCTTGCGGAGCAACTTCTTTGGCAATGATACTTGCTTATTATGGCAAAATATCAGAGCCATACGGCGATCATGTGCCGGAGATTCATGAGTTTGTTTATATCCAGGGCAAAGGGGCAAGTTGGGATAAGATCATTGAGTACGCGACAAGATATGAGATAAGCGGATGGAAAGATTTTAGCCCAGACATTAACGAAATCAAGAATGAGATAAATTTGAATTATCCAATAATTCTGAGCACTAGACTTCTTGATAAAGAAGGCCACATGATGGTAGCTATTGGCTATACAGATACAGACGAAATCATTGTTGCAAATGATCCAGCTGGATATTATTACAGTTACGAATATGATGGCGCAAAAGTTAAATATACCTTTAAAGAATTGAAACTTAAGGGATATATCACACTTCATCCGCCAGAGCCAATAACTCCAGTAGTTGACTGGCCATCTCATCAAAAAGATCCGCAAAACACTGGCAATAACTTCTGCGCTGGAACAATCCGTAATCCCAAACTCGACGACAAGCCAATGACAATTGAAGGAACTTCTGCTTATAGCCAGCCAATTGTTGAAGGACATATGGTTTATCTGGCTTTGACAGATGGCAGGGTTGTTGCCTCTGATATGGAGAGAAAATTATGCCCCTGGTTTTTTAATACTGGAGCTCCGGAAATCAAGCTGACGCCAGCTTTGGTTGGCAATAAGCTTTATGTTCTGGATTCTAATAATGTGCTTTGGGTCCTGAACAAGAAAACAGGCCAAGTTCTTGGCAACTGTGATATCGGCCTTGATTATTACTGGCAAACATCGCCGCAAGTCTGGCAAAACTATATTGTTTTCACAATT
>JBDRLZ010000043.1:0-11312 GCA_043812555.1 bacterium
TGTAAACCGGCATTTGGGGAATCCGGAACAGCCTAAAAATTTGCCGAATCGGCTCATGCGCACAATAAGCGGCTCTCCGCATTCCGGGCACTTCTCATCTGTTTCTTCAGTAAACTTTTTAACTTCTTCATATTTTTTCTCCAAATTTTCAGCAAACGGCTCGTAAAATTCTCTAATAACCGGCTGCCATTTCTGCTCGCCTTGAGCAATTTTATCTAAATCTTCCTCAAGATGAGCTGTAAATTTGATATCAACTATTTTTGGGAAATGTTCAACTAATAAATTATTAACTATTATGCCGACTTCTTGCGGATAAAACCGGCCTTTAAATTTTCGAACATAGCCTCTCTGCTGAATCGTTGAAATAATCGGCGCATAAGTTGACGGCCGGCCAATGCCTTCTTTTTCTAAAGTCTTAACCAAGCTCGCTTCAGAATATCTTGGAGGCGGCTGAGTAAAATGCTGTTCTGGAATAAGTTTTAATAAATTAATAATTTGGTCAAGAGATAATTTCGGCAAAATATTTTCTGAAATCAGCATTGGATAAATTTTTAAAAATCCGTCAAATTTAATTTGCTGGCCATTAGCTCTAAAAATATAATTTTTTGCCTGGATATCAATGCTAACAGAATCTAAAATTGCCGGCTTCATCTGCGAAGCAATCGCTCTCTGCCAGATTAAATTATATAAGTTATCATCAATCTTGCGAGAAATCTTTGTCGGCCGGATTGCTTCATGCGCTTCTTGCGCGCCTTTTTTTGCTTTATACTTTTTAATTTCTAGATAATTTGGTTCAACAAATTTTTGCACCTGATTTAAAAAATCTTGAGATAAATTTAGAGAATCGGTTCTGTGATAAGTAATATGGCCTTTTTCATAAAGCCTTTGGGCGAACATCATTGTTTGTCTAGCCGAGTAATGCAAACGCCGAGCCGCATCTTGCTGCATTGTTGAAGTAGTAAATGGGGGCAGTGGATTGCGCCTGACTTCTTTCTCTTTAATATCAATAATTTTATATTCTGCGTTTTTTAAATCTTCAAGAATTTTATCAATTTCTTTTTTATTCTCAATTTTCTGATTTATTAGATTAGCTTTAAACTTTTCTTTGAATTCAGCGATTAAGCTCCAGTATTCTTGGGGCTTAAAAGCTTTGATTTCTTCTTCCCGATCAGCAATCAAGCGCACTGCAACAGACTGTACCCGGCCGGCTGACAATCTTTTGGCGACTTTTTTCCATAAAAACGGCGAAAGCTTGTACCCGACTAATCTGTCTAAAACTCTTCTGGCTTGTTGCGCATCAACCAAGTTCATATTAATCTGCCTTGGATTTTCTAAAGCTTCCTGAATTGCTTTTTTGGTTATTTCATGAAAAACAATTCTCTGATAATTTTTTGCTTTTAGAAGCTCAAGCAAGTGCCATGAGATTGCTTCGCCTTCGCGGTCTTCGTCAGTTGCTAAGATTAAAAGCTCGGCTTTTTTAGCAGAGTCTTTTATTGCTTTGGCTGACTGCTTTTTTTTGGGCATGACTTGATACTTGGGCTCAAAATTATTTTCAATATCAATGCCCAAAACAGTTCTTGGCAGATCTCTGATATGGCCCATTGAAGCCACGACTTCGTAATCTTTGCCAAGATAACGCGATATAGTATTTGCTTTTGTCGGACTTTCTACTATTACTAATTGCATTTTAATTCTTTTAAAACCATTTCTTTTTAGCGGCAATGGCCAATAGAATCATAGCAATGGCCAATAGGGCGCCGAGAATATAAAGATTGATCATGACATTTGAAATACTGTTCATAATTATTTATTAATTAATAAACTTATCGACCAAAATATTAATGATAATAATAAACCTAGAAGCAAAAAATATCTGGGCAATATCTTTATTGATTTCTGATAAAGTTTTAATTTTAGCAAGAGCCAACCGCATATTTTTATCATAGCATAAATTTAATTATTGACAAATAATGGGTTTGTGAATAAGATTAGGGTAAATAAAACGGAGGTGTTTAGAATGAGTCCTTTGACATATAAAGACGCTGGCGTTGATATTGACGCTGGCAATAAATTTGTTGAAAGCATTAGGGCTGACCCAGATGCTTTGGCACAATTGCCACTTTGCCGTCGCGATTTCTCACCCACATTTCATGACTTCCCTTGCATTGTCTGTAAAAATAAAAACCAGCTTTTTTTATCTTTTTTGAAACTTACTGATAAGTTAAAGCTGGGAATCTAGGCATAAATAGCAATATTGAGATCACTAATCAATTTTACTTGACTATTTGCAACAGCCGCTGTTACAAATATCTTTTCCCTTCGTTCCCGTTGATATTCTAAAATATGCTTAATCACATCCTTCAAATTATCAACTGCTTCCCCAATGGTGTCTCCATCCGCCCAAGCGCCTTGAAGTTTTCGGCATTTAACATGAAAACCGCCTTCTTTATGAGTTTCTATTTTTACAGGATAAAGATAAATTTTTTTTGTCTTGTTCATAATGATATGATAGTATTTTATTTAAATTAAGTCAATTATTGACAATTTTTATCTCCCTAAAACATAATTCCCTCCGCCGATGTTTTTGATTTTTGCCTTAATTTCCATCATACTTATAGCAGCGCTTAAAACAGCCGGGCTAAGTTTTGTTTTTTTAATCAGTTCGTCAATATGCTTTGGCTCATGATTTAAAAATTTTAAAATTTTTGCTTCTTCTTTATTATCAGGAATAATTTTTTCTGCTGCAAATAACTTAAGCGTTTGAGTTAAGTTTAATTCTTCTAAAACATCTTTAGCGCTGGTAACTAATTTTGCGCCAAGCTTAATTAAATTATTCGCCCCGGCGGATTTTTCTGAAAAAATTGAACCAGGCACGCAAAAAACTTCCCGATTTTGATCTAAGGCGCAGTGAGCTGTAATTAAGGCTCCGCTTTTATAACCAGCCTCAATAATCAATGTTCCTAAGCAAAGACCGGCAACTATTCTGTTGCGCTGGGGAAAATAGCCGGGCTTTGCTGAAGTGCCAGCCGGATATTCGCTGATTACAGCGCCTGACTTCTCAATTTCTAAAGCCAATTTTTTATTTTCTTGAGGATAAAAACTTTTATCATCAATACCAGAGCCTAAAACAGCGATTGTCCTGCCATGAGCTTCAAGCGCGGTTTTGTGGGCAATAGTATCAATGCCTAAGGCTAAACCGGAAATAATTGTCAAGCCTGATTGAGCAAGGTCATAAGCCAGCTTGTGCGCAACCTGCTTGCCATAATGAGTCGGGGTTCTTGTACCAACAATAGCAATTGCTGAATTATCGGCTTTTTTGAATCCGCCTCGGACATACAAAACAGGCGGCTTAAAAATTTCTTTTAAGAGCCTTGGATACTTTTTGTTTTGCTTGGTTATTCGCCGAATACTTGACATAAATTAGATTTTGTAATAGATTGCTAAATCTAGTATTTATTGTCCTGTTCTTGAGCAACCCCTCCTAACGCTCTAAGAACAGGACTGTGGATGCTGGATTTTACTTTCTAGGTATATTATAATAAAATTATACTATGAAATCTAATTTTTGGAAAGAATTTATTAAAGCCTTGCAATTTTTAAAGTCTAACAAAAGCCCCGCCAAATGGCGGGGCTTTTGATTGTGATTTTAATTTAATTTTTGATTTTTGATTAAAGAGCTATTATAAACTAACATTTTGCGCAAAAGGTGCTATTTGTTGAAGCTGTTCAGAATTTAAAGTCTTAGCTTTCTGAATCGCTTCTTCGATTAAACTTTTTGAGAATGTTTTTTGGTCACCAATTTCAAGACTATCCTCGCCAGTCCTGTTCTGTAAATAATCCTCGATATAAATTTTATGTTCTTTAGTCAGCTCTGGATCTCCGCCGGTTTTCTCTAGATACTTAGCCAAGGCCTTGCGGGCTAAGTGGGTTATACCGTCGCCTTTTTGCGCGGTTTCAGAGAAAACTTCTTCTTCAGGAGAAACAATAATTGGTCCGCCAGTGCCAGCTGGCTCTTCTTGGATTTCCAACGGCACAATTTCGTTCTCTTGTTCAGCTGCAAAATTCTCTAAAAAACTTGGCTCTGATATATCTCTTTGCATATAAGCATAAATTCCGCCAGCCAAAACAACAATGATTACAGCGGCCAGGATAATACTTGAATTATTCTTGAACCAATTTTTAGTTTGATCCCTCCAACCTTTGTTCGGCTCTAATTCAGTGAATTGAGGCGACAAGGTTTCGGGATTATTGTTCATTTTTCTTCACCCCCTCTCTCTAAACATACTATAATCTTTTCTAGATTTCCGTTTAATATTTGTTCCAAATTCTGCCAAGATTTATTTATTCGATGATCAGTAATTCGGTTTTGAGGAAAATTATAAGTTCGAATTTTTTCGCTTCTTTCAGCCTGGCCTATTTGTTCGCGCCTTTCTTGAACAACAGAATCTTGGTATTTTTTAGCAGACGAGTTTTTAAGTCTATTTTCTAAAATTTGCAAAGCTGCGGCTTTGTTTTGATGCTGTGATTTTTGGTTTTGCGAAGAAACAACAATTCCGGTTGGCAAATGCGTTATTCTGATTGCTGAATCAGTAACATTTCTGTGCTGGCCGCCCGGACCAGAACCGCGAAAAGATTCAATTCTTAAATCAACAGGATTGATTTTAATTTCCGGCGCGTCTTGGGCGCTTAAAACCGCGACAGTTGCGGTTGATGTGTGAACCCGGCCCGATTTTTCAGTTGCTGGAATGCGCTGGACCCTGTGGACCCCTGCTTCGTGTTTTAATTTGCTATAAACATTTTCTCCAGAAATAGTCAAAGTTAAATCATGGCTTTTAATTGCCCATTTTTGTTTTTCAGCATAACGCTGGTACATTCTTAGCAATTCTTGAGCAAAGAGCTTTGCTTCTTCGCCGCCAGTACCAGCTCTAATTTCTAAAGCAACTTTTTCAGACATATTGTCTATGATAAGTATAAATTTAGTTATTGTCAATATTTGAGGGAAACTTGACTTTAAAGCTGGGACTATCCGCAATCCCAAGCTCGATGAGCAGCCAATGACTATTGAGGGAACAAGCGCTTATGCCAAACCCGTTGCTTTAAATTAAAAATAATATTTTCTTGACTACCAAATTAGTCCTTAATAATCACTTGCCAAACTTGATGTAAAATTTGATTTTTGAGTTTTTGATCTAAAATATATCCTAGATAATCTTCAATAATTTGATCTATATTTGATTTTAGTTTTTTAATCTCATTGGTAATTTTTTCTAAATATTCTTCGTCTTTTGGCAGTTTAATAAATTGAGCGCCTGCTTCTAGCCAAATTTTCAGATATTGGGCTTGGGTTTCTGAATTGCAGTCAATAGAATTTTTGCCGGATATAAGCTGCCAGCCAAAAAGGCCTTTTTTGATTTCTGGTTTGTTTTTAAATTCGGGTAATTTTTTAACGGTTAAGTCTTGTTGACTAAGAATTTTTTCTTTATAGAATTTTCCTAAAGTATTATTTCCAATTTTTTCTAAAATAATATTAACTAATTTATCAATATCAATGCCTGTTTTTGTTTTTTGTTTTTTGCCAAAGCTCTTTGCTTTTTCAATTCTTGATTTTACCAAGTCAATTACTGCTTGATAAACTTCTAATTGTTCTGCGTCGCTTAATCCCAAAATTTCGCCCATTACGATTTTATCCAATTCCCGACGATCTGGTTTGACTTTGTCCAAAGAAACATCTTTTGAATTTTTTGCGCCAAGCTCCTCAAAAACCGAACGAATATTTCGTTGTCCAATGGTAGATAAAATTTTATTCAGCGAGCTTTTATGCTTCTCTGATAAGTACTTCAACGTAAATATTTGTTTCATATATACAGGGTTAGCCTTAAACGCTCCTTCGCCTAAACTTGCAATACCATTAATCTCTCTAAAGATGTCGCTAAAAGTCGAGATTAAAGAAAATTTTATTGGTTCTTCAAATATGCTCTTTTCTGGATAAATCCCTACTAAATTCGCATCATTAAAATATTTATTGTTCTCGCTAACTATGTGTCTTTCGTAAATAATCATCGGCTGTATAATGGCAGCTATGGTTTGTTTCCCCAAGCCCCACCAGCTTTTTCTGCTTGCACAAGTTGGTCGCTTATTAAACCCTCGCTCTTCACCCCATCTAATATATTTAAAAACCTTAGTGCTTCTTAAATCTTGTCTCTCTTTATTCACCATTAAAACTTTAAATTTCAAATCTTTAGGATTTACAACAATTGATTTGCATTCCCGCGGACTTTTTATCACCGGCTTTAAGAATTCGTCTTCAATCAGCCAATAAGCGCCAGATTTAGAATTTTTAACAATTCTTAAATTGTCCCTTTTGATTTTTTCAAGAGTTCTATATTTTCCGAGATTTTTGATTTTAGGTTTGATGTCAATGAAAGTGATGTCCTCAATCTCATCCGTCACATCTTCAACATAAAAAAACTCATTAGCTCCGGTTGTGAAGCCGCGGCGGACATCGGCGATTTGTTTTAATGGCACTAATTTATCTCGACCTTTTTCCAAAATCTTAAAAAATATTTTTGGAGCGCGCAAATACTTGCCCCATTTTGAACCAATATATTTATCTTCTTTTTTATCAAACCCCTCGTCCCAAAGCTCGGACTGCTTTTTAGGAAAAATCCGTAAATCATCATTTTCATAAAAATCAGAATGAGCCAAAATAGTTTTAATAAAGCCGTCTATTTTGTCTAACCGCTTAACTTCCTGCTCCCAAATATCTTTAGCCGCTGGGATAAAATATCGCAATGGTTTGAAAAGATAAGCAAAGCGGACAAGATTTTCATCTCTTTGCTTTGAGAATTCTTTACCAGATTCTTTTTCCAAAATAACAACGCAGGTATTAATATCCGCGTCCTCAAACCAGCGTTCAACTTTTGATTCAAGAATAGCGATAATCTTATAATTTTTAAGAAAAAATTCCTGCAAACCAGCGCCGTATTCTACATCCAGCCAGGCATTAGAAACAATAAAGCCAAATCTGCCGCTGTTTTTCAAAAATTTTGTTCCGTGAATAAAAAAATAAACATAAATTCCAGCTCGTTTCGAAATATCAGCAATTTTATTATTGCCGTAATTCAAGGCTTTATCAATAAGCTCTTTTTTATAAGTCTTGCCGCTGCTCATTTCTGAAATTTCTTCCTGCCGCGTGTAAGGCGGATTGCCGACAAGAGCATCAAATCGTTTTGGATAAATTACTTCTTTTTCTCTATTGCCAAGTAATTTTAATTTTGCTTTTCTTATATTTTCCGGCAGTTCAAATCCCTGCGGCGTAGCAATTAAATCAAAAAAGTCTTTCTGGATAATATTAGGGTAATTTTCTTCTACTGACAGATCATTAATCGCCAAATTAATTGTAGCTAGGTGCGCTGGAAATTTAGCAATGTCATTCCCCCAAAGGCCAGACAAGATTTTCTCGTGCGAAAGCATCTTGTTTAATATTTTTTTATGCTGATAAGCTCTAACAAGAAAAGTTCCGGCCCCGCAAGACGGGTCAATTATTTTATCATCTTCATGTTTGAGACAAAATTTTAAAATTAAATCTACAATATCTGGATTAGTAAAATATTGTCCCAAATTATGCCGTTCTTGATCCGGAATTAAGCGTTCAAAAATTCTGCCGATAATATCATAACCAAGAGTGGCAAAATTATATTTTTGAAGAATTTTTATTAAATTTTTTACTTCTTCAACTACCTCTTTGTTTTCTGGAAAAGCGAGCTGGTCAATAAAGTCAGCCGTATAAATTGTCTCATAATCAATTTTCAAGACCGCATTAAAATAACTTTGAAGATTATCTTTAAGCACGCCTCCTTGAGTAATATCCTCCGGAATGCTTAAAGGCGGCAATTTATCCGGCTTTTTAAGCTGAAGCGCATTATAAAAAATAATTTTATTCGCTAAAAGATAAGCAGTTTGCCGAGCGGCTTTATAATAATCATCTTCATTTTCTATTATAAAGCTCCAGCCCTGGCCATTAAACCATCTGGCTAAATCTTTGGCAAATTTGCTGTCTTTGTGCGCTTGATTATAAATAATATCCTGATAATAATAAGCAAGGCGCTGAATTTTATTTTGTAAATTAAAAACAAGAAGCTCATCTATTGCCAATTTTGGCTCGGCTTTTTTGCCGATTGAAAATTCATAAAGATCTCTAAGAAAGTTTTCTAATGCTTTGATAAGGGAATTTTTATATCTTATTTGTTCGAGAAATTCTAAATCATGAATTTCAGAAAGATGATATCTATTAACAATTTGTTTTACTTCTGGCTTTTGGGCATTGACTTTTTGAGTGTCCCAAAGAATTAAATCGCGAAAATTAGAAGTGACAAAATATTTAGAATGACGCTTGTTGGCCTTGCTCCAAGCTGGTTCTTTTAATTCTGTTTCATTAAATACATCAAAATATGGCGGCTTAAATTCCATTACACAAAGAATTTCTTTACTCCTTCTGGTTTTGTAAATAACCGTATCTGGAAACTTAGTATCCGAGCCGCCAGTTTCTACATCTGGCAACCCAATATCTAAATTATTTTGCTCTATAATATTTCTCATCCAGTGCATTACTACAGCAACGCCGGATCTCTCTGTTTTGTGCACCGAAGAATCAAACGGGCTAGAAATTCTAGCTTTAGTTGTTTGAGAAATTTTACCCATTATTTTTTAATACTTGTTTTACTATTCTTTTCGCAATCTCAAAAGTAGCGGCAATGCGCAAAACTTTCACATCGCCCAAACCTTTGATCTTTAATAATTCTTTTAGCGGTTGATTAGCTATGCCTTTGAAAGAATTAAATTTGTCCAAAATTTCGCTGGCAACCTGTTCCGCGGGTTTATTTTTTGTTCCTGTTGAAATCAAAACAGCTAAAAGTTCTGCGTCTGTTAATGTATGCGCTCCTTTTTCTCGCAATTTACCGCCTGGGTGCTGCCATTTTGGGCTAATACAAATTTTTTGCACTCTGCTGGATTTTTTCATTTATATGCCTTTAGTCTACCACTCTAATCCTTGTTTATCAAGAAAAGAAACTTGACAATCAAACCTAAACCAATTATGCTGATTTTAATAAAAAGCACATTGAAAACAAAATAATAATGTGCTTAAATAAAATCAAGGAGGATTTAAGCATCATGTTAAGTAAAAAAACAACAAGCATCATCATAACTATTTTGTCGCTGATTATAATTAGCGCAATGGTTTATGGTGCGGCAAAAAAGCAAGAGTCGGATAGCGAGAAGTATAAGGGCTGGACGCTTTATGAAAACAAAGAAGCTGGGTTTAGTTTAAAGTATCCAGCAAGTTTTGTGGTTTATGAGGATAAAATTAACCATCCCGGAGAGAACGAGTACCCCAAAGAGATTATTTTTGCCAGCAAACCGAGGCCGGAGAGACCAGATTGCAATTTAGACTTTTATACAGGTGAATATGCTGTAATTATAAGGTCCGGTAAAAATGCTTTAAGTCTAACCCTTGAAGAGTGGGTTAAAGAAAATGCCTACTTTATTACGTTAGAAGACTTAGAAAAGCAAAAAAAAGACCGCGAGATTCAAATAGCAGGACACAAAGCGTTGATTGTCAAAACGTGGGGCGGAGAATTGGATGTAATAGAAGCATTCTTAGTAACCAAAAATAAATACTTTTTGATTACTTTGATCCCATTTCTTTCTGAAGAGCTTTTGCCTAAATACCCTACACACAAAGATTCAGTTAAGAATCTGCATCTAATGCTTGAAAGCTTTAAACTCTTAAAAGAATCTGAATAACTTTTGGAGGCAAAATCATGAAATCGCTGTTAGCGGCAATTGCCGCTTTTCTGATATTAACATTAATCTGTTCTTTTGCTCAGGCAGATAAACTTCTGCCAGTGCCCTATGTCCACCAGGTTATTGATACGCCTGATGATTTTGAAGATGGGACCAAGGCTTGTGGCGCAACATCTTTGGCGATGATTCTTGCATATTATGGTAAAATCTCAAAGCCATACGGCGACCATGTTCCAGAAATTCACGAATATGTTTATATCCAGGGCAAAGGAGCAAGTTGGGCTAAATTAGTTGAATATGCTCAAAAACAAGGATTGGACTCTTTGATAGACTGGAGCCCGAGTTTTGAAGAAGTTCAGAAAGAGATAAATCTAAATTACCCCTTAGTCTTGAGCGTAGACATGAAAATTAAAGACGAAATAAAACAGCATATGATTACCGTTATCGGCTATACTGATAGCGGTGAAATTATGATAGTCAATGACCCAGCTGGCTACTACATTAGCTGGGAGCATGACGGAGCAGCCGTCAAGTATCCTTGGGACAGTTTGGAATTAGCCAAAGGCGCCATCTTGGTTCGCTCAAAAGAGCCAATTCCTCCGGTAGTTGACTGGCCATCTCATCAGAGAGACCCGCAAAACACTGGTAATAACTTCTGCGCTGGAACAATCCGCAATCCCAAACTCGACGACAAGCCAATGACAATTGAAGGAACTTCTGCTTATAGCCAGCCAATTGTTGAAGGACATATGGTTTATCTGGCTTTGACAGACGGCAGGGTTGTTGCCTCTGATATGGAGAGAAAATTATGCCCCTGGTTTTTTAATACCGGAGCAGAAGAGATTAAAGTCACGCCATGTCTGTTTGGCAACAAACTTTATGTTCTGGATTCTAATAATGTGCTTTGGTGTCTAGATAAAAGAAGCGGTGATTGGATCTGGAAATTTGATATTGTTGGATATTTCGGTTTGCCGGATTATTATTGGCAAACTGCTCCGCAGGTTTGGCAGAATTATGTTTGTATGACTGTCGGACCCTATGCGGTGTTTATCTATGATGACATTGAGATTACCAGTAAAACACCAAAAATTGCCAGGCTGGCAAAAATGCCAATACAGGCTCAAGAGGAGTCGTCAGAATTTGTGGCCACTTCAGCAATCTCTGAAGACGGCATTTTTTACTGCTTTAACTTTGCTTGCCAAGCCATTGCCTTTAAGATTGAAACTGGCGAATATCTCTGGCACATTTCAGAGTTTCCCGGACCAAAAAATCCAGGCAGCTTGCAATATCTTGGTAATCCATTTGCCATTGTCTTGGTTAAAGATATTTTAATCTTAAAAAACAATTGGCGATATGATTTCCAAGACACAGAACCTAAACCAGGAGAAACTGGTTTTTTGTACGCAGTAGATATTAAAGCTCATGACAAAATCTTATGGGCAAGAGAAATCGGCTTAACTTCCTGCCCTTCGGTTTGCAAAGATAATGCTTTGTATTCTTACGGCTTA
>JBDRLZ010000044.1:0-4352 GCA_043812555.1 bacterium
GGCTACTCATAATAAAATGATAATAGATTCATTGGGGAAGAGAGTTATTACACTTGAAAAAGGTAAAATTATTCGCGATGATAAAGAGGGAAGATATGTTTTATAACTTTTTATGATTTGGACAAAAATTAAAAGAATAACCAAGGCAGGTTTTGTAAATTTTTGGAGAAACGGCTGGATTTCCGTTGCCACTGTTTTAATTGCTATTATAACGCTTTTTTCTATTGGCTCTTTGGTTTTTGCCAGAACTATTTTAAATTCAGCCCTGTCTCAGATTCAAGACAAAGTAGATGTGAGTGTATATTTTAAGGTTGATACCAGTGATTCAGATATTTTGGTTTTAAAAGATAAAGTGGAAAAACTTGGAGAAGTTAAAGGTGTTGAATATATTTCTAGCGAGCAGGCTCTTGAGAATTTTAAAGAGAGGCATAAAGATAACGCTTTGATTATGCAGTCTTTAGAAGAATTAGAAAGTAATCCATTGGGCGCGGTTTTAAATATAAAAGCCAAAGAAACTTCTCAGTATGAAAGTATTGCAAAATTTTTGGAAAATTCCTTTACTTCAACTGGAGAAAATATGATTATTGATAAAATAAATTATTATCAAAATAGAGTTGTTATTGACCGGTTGACTAAAATTTTGGATTCAGCTAAAAAATTAGGTGTTAGCATTAGTATTGTTTTGGTTTTGATTTTTCTTTTAGTTACTTTTAATACTATACGGCTGGCAATTTATTCTTCACGCGAGGCAATTGGAGTAATGAAATTAGTCGGAGCTTCGGGGAAATTTGTCAGCGGGCCGTTTGTTATTGAAGGCATTATGCACGGATTTATTGCTACCATTATTACCATGGCTTTGTTTTACCCGTTTACTTTATGGCTGGGCAAAGTTACTCAGAATTTTTTCGGAGGCATAAATGTTTTTGAATATTATGTTTCTAATTTTGTGCAAATATTTTTAATTCTTTTAATTATTGGAACTATTCTAGGGGGTATTTCTAGTTTTGTTGCTGTTCGCAGATATTTGAGGGTATAAGCATCATTATTGCGGAGTCGTCTAATGGTAGGACATCGCCCTCTGGAGGCGAGTATCTTGGTTCGAATCCAGGCTCCGCAGAATCCCTGCGACCCCTACCGGGGAGCATCAAACAGCGCAAAACGCGCGAAGTCCAGCTTCGCGCGTTTTGCTATTCTTGCAGCGTAAGCAATTTATTTTTTAGAATTAATTTCATTAAAATTGAAAGTTTTTTATAATTTCCCATTAGTCTAACTCTCGTAGTTTTGTCATTGAAAATGATTTTTATATATTGAGAAATTAGCAAAAATAGAGTATTATTTCAAATAGTTATGCAAAAACCATATTACGAAAAACCAAAATTTAAGTTATATCAATCTAATTGCTTGGATATTCTCACCGACCTTCCCGAAAATTCTGTTGATATGATTTTTGCTGACCCGCCCTATTTGCTCTCAAATGGAGGTTTTACCGTCCATGCCGGACGGCAAGTGAGTGTTAATAATGGAGAATGGGATAAAAGTAATGGATTAAAAAATGATTTTGAATTTCATCTTGAGTGGATACAAGCAGTCAGGCGTGTTTTGAAGCCACACGGTACGATTTGGGTTAGTGGAACTTATCATTCAATCTATCAATGCGGTTTTGCGCTTCAAGTCGCAGGATTTCATGTTCTCAACGATATTGCGTGGTTCAAACCAAATGCATCGCCTAATTTAAGTTGCCGTTTTTTTACAGCAAGTCACGAAACACTTATCTGGGCAAGGAAAGACAAAAAGGCAAAACATATTTTCAATTATAATTTAATGAAAAATGGCACTTGGCCAGAAGATGCATTAAAAAAACCCGGACTTCAAATGCGATCGGTTTGGTCAATGGGAACGCCAAAACCAATAGAAAAAAAGTTCGGCAAACATCCAACACAAAAGCCAGAAGATTTACTAAAAAGGATTATACTTGCTAGTACAAACAAGGGTGATTTAATTATTGATCCATTTACCGGAAGCTCAACAACTGGGATTGTTGCTTATCTTTTTGGTAGAAAGTTTATAGGCATTGATATTGAAAAGAAATATTTAGATTTATCCATTAAACGATTTGAGGAATTAGACAGAAATATTAAAAGTAAATTATTTAAATAATATGGCAAACAGCAAATCTTGGAAAAAAATTTTTAACGATTATAAAATTTTGGATCACGATTTTGATAAATCGCCCTTTCCACTTTCTGCAACACAGATAAAACGGGCTTGTCAAAAATTTAAAGAAACAGGCGAAAAAGAAGTCCGAATTTTATGCAAACAAGACAGCAGAGAAAATCGGCCGGATATTTTTCAAAAACATAATTTATTTTTGCTTCCTGTAAAAAACGGGTATTATAACATTATCAAGGGCGAAGGTTATATTGATATTCCAGAAGTTAAAAAAGAGATTGTGGTTTATTCTTCAAAACTTGATTTTCAATTAGATACCGCAAAAATCGGTAATTCAGAAATGCAACATCTTGATTATGCCTATGCTACAAGTTTGATTCGTACTTTTACAGAAGATCCATCACTTGTCCTTACGATACGAGGCAGAAAATATACACCCAATTTTGAATTTAGTGTTGGTAAACAAATTATTAAAGTTTCAAGCGTGCAGACTGAAGTTGACGCTGGATATGAGGGCAAAAATCAAATTGTGCTTATTGAAGCAAAAAATTTTAGTGCGACAAATGTAATTATCCGACAGCTTTATTATCCATTTAGACAATGGCAAGAACAAACAGAAAAAAGGGTTATTACTTTATTTTTTGATAAAGCAAGTGGCGAAGATGTTTATTCAATTTGGCAATTTGAATTTAATGATCCAAAAGATTATAACAGCATTAAATTGGTAAAATCCGGCAAGTTTAGAATCACAGATAAAAGATTATGAAAAACTGTTATACTAAAATACAAAGTTAGTATTTAAAAGCTAAAGATAACTGGATCTTTTTTGTAATATTTTTTATCTTGAATTTTTTATTACCACCTATTTTTAAAAATTTTAAAATTGCAAATATCTCTAATCTTTTAAATTTATTAGACTACAAAATACCAATTTGGTCTTTGCTATTAAGTATTTTTTTAGCTCTGATATTATATAAAATTTATAAAAATATTATAAATAAAGGCGATTTGGAAATATTGAAAGCTACATATGGTCTTGAACAAACTACTATAGACATTACTGCTAATTTAAAGAGAGCAATAATTGATAACAAACTAAAAATAGTTTTATCAAATAATATTGCTGGCGATCCCGTTCCTCATAAAATAAAAAGGGGTAAAATTGAATACAAAATAGGTTATAGAAAAAAATAAAAGAATACATTGAGGGTGATATTATAGATATACCTTAAATTAGTGCAGTCTAAATATCGTCCCAACGAACAATTATGATAGATCCAAATATTTGGTTTTACACATTAAGTACTATTGCACAAACCCTTGCAGCTATGCTTGCCTTGGGGGCAACTTTTACTATTTTTAAATTAAATATAATAAATAAACGATTAAGCGATTTAAAAGATAGACTATTTTTAGTGGTTGCCAGTTTTGAAAATGATTTAACAAAATGTCCTGAAAACATGGAAGAAGATGAATTAATCAAAAAAACAGATGAGTGTTTAGACAAATTTTCTAATACGGAAAATTTAACAAAAGAAAGATTGAGAAAAATTTATAAAAATATGACAGGTGCGGAAGTTATTTTTACCAATGACAAAGATTTAATTCTTTTTTTAAAAAATAATCTAGACCGGTTTAGAACGGATAGATCTAAAAAAAATGAGACATTGAAATTTTTAAAAAAATCTTTGTTTTTATTATCAATGCCAATTATTTTAAGTATTTATCTTTTGCCTCTCCATAGTTTTTTCAAACTTTATGATGGCGAAATATTGTTAGTAATTATAACTTTAGCGATATTTAGTATTTATTTTCAGGGACGTATTATTTGGAAAATCTCTTATAATTAAATCGGGCCTTGATATCTTGGTTCCAACATCATCCCAGACGGTCAGAAAATAAGATCTGTTATGCATAAAATAAAAATAAAAAACTCAAAAGGCAAAAATATAACCGCTGTTATTAATTATCCTGAAATACAGACAGGTAAGTTAGCAATCCTTTGTCCGGGTTATTTAGATTCAAAAGATTACGACGGTCTTCTTAAACTAGCCGAAGCCTTGGCTGAAAAAGGATACACGGTTGCGCGTTTTGACCCGACAGGTGTTTGGGAAAGCGAAGGCGATATTTCTGAATATACAATGACTCAATATCTTGACGATATAAAATATATTCTTGAGTAT